>NZ_JBEYZX010000005.1:0-268343 GCF_040646255.1 Streptomyces sp. NPDC046203 | reverse complement strand
GCCGCGGGCCGGGCCGCCCGCGAAGGGGTGGCCGGCCGGGCAGGCCGGCCGCCAGGGTTCCTCGGGGGCGACGGAGAAGCGGTACGCGGCCCGGGGCACGAGCAGCCCGGCCGCGGCGCCCCACAGGGCGGCGGCAGCGGTGAGGGCGAGCGACAGGGCGTCCACGGGCCGACCCTAGGGCTAGTGTCGGGCGCATGGGGAGGACTTGGCGGGACGGGACCGGACTGCTTCGGACGCCGGGCGGGGTGGTGCCGCTGGAGATCGCGGCGTCGTACCGGGCCCGGCGGCGGGGGCTGCTCGGCCGGGACGGGATCGACGGCGCGCTGCTCATCACCCCGACGAACAGCATCCACACCTTCGGGATGCGCTTCACCCTCGACATCGCCTATCTCGACCGCTCGCTCACCGTCCTCGACGTGGTGACGATGCGGCCGGGCCGGCTGGGTCTGGTGCGGCTGCGCGGGCGGCACGTCCTGGAGGCGGCGGGCGGGGCGATGGCGGGCTGGGGCCTCGTGCCCGGTGTGACGGTGGCCGTGGAGCCGTGACGGCCGGGACGGGACCGGCTCGGGCCCGGGACCGGGACCGGGCCCGGAGCGACCGTGACCGTGACCGTCAGGGCGGGCCCGAGCCGAGGAGCGTGAACGCCCCGTACACGGCGGAGGCCAGCGCCAACCCGGCGAGGACCGGCACGGCGGTACGGGTGCGGAGCCGGGCCAGGGCGGCGGCGGGCGGCAGGAGCAGGCCGAACGCGGGCATCATCAGGCGTGGCCGGGAGCCGAAGTAGGCGGCGCCGATGAGCGAGATCACGACGACGGTGATGGTGTACACGAGCAGCGGCAGCGGCTGCCGCTGCCGCACGCACAGCACGACCAGCCAGGCCAGGAGCGCGAGCGCGGCGCACAGGCCGAGGGCGGCGGGCCAGGGCAGGCCGATGATGAAGCGGGCCAGCGCCACACCGCCGTCGATGGAGTTGCCCCAGCCGGCCTGGACGTCGAAGTAGGCGGTGGCGCTGCCCTGGCGGACGCCGACGTACACGATGTACGCGAACCAGCCGAGCGGCGCGAGGAGCGCGCCGAACACGACGGGAGCGCGCAGCCGGCGCTCCCGCACGGCGGTGACCAGGGCGGCGATCCCGATCGCGGCGATCAGCGCGGCGGCGGTCGGGCGGGTGAGCCCCGCGAGGACGCACAGGGCTCCGGCGAGGAGCCGGCGGTCGCGCAGCACCGCGTACAGCGACCAGGCGGCGAGGGCCGTGAACAGCGTCTCGGTGTACGCCATCGACTGCACGAACGCCGTCGGGTACGCCCCCCACAGGACGGCCAGGACGACGCCGGTGCGGGGGCCCAGGGCGTGCGCGCCGACCGCGTAGATGCCCCAGGCGGCGGCGAGCGAGGCGGCCCAGGACAGGAGCAGGCCGGCGGTGGCGGCGTCGAGGGGCGAGACGGTGGCGAGGGCTCGTTCGAGGGCGGGGAAGAGGGGGAAGAAGGCGAGGTCGGCGTGGACGCCGCCGTCGGGGAGGGTGACCTGGTAGCCGTAACCGTGTTCGGCGATCCGCGTGTACCAGACCGCGTCCCAGCGCCCGCTGAGCCGGTGCCACCCGTCCTTGCCGGTGGCCGCCGCGGTGAGGGTGAGGGCCAGGAGCCCGAGGACACGAGTGGCGGCGTAGCCGGCGAGCGCGGCCCAGGGGACGGGGAGAGCCCGGAGTCCTGGGAGGGACAGGGGTCCGGGGCGTGCGGCCGGCGGCGACGGCGTGGGGGCGGCGGGCGGGGCGTGGGGGGTGGCGCGGGACATGCGCCCGATTATCAGCCGCCGGGTCGCAGATGGTGGAAGCGGGCGGCCATCACGGGGCCGAGCTGCCGGACGAGGGGGTGGCCCGGCTCGTGGGGGTGGGGCAGGTCGCCGAGGAACGAGGTGATGATGACCTCGTCGATGCCGACGACGCCGAGGCGGCTCTGCGCCTCCAGGAAGTCGAGGGTGCGCTGCCAGTCGGCGCCGCCCTGCCGGCCGGGGAGTAAGGGGTCGGCGAGGAAAGAGTGGACGGTGGCCTGGACGACGTCCCAGAAGAAGACGTGGGGCTGGACGCGGCCTTGGGCGACGAGGTGCGCGTCGTAGGCGGTGCGGAGCCCGGGGACGTACGTGACGAGGTCGCCGACCAGTCGGACGCCGGGGGTGGGGGTGCTCGCGGGGGTGGGGGCGGCCGTGGTGGAGGTGGGGACGGCCGTGGGGAGGGAGGTGGCCGAGGAGGTGAGGGTGGCCGAGGGGATGGTCGTGCGGGTGGTCGTGTGGGTGGGGGAAGTCATCGGCTGACCGTTTCGGAGGCGCTGGTGCGGTGCGAGTAGGGGGAGCTCCGCACATCAGAATGCCCCGCTCCGGACGTCCTTCTCGTCCGTTTCCCACACTTTTGCACTTTCCTGACGCCGCCTTTCGCCAGGTTTTCCACAGGGCTGGCGAAGTGTCCTCCTTCCGTGGATCGTTGGGCGTATGTACGAGTTGTGGAGGCTCGCCAGGGGCGGGGTGCTGCTCACGGCGTGGGCGATGGCCGCGGGCTGGCCGGCGAGGCGGCTCGCGGCGCGGCTGCGGGCGGATGGCTGGCAGCAGGTGTGCCGGGGCGTGTGGGCGGTCCCGGGCAAGGAGGTCGACTGGCGGGTGCGGGCGGGGGCGGCGCAGCTGCTGCGTCCGGACCTGGTGTGCAGTCACCGCACGGCGGCGGCGCTGCATCGCATCGAGTCGTTGCGGGGGCCGGGAGGCGGGGGAAGCGGCGCGGGCGGGGGAAACGGCGGGGGCAGGGAGGATCCGCTGGAGTTCACCGCCCGTGGGAGCGGCGGGAGGAGGGGCGGCAGAGCCGGGGAGGGCGGCATACGTGTGTACGTCACGTCCCGGCTGGCCGACCGGGACTGCGGGCGGCGGCGCGGGCTGCGGGTGACGACCCCGGCGCGCACGGTCGGCGACCTGATACGGGCGGCGGAGGGGCGGGAAGCCGCCGTGGTCGTCGCGGACTCGGCCCTGTCCCACCGTCAGGTGGGCGCGTTGCGCCGCCCGCCGCTGGTCCGGCCCGAGGAGCTGGCCGTCGAGCTCGCCGCGCCGCGCCGCGCGGGCGGCCCCGCGGCCCGCCGCTGGCTACCGCTGGCGGTGCCCGGCTGCGGCTCCCCCGCCGAGACCGTGGCCCGGCTGCGGATGGGCGACGCGGGCCTGTGCCCGGAGACTCAGCCGGCCCTGCGCACCCCGGCGGGCCGGGCCCTGCACCCCGATTTCTACTTCCGGGACGCCGGGCTGGTCGTCGAGATCGAGGGCTTCGCGTATCACGGCAGCCGCGCGGCCCACGAGCGCGACGTCCGCCGCTTCAACGACCTCCAGAACTGCCCGGGCGTCCGCCGCGTGCTGCGCTTCACGGCACGCGAGGTCTTCGACCACCCGGGCCGTATGACGGCCACCATCCGCATGGCACTGGCTGCACTGACGGCGTCGGGCTCGGACTCGGAATTGGGCTCGGACTCGGACTGAACCTCACCCTCCGGAGGTGCGGGGGAAGGAGACCTCGACACGGCGGTTCTTGCGGCGGCCCTCCTCGGTGGAGTTGTCGGCGATCGGATAGTCCTCGCTGTACCCGCGGATGTCGAAGGTCGTCTCCGGGTCCAGCCCTTTGGCCAGCTCCCGCTGCACGGCGTCGGCGCGCTCCTTGGAGAGCTTCAGCCCGTGCTGGTACGTCCCCAGGTTGTCGGTGAACCCGAACACCCGGACCCGCCCGGACCCCTGCTTCTTGATCTCCGCGGCGATGGCGGCGATCCGGGAGCTGGCGGAGGAGCTGAGCTTGGCACTGTCCTTGCCGAACAGCACCTCGGCCTGGAGCGCGAACGTCACGTCCACATTGGTGTCCTCGCGCCGCTCCTCACCGCCCTGCTCCTCGACGATCTGCTTGATGTCGAGCACCTTGGGCGGTGCGAGCGTCGCCCCGTCGGGCAGCATCAGCGCGGGCGACTTGGTGTCGATGGCGGGCAACGGCGCACCGGCGGACACGGACCCGGGCGGATCGTCGGCCCGCGCGGTCCCGGCGGTCCCGGCCAGGAGCAGCACGGTGACCGTGAGGGCGGCGAGGCGGCGGGATGTCGTCGTCGAGGTCATGGCTGCACCCTCAGGAGAGCTTGATGGTGGCGGGGGTGAAGGTGGGGAGCTGGAGGGAGACCTCGGTGGTGGTGGCGGGCGGGGCGGGGAACTGCATGAAGACGGGGACGGAGGCGCCCGCCTTCATGACAGTCAGCCCCGTGGTGGTCAGGGGCCGGCCGTCCGTGTCACGCAGCACGTAGTAGCGCTTCTTGCTCGGGCCGTCCAGGAGCGTGGCGCCGCCGAGCGAATTGCCGTGCTTCACCACTTCCGTCTCGTCACCCTGCATCCCCACGGGAATGGAGCGGGTCTTGCCATCGGTGTTCTTCAGCGCACCCTTGACGGTGATGAACCCTCCGGTGTCACGCTCGGCCGAGGTGACGGTCAGCTCGAATCCGTTCTGCCCCGTGAGGGTGCCGAGCACCTCGGCCGGCTCCTGCGTCTGCGACGGCTGCTGTCCATCGGACCCGCCCTCGGCCTTGGCAGGTGAACTGCTCTTCGCCGGCTTGTCGTCCTGGGCCGGCTTCTCGTCGCCGCCGCAGCCCGAGAGGCCGAGGATCAGTCCGGTGGCCAGGGCCGCTGTCGCGATTCCTCTGCCGATCTGCTTTGCGTGCCGCACGCTCATGGGGAAACGAGGTCCTTCGTTCATCAGTCGACCAGTCGGACGGTGAAGAGATCGGCCGCGCTCGGCAGCCGTGGTAGTTCCGGATCGATCGTCCAGTCGACACCGCGGCAGCGGAGTCCGGTGATCGGTGTCGGTTCGGGACTCGGTGTCGCGGTCGGCTCCGGTGACGGCGGGAGTGTGGTGGGTGACGGCGGAGGCGTCTGCTCGGGCGGGGTGAAGGAGCAGAGCGGTTCGAGGACGGCGGTCGCCGTCGCCTTGGCGTGCTGCCCCTCGGTGCCGGGCACACTCGATCGGCCCACGGAGTGGTTCGTGCGGATCCGCACGTGGAACTCCTCTCCCCCGCGGCCCGGTCCGGCCTCGCACGGACCGTCGAGCGAGGAGCCGTTCTCGGCCGCGAACCACGCCGCCTTGTCGCAGGCCCGGGAGGAGTCGTACTCCTCGCCGTTCAGATAGTCGCCCCACTGGTCCGGCTCCCCGATGACACGGAGCCAGCCGTCCCGCAGCTGGTCCCGGGCGTCCTGCGCGGCCGCCAGAGCGGCCGCGTCCGCGGCGGTCTGGCCCCCGTTCCGGACGGCGGCCGCCTGGCCGACCGCGAAGTAGACGAACGCGAGGAAGAGAAGGCCCGCCACCACGGTGATGTAGACGGGAAATGCCTGACCGTTGTCCCCACCCCTGGCCCGGAGCACTAGCCGATCAGTTCGGCGATCTTGTCCGCGATGGCCGTCTTGATCGTCTGCCCGATGTCCGTACCCGTGATCGCAACGATGATCGCCACCACCACCACGATGATCCCCAGGTACTCGACCGCCGTCTGTCCGCGGTCGCCGGCCCGTCTTCCCGGCCGACCGGCCGCGTGGACCCTGGCCTTGGTCAGGGCCTTCAGGAGTGCGTCGTTCATGGGGTTCCCCTCCGGATGACTGCGTGTGCGTGCCGAGTCCGGCGGGGGCAGGGTACGCCGGGGGGAGGGGTGGGTCACAGGGTCCGTAGGCCCAATGACCGTGCGTAGTCGGCGTCATGACGCCGTCCTCGTGCCGAGCCAGGAGGCGATGGCCTCACCGCGGGTGGTGCTGTGGAGCTTGGCGAAGATGCGGTTGATGTGGTTCTTGACGGTCTTCTCGGAGATCGAGCAGGTGGCGGCGATGCGCTGGTTGGTCATGCCGGACGCGATCAGGTCCATCACCTCCACCTCCCTCGCACTCAGACCGAATCGTTGCACTCGCGAAGTAGAATTTCTGAAGCGCAGTATATTCGTGACAGTTGAGCCAGCGCCAGTATGTGCAGTCGCAGCTTCTCGTATCACCCTCAAGAGGTCCGCGACCTCGAACCTCCCGTGGACGAGCTGCCGTCCCGCGCATCCCGCGCCCTCCGCCGGGGTGTGGGTGAGGTGGACGACCGGGGCCAGGGCGGTGAGCCGGGGGAGGGCTTCCGGGAGGCCGTCGAGGAGGACGAGGTCCGGGGCGGTGCGGCGGGTCTCGGTCAGGGCGTGGCGGGGGTCGCCGGCCGCGGTGGTCGTGACGTCGAGGTCGGGGCAGGCGCCGAGGAGGACGGCGAGGCCTGCCCGTACCACCGGGTTGGCACTCACCACCAGGATGCGCAGGGTCATCGGCCGTCCCCTCACTCGCCCGTGATCGAGCCGAAGTCGGTGCCGGTGCCCAGGAACAGGCCCGCGCCGAGCAGGATCATCGTGGCCGGGACCATGAGCGTGGTGATGACCATGGTGGCCTTGGGGACGGCCTTCGCCGCCTTGCGCCGCGCGTTCTGCGCGTCGGTGCGGCGCATGTCGTTGGCGATCTGGATGAGGGTGTCGACGATGGGCGCGCCCAGTTCCTCGCCCTGCTGGAGGGTGGTGACGAACTGGGCGACCTGCTCGGAGTCGTTGCGCCGGCGCAGGGCGTCGAATGCCTCGCGGCGGCTGACGCCCATGTCCATCTGCCGCAGGGTGATGGACAGTTCGTCGGCCCACGGGCCTTCGTACTTCTCGGCGACGCGTTCGAGGGCCTGCCGGAAGCCGAGTCCGGCGGAGACGACGACGGCGAGGACGTCGAGGAAGTCGGGCAGGGTCCGTTCGATCTGGTCCTTGCGGATGCGGACGGCGGACCAGATGCCGACCTCGGTCCAGAAGGCGCCGAAGGCGAAGAGGAGGAGCGCGACGAGGTACGAGCCGCGCACCACCATCAGGAGTCCGCCGATCACGCCGAGGGCTCCGTAGACGGCGCGCCGGGCACCGTATCGGTCCAGGGTGAGACCGCCGGGGTTGCCGGCGAGGTCGATGCGGCGGCGTACCGAGTCGACCCGCTTGGGACCCATCAGCCGCAGGACGGCGGGCGACCAGCGCATGCCGAGGCGGTCGACGGCCGAGTAGACGGCGCCGGTGCGGGTGGCCCCGACTTCCAGGGCGAGTTGGAGGTCGGCGGGCAGTTTGGCGTCGGCGCGGTAGAGGCGGATGCCGTAGGCGGCGCCGGCGACGGACAGGCCCGCGAGGAGGGCCAGCAGGAGATCCATGGCGGTCACGCCCTCACACGTCGATCTTGGCGACACGGCGGATGACGACGAACCCGACGGCGTACAGCGCGAAGGCGGCGATCACCGCGATCTGGCCGATGCCGGAGCCGGTCATCCGGTCGAGTGCGCCGGGCTGCATGTTGTCGATGAGCAGCAGGGAGCCGATGCCGATGACCGGGACGGAGTACGCCGTCATGCTCACCTGCGACAGCTGGGTGCGGACCTCGCGCCGGGTCTCCTTGCGTTCCTCCAGCGTCTCGGTGAGGTTGCGCAGCGAGGAGACGACGGTGCCGCCGGCCCGGTTGGCGAGGACCAACGTCGTCACGAGGACGACGAGTTCACGGGACGGGAGCCGGTCGGCGAGTTCGCCGAGGGCGTCGTCGATGGAGGTGCCGACGGCGAGCTGCTGGGCGACCTTCTCCAGTTCGTCGCCGGCCGGGGCCTCCATCTCGTCGGCGGCGAGCGAGAGGGCCATCCGCAGGGCGAGACCGGCCTGCGTGGCGTTGGCGAGGATGCGGGAGAGCTCGGGAAGCTGGTTGATGAACTTCTCGATGCGCTTCTGCCGTTGCCAGTTGAGGAATCCCAGCGCGATCCACACGCCGAGGAAGCCGCACAGCGGTCCGAAGAACGAGGAGAGCAGCGCCTGTCCGGTGGCCCACAGGACGGCCACCGCGACGGCCATGTAGACCACGAACTCGCCCGGCGTCACCTCCAACCCCGTGGCGGAGATACGTCGTTCGAGCGCGCGCCCGAGCGCGGTCCGCCGGACCCGGCGGTCGACGCCGCGAAACGGCCGGCCGCGCCGGCCCGTATCCCCGTCGTGCTCTCCGGCGGACCGGGAGAGACGGGCGATCAGCGCGTCCCGCTGCGCCGCGCCGCTCGCGTACAACTGGACGCCGACGACGGCGAGAACACAGGCGCCCAGCGCCACGCCCGCGGTCAGCAGAGTCGGGTTCACCGTCCTTGCCCTTTCTTCCCGTTCTCGTACGTGCGGTTCCTTCCGGCCCGACTGGCCATGCCCGTCTCGCCGGTTTTTCCGGCCGCTCGGCCGTCCGTCCTCATGGCGCTACTTCGCTTCCCGGACGGCCAGTTGGGCGTCGTCCGCCGCCACGCCGAACGCCTGGGGCAGCGGCTGGCCCGCCATGTAGAGCCGTTCCGCGACGCGGCGCGGCAGCGGATGGTGGACGAACTCGCCGTACACCCGCCCGTCCGCCGCCAGCGGCCGGGCGTGGAAACGGCTGACGGTGGCGAGGAGATAGCGTTCGCGCCCGCTGGAGGCGAGGATCGCGATCTCCGTGACCCGGCGGGTGCCGTCGGGGTGGCGGGTGAGCTGCACGAGGACGTCGACGGCGCTGTTGATCTGGTCGCGCAGCGCCTCGAAGGGCACCTTCACCTCCGCCATCGACGCGAGGGTCTGCAGCCGCATCAGCGCGTCCTCGGCCGAGTTGGCGTGCACGGTGGCCAGCGAGCCGTCGTGGCCGGTGGACATGGCCTGGAGCATGTCCAGGGTCTCGCCGCCGCGCACCTCGCCGACGACGATGCGATCGGGCCGCATCCGCAGGGAGTTGCGGACGAGGTCGCGGATGGTGACCGCGCCACGTCCCTCGATGTTCGGAGGCCGGGACTCCAGCCGGATGACATGGGGCTGCTGGAGCTGGAGTTCGGCGGAGTCCTCGATGGTGATGATCCGCTCGCCCTCGGGGATGAGCCCGGACAGGGCGTTGAGGAGCGTGGTCTTCCCGGTGCCGGTGGCACCGGAGACGATGACGTTGAACTTGGCCTGGACGAGCCCCGCCAGCAGGAACAGCATCTGCTCGTCCATCGACCCGAGGCCGATCATCTCGTGCAGGGTGTACGAGCGCGGGAAGCGGCGGATGGTGAGCGTGGGGCCGGTGAGCGAGAGCGGCGGGATGATGACGTTGACGCGTTCGCCGGACGGCAGCCGGGCGTCGACCATCGGATTGGACTCGTCGACCCGCCGGTTGACGGTGGACACGATCCGTTCGATGGTCTGCATCAGCTGTTCCTGGGAGGCGAACCGCAGCGGCAACAGCTCTACCCGGCCCGCCCGTTCGATGTAGATCTGGTCGGGGCCGTTGACCATGATCTCGGTGATGGAGGCGTCTTCGAGGAGCGGTTCGAGGACGCCGAGCCCGAGAGCCTCGTCGACGACGCGGCGGATCAGCCGGCCGCGTTCGGCCGTGGAGAGCACCGGGCCCTCGCGGCTGATGATGTGGCCGAGGACGCGTTCGAGGCGGGCCCGGCGCTCGGCGGCGTGGAGCGCCGACATCTCCGTGAGGTCGATCTCCTCCAGGAGCTTGGCCCGGAAGGACGCGACGAGGTGGCCGTCCTCCCGCCCGCCGCCGTTCGCCCGGTCGTCCTCGGGGGTGTTGATACGGGCCCGCAGGCTCATGGCTGTCTCTCCTCGGGCACGGGCATGGTGGCGGTCCTGCGTACGTCGTCGAAGTGCCAGAACGGGACGACGGAGGGGATGTGGACGGTCACGGTCGCGACCCCGCCCGACTCGGCGACCTCGCTGCGGCGCGCGATCCAGCCGCTCATGGCCGCCTTCCCGGCCGGCCTGGGGTCGGGGAGGACATGGCCCGGGTCGTCCGCGCTCGCGGCGCGCGCGGCCGCCCGCGCGCCCGTGCCCGCCTGCTGGGCGGCGTACGCGATGATGCCGAGCTGGATGCCGGCCAGGCCGACGAGCAGCAGGATCGGCAGAAAGCCCAGGTACTCGACGGCGACCTGGCCCCGGTCCCGGCCACGGTCACGCCGCACGGGTCGGTCCTGCCGCACGGGTCGGTCCCGTCGCACGGATCGGTCCCGTCGCACGGATCGGTCCGGGCGCACGGATCGGCTCCGGTCCCGTCGCACGGATCGGGCCGGACGAGCGCATCGGCCCCGTCCCCGGGCGCCCCCTCCTTCGCGTAAGAACCTCATCGCGGCCCTCCCTCCCATACGGCGGCGGCCTCGCCGACGACGTCCCAGGGGATCGAGCCGGCGCCCGGGAAGAGCACGGGCACCTTCAGGGTGACCCGGGCGCGGTACATCCCCCCGCTCGGCCCCGAGCAGTCCGGCGCCGCCTTCGCCTTCCACGCGCCGTCCAGGTGCCGCAGCGCCGCCGCCCGGCAGTCGCCGTCGACCGCCCCGGCGCGGGCGGCCTCGTCGGCCGCGTTCCCGGCGAGGGTGTACGTGTAGCCGATCAGGACGCACTGCCACAGCAGCACCAGGGTGAGCAGGATCAGCGGCAGCATGCCGACGAACTCGACGGCCACCTGCCCGCCGTCGCCCCGCGCACCCCGCGGCCGTACGCGCCCCCGCCACGCCCCGCGCGGCGCACGCCCCCCGTACGGCGCACACCACCCCCGTACGCGGCCCCCGACCGGCCCCGACCCCGGCCCCGGCATCGCTAGCGCCCTGCCCCGCGCCGCCGCAGCGCGCCGAGCGCGCCCCGGTCGCCGCCGCGCGCCGGCTCCTTGCCGGGCTGCGCCGCCGCGGCCGCGACCAGGCCGAGTTCGCCCGCGAGCCGCCACAGCGCCTGCTTGACGGTCGACCGCGCGTCGAGGTCGTGCAGCCGCCCCGCGTCGACGACGGCGGCGAGTTCCTTGAAGTGGGCGGGGACGGCGACGCCCGCGATCCGGGTGCCGGTGATGCGCTGGATCAGGGCGGGCTGGATCTCGGTGGTGCGCTGGTGCCGGTTGACGAGGACGGTGGTCTCCTCCGGCTTGCGGATCTGGAGCCGGTCCCACATCCGTACGACGCGCTTGGCGGCCCGTACGGCGACCACGTCCGGGGTGGTGACGAGCAGCGCGGTGTCGGCCGTCTCGATCGCGGCGGCGCCGGCCGCGTCCAGGTGGGAGCCGCAGTCGACGACGACGACCTCGTGCCGGCCGCGCAGGGCGTGCACGATCTGGCGGGCGGCGCGTTCGGTGACCTCCTCGCCGCGCTCGCCCTCGCCGGGGGCGAGGAGCAGGCTGAGGCCGGTCTCGTGGACGTACACGGCGTCCTGGAGGACCCGGGGCGAGATGTCGTTGATGGCGGCGAGGTCGACGGCGGAGCGGCGGAACTGGACGTCGAGGTACGAGGCGATGTCGCCGCCCTGGAGGTCGAGGTCGACCAGGGCCACGGTGCGTCCGGAGGCGCGGGCGGCGAGGGCGAGCTGGACGGCGGTCAGCGTGGTGCCGACACCGCCCTTGGCGCCGCTGACGGTGACGAGGGTGCCGCCGGGCCCGGACGGTCCGCTCTCGCCCGCGCCGCCGAGGTGGCGGCGCACGCCGGCGGCCCACTGGGCGGCGGCCTGGACCCGGCTGGCCAGTTCCTCGTAGCCGAGCGGGAGGGTGACCAGGCCCCGGGCGCCGGAGTCCATGGCGGCGGAGAACAGGACGGGGCTGGCGTCGGCGGTGATCAGGACGACGCCGACGGCGGGGAAGCGCAGGGCGACCTCGCGCACGAGGTCGAGCGCGGGGACCGGGCCGATGCGTTCGTGGACGAGGACGACGTCGGGCAGTTCGTCGAGGGAGACGGCGGCCAGCCCGGCGAGGGTGTCGAGCAGCTGGGTGGAGTCGGCGACGGGCCCGGCGGGTTCGGCGTCGGGCAGCTGTCCGACGAGGGTGAGGACCGCGCGGGCCGCGTCCGGGTCGCCGACCGCGGGCAGGATCCTGGTGGTCATGGGCGCGCCTCACTTGTCCTTGTCGAGCGTGTAGGTGCGATCGCGCGGATCGGGTGTGGCGGCGGAGCCGGGCGCGACCAGGGCGAGGCGGACGTGCTGGGCGAAGGACTCGGCGTAGGCGACGCGCTGGGTGTCGGCCGTGGAGAGGGCGAAGGTGATGGGGACGGCCTCGGTGGCACGGGCGCCTCGGTCGTCGCGGTTCTCGATGGGGGTGATCCTGCCGACGGCGATGACCCGGGCGCCGGCGACGATGAGCTTGGACTGGGGCGTCTGGGTGGCGCTCTGGCCGCCGCGTTCGCCGGAGAAGGTGGCGTAGATGTTGACGGCGGAGCCGGGGGTGATCTTGCCGGCCACTCCGGTCGCCGCGTCGATCATGATGGCGATCTCCTGCTGGCCGGGGGCGAGCGCGGGCCGGTCGACGATCATGTCGCTCTGCAGCAGCGAGCCCGCCTTGAGGGTGGTGACCGCGATCTTGCCCTGGGTGCGGCGCAGATCGGTGACGGCGGTCGCCGGGAGCCAGCGCTCGGGCATCGTTATCTTCTCGAACTTGTCGGGGCCGAGCGGGGTGTAGGGCTCGATGTCGCCCTTGACCCGGTACGCGGTCGTCTCGGGTCCGACCTTGGAGTTGACGTCGCTGATCACCGTGAGGACGCCGGCGAAGGCGCCGAGCGCGCACAGGACGGAGAGCAGCAGCAGGATGACGCCGCGGCGCTGGCGGGAGTTCATGGCCGGTACTACCTCGATCGGGAACGGGTGACGCGACGGACGGGGAGTGACGGGCGGTCGGGGACGGGACGGGGCGGGGACGGGTCGGGCCTCGGGTCCGGGTCGGGGGCCGGGTCTCGGGTCCGGAGCTGAAGTCGCGGGCTCTGGGGCGGGGTTCGGCGAGGGGCGGACCCTATGGCCCTATGGCCGTACGGGCGGCCGGGGCGGTGAGCACCGGTGGGGCGGTCTCGCCCCGGGTCAGCGGTGCGGCGCAGAAGCCGCAGCGGTCGCCGAGGAGTTCCATCCGGCACCAGTGGCACGTCTCGCGCCGTACGGACGTGACGAGTTGGTGCAGGACGGGCAGGTCGGGAAGGTACGCGGTGAACTCGACCAGGCGTCCGGTGCCCCACCAGCGCGCGGAGGACTCGGGCAGCGCGGTCTCCTGCACGGCGCGGGCCCGCCAGCGCGGGGCGAGGGTGGCGGTGGGCCAGTCGGTCTGGAGCTGGCCTCGGGCGAGGACGAGGTCGGTGGCGAACTCGGGGCCGGTGAGCTGCTCGCCGTCCGCCCCGCGCGCGCCACGTCCGCCGCGTCCGCCGCCACCGCCGCCGCCGGGGAGGCGGACGAGCTGGGGCGTGGGCCCGGCGAGGACGGCGAAGTGGGCGCCGGGCAGCCAGCCCTTGAGGTGGGAGCCGAGTCCGACGGGTACGTGGTCGAGCTTGGCGACCGAGCCGAGGACGGCGCCCGCGTAGACGTAGTGGGTGAGCAGCCGGGCGGCGGAGGCGAGGACGCCGGGGCTGAAGTCGCAGGCGGACAGCTGCCGGAGCTGGCGGACCAGGACGGCGGCGCCGAGCGGTGGCAGCGCGGTGCGGACGATCGCGATCCGGTCGGATTCGAGCAGCGCCCGTACGGCGTGGAGGCGCTGGACGGCGGTGGGCGGCGCGCTGTCGGGGCAGACGACGATCAGATGCCCGTGGTGGTCGAGCAACTGGCGTACGTCGGCGAGCGCGGCGTCGAGCGGCCGGGCGTCGGGCCCCGGCAGCACAGCGGCCGGCGGTGTCTGCGGGTCGGTCGGCGGCAGCACCAGGTCGGCGCTGGTGACCGCGATCGCTGTCGGCACGTCGGGCTCCCCGATCCCTCGATCCCTCAATCCCACTTCGACCACTCGATGGCCCGGCGGCCCCACTGACCCCGGTGGCCTCCGCGGTCACGGCAACCCCGACAACCCCGGCAAGCCCCGTGACCTCGGCGGCCTCGGCGGCCCCACTGATCACTACCCGCGATTGCGGCGTTACCGCCTCCGCACTTTATCCAGGCCCCTGGAGTACTGAACACACAATCGTCCAAGCTCAGGCAATTTCGTGGGTGTTGACGCCCGTCCGCATCCTCTCCGCGCCCCCGCCACATCTCCCCCCGCACACCTCCGGTCCGAACGCCCTTCTCTGCCAGAGGTCTTGACAACCCAATTGGTCTGGACCAACTTGTTCCGCGCACCTCCCCTCCCCCCATCCCCCATCGGAGGCAGCACGTGGAGCGCACCACCAGGGCCGCGCTGGCCCTCGCCGTCAGCGCCGGACTCGCCCTCGCGGGCACATTCGCCCAGGCCACCGCCGCCCAGGCCGCGGGCGACATCAATGTCGCCCGGAACGCGGGCTTCGAGAACGGACTCACCGGCTGGTCCTGTTCCGGCGGCAGCGGCGCCGTCGTCTCGTCGCCCGTCCGCACCGGAACCGGCGCCCTGCGCGCCACCCCCGCCGGCGCCGACAACGCCGAGTGCGTCCAGACCGTGACCGTGAAGCCCGGCTCGACGTACACGCTGAGCGCGTGGGTGCAGGGCGGGTACGCCTACCTCGGCGCCCGCGGCACGGGCACCACCGACGTGTCCACCTGGACACCGGACAGCGGCACCTGGAAGCAGCTGACCACCACCTTCACCACCGGCTCGTCCACCACGTCGGTGCAGATCTACACGCACGGGTGGTACGGCACGGCCGCCTACTCCGTCGACGACGTGAGCGTCCTCGGTCCCGACGGCGGCGGCGGTACGGACCCGGGCCCGTCGGTCCCGGGCGCTCCGGCCGGGCTCGCCGCGGGCGGCGTCACCGCGTCCTCGGTCTCCCTCTCCTGGGGCGCGGTCTCCGGCGCGACCGGCTACAAGGTCTACCGCGACGGGGCCCTCGCGGCCACGGTGAGCGGCACCTCGGCCACCGTCACCGGGCTCGCCGCGAACACCACGTACCAGTTCCAGGTGACGGCCTCCAACGCGGCGGGCGAGTCCCCCAAGTCGGCGGCGGTCGCGGCGAAGACATCCGAGGCGGGCACCCCCGGCCCCGGCCCGGCCGTGCCCAAGCACGCCGTGACCGGCTACTGGCAGAACTTCAACAACGGCGCCACCGTGCAGAAGCTGCGCGACGTGCCGTCCGCGTACGACATCATCGCGGTGTCGTTCGCCGAGTCGACGACCACGCCGGGGCGGATCGGCTTCACCCTCGACCCGGCCGTCGGATACGCGTCGGCCGCCGACTTCAAGGCCGACATCGCGGCCAAGAAGGCGGCCGGAAAGTCCGTGATCCTGTCGGTGGGCGGCGAGTTGGGCAACGTCACCATCAACAGCGACGCGACCGCCACCGCGTTCGCCGACAGCGCGTACGGCCTGATGCAGGAGTACGGCTTCAACGGGGTCGACATCGACCTGGAGCACGGCGTCAACTCCACCTATCTGGCGAAGGCGTTGCGCCAGCTGTCGGCCAAGGCGGGCTCCGGGCTGGTCCTGACGATGGCGCCGCAGACCCTCGACATGCAATCGGCCGGCACGGAGTACTTCAAGGCCGCGCTCGCCGTGAAGGACATCCTCACGGTGGTCAACACCCAGTACTACAACAGCGGTTCGATGCTCGGCTGCGACGGCAAGGTGTACAGCCAGGGCTCGGTGGACTTCCTCACCGCGCTCGCCTGCATCCAGCTCGAAGGCGGCCTGGACGCCTCCCAGGTCGGCCTCGGCGTGCCCGCCTCGACGCGCGGCGCGGGCAGCGGCTACGTGGACCCGCAGATCGTGAAGAACGCCCTCGACTGCCTGGCCAAGGGCACGAGTTGCGGCTCCTTCAAGCCGTCGAAGACCTACCCGGGCATCCGGGGCGCGATGACCTGGTCGACGAACTGGGACGCGACGGCCGGCAACGCCTGGTCGAACGCGGTCGGCCCGCACGTCCACGGCCTGCCGTAACCCTGGCCGACTGGCGGAATCCCCGGGCCTGCCGGAATCCCCGGGCCACGGCCTTCCGTGGCCCGGGGCCCCAGGGCCCCGGAGTCCCGCCCCTTCGCTCCTCCGGGGGATCCCCACACTCCCCCGGGGTTCCCCCTCGAAGCGCCGCCGCTCCCCCGGCGGCGCTTCGGGCGTTCCAGGGGCGGGCGCTTCGGGCGCGGGGCCCGAAGTCCGAGGCGGGGGCCGGAATTCAGGGCCGGGGGCCGGAACCCGGGGCGGAGGCCGGAACCCGGGCTCAGCCCAGGACGGCGAGCGCGTCGATCTCGATGAGCAGCCCCTTGGGCAGGCCGACGTAGACCGTGGTGCGGGCCGCGGCGGGGGCGGTGAGGCCCTGCTCCTCGAAGTACGCGTTGTAGATCTCGTTCATCTCGGCGAAGTGGTCGACGTCGGTGAGGTAGACGCGCATCATCATCACGTCGTCCCAGGTGGCGCCACCCTCCTCCAGGATCGCCTTGACGTTGGCGAAGGTCTGGAGGGTCTGCTCGCGCAGCGTCGGGCCGGCCGTCACCGGCGGCTGTCCGGGCACGGCGGGCAGGAAGCCGACCTGACCGGCGACCTGGAGGATGTTGCCCTTCTTCACGCCGTGCGAGAACCGGGCCGGCGGGGTCGTGTGAGTGGCGGGGGTGAGGGCGATCTTCTCGGTCATGCGCTGTCCTTAGGGGTTTCCGCGATATCCGGGGTCTCCGGGGTTTCCGGTGTCCGGGCTTTCAGGGGTGTTCGAGGTGTCCGGGGTCTTCGTGGTGTCGCGCATCGGCGCCGGCTCGGTGGCGATCGTGCCGGTCACGCCCGCCGTCGTACCCGCGTACTCGGCGCTGATCTCCTCGGCCGTCCGCCGCACCAGCGGGAGCAGAGCGAGGAGTTCGTCCGCCGTGACGACCACGTTGGGCGCCGAGACCGACATCGCGGCGACGACCCGGCCGTCCGCGCCGCGGACGGGTGCGGCAACGCAGTTGATGGACTCCTCGTGGCCGCCGAGGTCGGTGGCCCACCCCTGTTCCCGTACGGTCGCCAGCTCCGCGAGGAAGGCGGCGGCGTCCGAGGTCGAACGGGGCGTGTAGCGGGGGTAGTCGAGCCGAGCGGCGAGGGCGCGCCGTTCGGGCTCGGGCAGGTCGGCGAGGAGCAGTTTGGCGACGGCGGCGACGGTGATCGCGACCGGCTTGCCGATCCGGGAGTACATCCGGACCGGATAGCGGCTCTCCACCTTGTCGATGTAGAGCACCTCGCCCTCCTCGCGGACGGCGAGATGGACGGTGTGGCCGGTCCGCTCGCCGAGCGCGGCAAGGTGGGGGTGGGCGATCTCGCGGACGTCGAGGTTCTCGACGGCTTCCTGCGCGAGGGCGAAGAGGCCGGCGCCGAGGCGGTAACGCTGGTCCTGCTGGCGGTAGACGAGGCCGTGCTCGTGCAGCGTGCGCAGCAGGCGCAGGGCAGTCGACTTGTGGACGCCGAGCCGGCCGGCGACCTGCCCGAGGTCGGCGGGTCCCCGCGCGAGCAGCGGCAGGATGCTGAGCGCGCGGTCGACGGTCTGGCTCATGGCGTACGTACCTCCTGGTCGTTCCCGATCCCGTTTCCGCGCCCAGCCGACGGGGCCGTCTGGCGCCGCCTCACCGGTTTCCCCTCCGCGGGCCACGGGAAGCGGGAAGCGGGATCCGCGCGGGCGCGTTGACCCGGCGCAGGGCCGGATGTTAGACAACCTTGAGCAGCATACGCAACAGGTGTTGCACACCATGCAACACGCAACGCCCCGACGAGGAGGAGACCTTCGTGCCGGAACAGCCGCAACAGCCGAATCTGCCGAAGTCGCGGATGCACGCGCCGCTGCCGACGGACCCGTCGATGCCGCCGCGACCGCCGAAGCTGCCCGACCTGGCCGGTGAGCGTGTCGACCACCGCTTCAAGGCCCTGCCGCCCGACGCCGAGGGCCTGACCGTCGGCGAACTGGCCGCCCAGCGCCGCAATCTCTTCACCGGCGGCTTCACCACCCCCGTGCTCGCCCTCTCCGCCGAGTCCGTCGCGCACAATCTGCGCCTCCTGGAGACGTACACCGAGCGCCACGGCCTCGCCTTCGCGCCGCACGGCAAGACCTCCATGGCGCCCCGGCTCTTCGACCTCCAGATCGCCCACGGCGCCTGGGGCATCACCGCCGCCGTCCCCCACCAGGCCCGGGTCTACCGCGCCCACGGCATCGCCCGGATCTTCCTCGCCAACGAGGTCGTCGACCCGGTCGCGCTGCGCTGGATCGCCGCCGAACTCGACGCCGACCCCGACTTCCGGCTCGTCTGTTACGTCGACTCGGTGCGCGGGGTCGAGCTGATGGACCAGGCGCTGACGGAGGCGGGCGCGCGCCGCGCCGTGGACGTGGTCGTCGAGCTGGGCGCGGGCGACGGGGCCCGTACCGGCGCCCGTACCGAGGACGACTGCGCCGCCGTCGCCGACGCGGTCGCCGCCACCCGCACCCTGCGTCTCGTCGGCGTCGCCGGCTACGAGGGCGAGGTGCCCGAGGCCGACCCGGAGCGGGTGCGGTCCTGGCTACGCCGGCTCACCGCGCTCGCGGCCGGCTTCGACAAGGCGGGCCGTTTCGACGCGTCCGTCGAGGAGATCGTCGTCAGCGCGGGCGGCAGCGCCTGGTTCGACGCGGTCGCCGACGTGTTCGCGGACCTCCCCGCGCTCTCCCGGCCCGTCCTGAAGCTGCTGCGCTCCGGCGCGTACGTCTCCCACGACGACGGCCAGTACCGCGAGAAGACCCCCTTCAACCGGATCCCGGAGGAGGGCGCGCTCCAGCCGGCGTTCCGGCTCTGGTCGCAGGTCGTCTCGCGTCCCACCGGCGCGCAGGCGTTCACCAACGCGGGCAAGCGCGACGCCGCCCACGACCTCCACCTCCCCGAGGCGCAGGTCGTCCGCGACGCCCGTACCGGCGCGATCCGGCCCGCCGACGGCATCACCGTCACCGGTCTGTCCGACCAGCACGCCTGGGTCCGCACGGACGAGGGCGCGGATCTGGAGGTCGGCGACTGGCTCGGCATGGGCCTGTCCCACCCGTGCACGTCGTTCGACAAGTGGCAGCTGATCCCGCTGGTCGAGGCGGACGGCACGGTCGTCGACTACATCCGCACCTTCTTCTAGATTCCAGGAGCCGTACACCGTGTGGGATCTCGTCTTCCAGGACGCCGAGGTCGTCGACGGCACCGGCGCGCCCTCCTATCGCGCCGATGTCGCCGTCGCGGGCGGCCGGATCGCCGCGATCGTCAAGGAGGGCGCGGCGGCCGGCTGCCAGCGCCCGACCGCCCGCCGGGTGATCGACGCCGAGGGGCTGGCCCTCGCCCCCGGTTTCATCGACATGCACGCCCACAGCGACCTGGCGCTGCTGCGCGACCCGGACCACAGCGCGAAGGCCGCGCAGGGCGTGACCCTCGAAGTCCTGGGCCAGGACGGTCTGTCGTACGCGCCGGCCGACGACCGCACCCTCGGCGAGATACGGCGGGCGATCGCGGGCTGGAACGGCGGCGGCCCCGGGGAGGGCGACATCGACTTCGACTGGCGTACGGTCGGCGAGTACCTGCACCGCCTGGACACCGCGCACGGCGGCCGGGGCATCGCCGTCAACGCGGCGTATCTGATCCCCCAGGGCACGGTGCGGATGTACGCCATGGGCTGGGCGGACCGGCCCGCGACCGCCGCCGAGCTGGACCGGATGCGGGCGCTCGTCGCCGAGGGCCTGGAACAGGGCGCCGTCGGCATGTCGTCCGGCCTCACCTACGCCCCGGGGATGTACGCGCCGGACTCCGAACTCACCGCGCTCTGCCGGGTGGTGGCCGAGTACGGCGGCTACTACTGCCCGCACCACCGCTCCTACGGCGCCGGCGCGCTCGCCGCGTACGAGGAGATGGTGCGGCTGACCCGTGAGGCGGGCTGCGCGCTGCATCTCGCGCACGCCACCATGAACTTCGGCGTCAACGAGGGCCGCGCCGGGGAGCTGCTGGCGCTGCTCGACGAGGCGCTCGCGGCGGGCGCGGACATCAGCCTCGACACCTATCCGTACACCCCCGGCTGTACGACCCTGGCGGCCGTCCTGCCGAGCTGGGCGCACGAGGGCGGGCCCGAGGCGCTGCTCGCGCGGCTGCGGGACGACGCGACCGCCGAACGCATCCGGCACCACCTGGAGGTGACCGGCTCCGACGGCTGTCACGGGGTGCCGATGGAGTGGCACACGATCGAGATCTCCGGGGTGACCGACCCGGCCCTCGCGGACGCGGTGGGCCGGCGTCTCGACGGCTGGCCGGCCGCGCGCCGGCTGCTGCTCGCGGACCGGCTCGGCCCGACGATCCTCCAGCACGTCGGCCACGAGGAAAACGTCCGCGCGATCATGCGGCACCCGGCGCACACGGGTGGCTCGGACGGCATCCTCCAGGGCGCCAAGCCGCATCCGCGCGCGTACGGCACGTTCCCGGAGTACCTGGGGCGGTACGTCCGCGACGAGGGCGTGCTGACGCTGGAGGAGTGCGTGGCCCATCTGACCTCGCGCCCGGCGGCCCGGCTGCGGCTGCCCGACCGGGGGCGGATCCGCGAGGGGTACGTCGCCGACCTGGTCCTCTTCGA
This sequence comes from Streptomyces sp. NPDC046203, assembly GCF_040646255.1. Classification (NCBI taxonomy): domain Bacteria; kingdom Bacillati; phylum Actinomycetota; class Actinomycetes; order Kitasatosporales; family Streptomycetaceae; genus Streptomyces; species Streptomyces sp. NPDC046203. Next base: position 247,889 of record NZ_JBEYZX010000005.1, on the reverse strand, counting down.
CCCGGCGACGGTCGCGTCCGGCGCCACGTACGACGCCCCGCGTACCTTGCCGACCGGTATTCCGTACGTGCTGGTGGCGGGCGAGTTCGTGATCGAGGACGGCCGCCGGACCCAGACCCTCGCGGGCCGCGCGATCCGCCGCACGCCGGTCGCGTAGCGGCATACCTCCAGTAGCGGCATACCTCCATACGGGTGACAGCGTTCCCTGGGGACGACGGGCGGGCGGTAGCGTCGGCCCCGGCGGACCCCGGCATGCCTCCAGCCCCTCCGGCCGGGACGAAACGAGGGACGGACGATGGCCTCAGTCCCCTCCTATGACAGCGACGACCCGGAACAGGCCCTGAAGTACGCCATCCGGCATGTCCGTGGCGACCGCGTCCAGATCATCGAAGGAACCATCGAGCCTTCGCCGCCGGCCTGGGATCACGAAGCCGCCGCCGAGACCATCCGCGATCAGGTACGTCCCCGGGCGCGCGAACTCGGCTGCATCACCGGCTCCGGAAATCTGGACCTGCCGGGCTCGCCCAACTGGTTCGTCCCCGACATCGCCGTGGTGTCGGCGGCCCAGGCCAAGGGGGCCGCCACGCTGCTCCCCGAGGACACTCTCCTCGTCGTCGAGGTCACCTCGGATGCGAACGCGGACACCGACCGCATCGTGAAGCGCGAGCGGTACGCCGAATACCGCGCCCCGCTCTACCTCGTCGTGGACCGGCAGGAGAAGAGCGTGACCGTGTACTCCGAGCCCGGCAGGCTCGGCTACACGCGCGTGGACGGCCCGCACCCCTTCGGCGCCCGGGTCCGACTGCCCGAGCCGTTCGGCCCCCTGGACCTCGACACCGGCGACTTGACCTGACCTGGCCTGACCTGGCCTGATCTGGCCTGATCTGGCCTGGCCCGACCTGTGGGGAGACCCGCCCCCGCCTCAGGCCCGGTCCACCACCCTCAAATCCCTCCGCTGCCCCGGGATCGCCGCACTCGCCCCGGCCATCGACGGCAGGTCCACGCGGGACAGCCAAAGCCCCGCCCCCAGGGCGAGGGCCGCGAGGACGAAGCCGTACCAGGGGGTGTGGCCCGACGGCGCCGTCTCGTACGTCAGCGCCCCGCACAGCACGGCCAGGGACCGGCCGAGCCGCCCGTCCCACGCCACCGCCGCGACCACGCACGTCCCCCACAGCACGTACCAGGGCTGCACCATCGGGGACAGCGCCACCAGCGCGAGCAGCGAGATCCCGAGCCCGAGGACGGGGTCGATCCGGCCCCGCCACGCGCGCCAGGCCACCATGGCGACGATCGCGGCCGCCGCCACCAGGCCCAGCTGCTGCACGACACCCTTCACCGGTCCGGGGTCGTCGGCCACCAGCAGGCCGAGTCCGAGGCCGAGGTCGCTGGTCGCCGACAGGGCGGTGTGGATGGTGGCGGCGACGCTCTGGGTACGGAGCCAGCCGAAGCCGGTCCCGGCGAGCAGCGTCGCCCCGGCGGCGACGGCGGCGGCCACCGCCCCGGGCAGTACGAGTCCGCGCACCACTCCCCCGGCGCCGCCGCGCCGCCGGGCGACGAGGACGCCGATGAAGAGCAGCCCGAGCACCGCCGGGGACTTCACCGTCGCCGCGAGGCCGACGACCGCGCTGCCCAGGACCCACCGCCCGCGCACCGCGAGCAGCACCCCGGTCAGCAGCAGGGCGATCATGAGGCCGTCGTTGTGGGTGCCGGCGACGACGTGGACGAGCAGGAGCGGGTTGAGCGCGGCGAGCCAGAGCGCGCCGGGGCCGCCGCCGAGGCCGCGGACCGCCCACACGAGGAGCGCGAGCGCGCCGAGGGCGACGAGCCGCATGCCGAGCACGGCGGGTACGACCGACCCGCCGGTCAGTTTCACCACCGCCTCGGCGAGAACGAGGAAGGCCGGTCCGTACGGCGCGGGGGTGTCCGTCCAGTGGCCGCCGACGGACGCGGCGGCGTCCGCGCCAAGCTCGCCGGGCGCGAGGACGGAGGGCCCGGCCCCGTACACGTCGTGGCCTTCGAGGACCATCGCGCCCTGGGCGATGTAGCTGTAGACGTCGGCGCTGTGCAGCGGCGGGGCGAGCACGAGCGGCCCGGCCCACCAGCCGAGGGTCGCCAGGGTCCGGTCGCCCGAGGCTCCGGCGCGCAGCAGCCGCCCGTACTGCCACCAGGCGGCGAGCAGCAGGGTCAGTCCGAGGTACGCGAGGATCGCGCCGGCCGTGGTGAGCGCGGTGCCGCGCGGCTGCCACAGGCCGGCCCCGCCGCGTACGGGCAGGGCTCCGGCGGTCCAGCCGCCGGCGGTGACGGCGAGCGCACCGGCCGCGCCGAGCCACCGGCATCCGGCGGCGGAGAAAACCCACATGACGGGACAACCTATCCTGCGCCCCCAGAAGCCCCCGCGAGCCCCCGTCACCGCCCGCACCACCGCCCACGCCCCCGTGCGCCCCCGGCCTCACCCCCAGCCCCGGCGCCCAGCCCCGGCGCCCAGCCCCCGACCCCGGCGGGCCCCGGCCCCGACCCCGGCACCGCCACCCGCCCCCCGCTCACCCCGTCCCCCACCCCCTCCCTCCGGGCGACGTGTCCCAGAACACGGCGCGCCATCGCTCCGCACCGCCGTAAGCTCGGTTCATGCAGGTGATCCAGTCCACGAAGCTCGCCAACGTCTGTTACGAAATCCGGGGCCCGGTCCTCGAAGAGGCGATGCGGCTGGAGGCGGCGGGGCACCGCATCCTCAAGCTCAACACCGGAAACCCGGCCGCCTTCGGTTTCGAATGCCCGCCCGCCATCCTCGAGGACATGCTGCGCAACCTCTCCGGCGCGCACGGCTACGGCGACGCGAAGGGGCTGCTGTCCGCGCGGCGCGCGGTGATGAGCCACTACGAGACCAAGGGCATCCCGCTGTCGATAGAGGACATCTATCTCGGCAACGGCGTCTCCGAGCTGATCCAGATGTCCATGCAGGCGCTGCTCGACGACGGCGACGAGGTGCTGGTCCCGGCGCCGGACTATCCGCTGTGGACGGCTTCGGTGTCGCTCGCCGGCGGTACGGCCGTGCACTACCGCTGCGACGAGCAGGCGGACTGGATGCCGGACCTGGAGGACATCGAGCGGAAGATCACCGATCGCACCAAGGCGATCGTGATCATCAACCCGAACAACCCGACCGGCGCGGTCTACGACGACGAGATGCTGCGCGCGCTCACCGACATCGCCCGCCGTCACCAGCTGGTGGTCTGCTCGGACGAGATCTACGACAAGATCCTCTACGACGGCGCGACGCACACCCCGACGGCCGCGATCGCCCCCGACCTGATGGTGCTCACCTTCAACGGCATGAGCAAGAACTACCGGGTGGCCGGCTTCCGCTCCGGCTGGCTCGCGGTCTGCGGCCCGAAGGCGCACGCCTCCTCGTACATCGAGGGCCTGACGATCCTGGCGAACATGCGGCTGTGCGCCAACATGCCGGCGCAGCACGCGGTGGCCGCCGCGCTCCAGGGACGGCAGTCGATCGAGGAGCTGGTGCTGCCGGGCGGTCGGCTGCTCGAACAGCGGGACACGGCGTACGAGCTGCTCACCCAGATCCCTGGCGTGACGTGCGTGAAGCCGAAGGGCGCGCTGTACCTGTTCCCGCGGCTGGACCCGAACGTCTACAAGATCAAGGACGACCGGCAGATGGTCCTCGACCTGCTGCGGTCCGAGAAGATCATGGTGGTGCACGGGACGGGCTTCAACTGGCACGAGCCGGACCACTTCCGGATCGTGACGCTGCCCTCCGCCACGGATCTGGCGGACGCGGTCACCCGGATCGGCACCTTCCTGGACGGCTACAGCCAGCGCTGACCGGTATCAGCGGCGAGGCCCCGACGAGCACCTTCCGCTGCTCGTCGGGGCCTCACTGAACCCCGCCTTCCACCCTTTTCGGACGAGGCTCAACTTTAGACGGAATCCAAGCTAGGATGCTTTTCAAGCACCTGGGCAGGGAGGCCGTCGCATGTACGAACCGATCCGCACCAAGTCGGTCCACCGGATGGCCGACCCCTCCCGCGAGCGGCTCGACTTCCCGCACCGCTCCCGCGAGGAGGAGCTGGACATCCAGCTCGCCGGTCATCTCGCCGCCCTGCTCGCCGTCACCGACGAACTCGGCGACAGCGCGGCCGGTGAACTCATCGCCCGGCAGGTCGCGCGGCTGCGCGGCACCCCGCCGGCCCGGCACGCGGGCCTGAGCGGCGCGCCCGCCGCGGTGCTGCACCGCAAGGCGCACGCCCTCGCGGGCCGGGCGCTGGTCGTCGCGGCCTCCCGGGCCGACACGACCGCCGCGATCCTCGCCGCCGAGCGCATGGACGCGCACACGGCGGCACTCGCCGCACCGGCACCCGCCCCCGCGACGCCGACCCCGGACCCCGCCGTAGCCCCCGCCGTAACTGCCGTAACCCCCGCCCCGACCCCGTCCCTGGTCGGCGCCCCCTGATCGGCCCCGGTCCGCGCGCCCTCGACGGCGGGGGGACCGGGCGCCACCCAATCCCCCCGCCCCGCACCCACGAGCACGCACAACGGCCCGGAAAATGCGCCGACCCCCGGAGCCGTGAGGGGGCTCCGGGGGTCGTTCGCGTCGCGGCGGGCCGTCGTGACCCCACTGGTCAGGGCGGAAATCGGGGCAACCCGCCACGAGTCTCGGGTGCCGCCGCCGTCGCGCGGGATCGCGCGGCGGCAGCGGTCAGGGCATCAGCCCAGGCGCTCGACGAGCGCGCGGTGCTGCTCCCACAGCTCCTTCGGCGTGTGCTCGCCGAAGGTCTCCAGGTGCGCCGGGACCAGGGCGGCCTCCTCGCGCCACACGTCCTTGTCGACGGTGAGCAGGAAGTCCAGGTCCTCCTCCGGCAGCTCCAGACCGTCGGTGTCCAGGGCCTCCTTCGTCGGCAGGACGCCGATGGGGGTCTCGACGCCCTCGGCCTTGCCGTCGAGGCGCTCGACGATCCACTTCAGGACGCGGCTGTTCTCGCCGAAGCCGGGCCAGACGAACTTGCCGGCGTCGTTCTTGCGGAACCAGTTGACGTAGTAGATCTTCGGCAGCTTGGCGGCGTCCGCCGACTGGCCGATCTTGATCCAGTGCGCCATGTAGTCGCCCATGTTGTAGCCGCAGAACGGCAGCATGGCGAACGGGTCGCGGCGCAGCTCGCCGACCTTGCCCTCGGCGGCGGCGGTCTTCTCGGAAGCCACGTTGGCACCGAGGTAGACGCCGTGGTTCCAGTCGAAGGACTCGGTCACCAGCGGGACGGCGGAGGCGCGGCGGCCACCGAAGAGGATCGCCGAGATCGGCACACCCTTCGGGTCCTCCCACTCCGGGGCGATGATCGGGCACTGGCCGGCCGGGACGGTGAAGCGGGCGTTCGGGTGGGCGGCCGGGGTCTCGGACTCCGGCGTCCAGTCGTTGCCCTTCCAGTCGGTGAGGTGCTTGGGCAGCTCCTCGGTCATGCCCTCCCACCACACGTCGCCGTCGTCCGTGAGGGCGACGTTCGTGAAGACGGAGTTGCCCCACATGGTCTTCATGGCGTTGGCGTTGGTGTGCTCGCCGGTGCCGGGCGCGACGCCGAAGAAGCCGGCCTCGGGGTTGATCGCGTAGAGGCGGCCGTCCTCGCCGAAGCGCATCCAGGCGATGTCGTCGCCGATGGTCTCCACCGTCCAGCCGGGGATGGTGGGCTCCAGCATGGCGAGGTTGGTCTTGCCACAGGCCGACGGGAAGGCGGCGGCCACGTACTTGGCCTCGCCCTGCGGCGGGGTGAGCTTCAGGATGAGCATGTGCTCGGCCAGCCAGCCCTCGTCGCGCGCCATGACGGACGCGATGCGCAGGGCGTAGCACTTCTTGCCGAGCAGGGCGTTGCCGCCGTAGCCCGAGCCGTACGACCAGATCTCACGGCTCTCGGGGAAGTGCGAGATGTACTTGGTGGAGTTGCACGGCCACGGCACGTCCTCCTCGCCCTCCGCGAGCGGGGCGCCGAGGGTGTGGACGGCCTTCACGAAGAAGCCGTCGGTGCCGAGCTCGTCGAGGACGGCCTGACCCATCCGGGTCATGGTGCGCATGGAGACCGCGACGTACGCGGAGTCGGTGATCTCGACGCCGATGGCGGAGAGCGGGGAGCCGACGGGGCCCATGCAGAAGGGCACCACGTACATGGTGCGGCCCTTCATGGAGCCGCGGAAGATGCCCTTCTCTCCCGCGAAGAGCTCCTTCATCTCCGCCGGGGCCTTCCAGTGGTTGGTCGGGCCCGCGTCCTCCTCCTTCTCGGAGCAGATGAAGGTCCGGTCCTCGACGCGCGCGACGTCGGTCGGGTCGGAGGCGGCGTAGTACGAGTTCGGGCGCTTGACCGGGTCCAGCTTCGTGAAGGTCCCCTTGGCGACGAGCTCCTCGCACAGGCGCTCGTACTCCGCCTCCGACCCGTCGCACCAGACGACACGGTCCGGCTGGGTGATCTCGGCGATCTGGTCGACCCAGGAGACGAGCTCCTGGTGCTGGGTGGGGACGGTGGAGGGAGCCGCGTTGTCGCGCGCCACGATTGCTCCTTGAAGAGGGTTGTGAAGATGTCATGCCCCTTGGGGGCTGCGACCCGGATGCGTCGTAGCGCTCATCCGGTGCCGACCGCACTCATTTGATCATCCGATGCTACCGCCCATATGTCCAGGGGTCCGCACACGTGAGCATCGCCACTTATAGGTCCTCCGTACGTCGCCCACGCGCCCCTCGCACGTCGCCCGTACGTCACTTGCGCGCGCCTCGTACGCCTGTACGCCCCGCGTACCTCCTGTACGCCCCACCCGCACGCCGCCCGCACGCCCCCGACTCGCCCCTGATCCGCCCCCGGGCCCGACCCCGACCGCACCCCGGCCCATCCCCGGCCCTGCCCCTGATCCGTCCCCGGGCCCGACCCCCGACCCGACCCCGACGCGCCCGTTGTGTTCCACCTCACGGCCGGTCGCCCCACGTATCCGGGTATCCGGGCATCCACCCGTATCCGGAACTTACGCGAGCGTAGGTAGCATGCGGATTCATGACAGCCTCGCCGGACCTCACCACCGCGGAGCAGCGCCCGGCGCTGCCACTGCCGCACCCCCTCCCCCTCAAGCCGAGACTCCGGGGCTGGCTGCACGCCGGGATGTTCCCGGCCGTGATCGTCGCGGGACTCGTCCTGGTCGCCCTCGCGGACTCCCCCCGCGCGCGGATCGCCTGCGGCATCTACGTCCTCACCGCGTGCCTGCTGTTCGGCATCAGCGCGCTGTACCACCGCGGCACCTGGTCGGCGCGCGGCGAGGCGGTGCTGCGGCGGCTCGACCACGCGAACATCTTCCTGATCATCGCGGGCACCTACACGCCGCTGACCCTGCTCCTGCTGCCCGACTCCACCGGCCGGCCCCTGCTGTGGGCCGTCTGGGCGGCGGCTGCGGCCGGCATCGCCTTCCGGGTCTTCTGGGTCGGCGCGCCGCGCTGGCTGTACACGCCCTGCTACCTCGCGATGGGCTGGGCCGCCGTCTTCTTCCTGCCGGACTTCATGCGGACGGGCGGCATCGCCGTCCTGGTCCTCGTCGTCGTCGGCGGTCTGCTCTACAGCGTGGGCGGGGTCGTCTACGGCTTCAAGCGCCCCAACCCCTCGCCCCGCTGGTTCGGCTTCCACGAGGTCTTCCACTCGTTCACGCTCGTGGCGTTCATCGTCCACTACGTCGGCATCTCGCTGGTCGCCTACCAGCACGCCTGACGCACCCGTCCGGTCCGGCCGACCTGACCGGCCTGCTCGTCCGAGCCCCGGACGGGCAGGCCCGCACCCGTCCGGCCCGCTGTGCCCGGCCCCCGCGCCGGGCACAATGACCGCCATGACCCCCATGGCGGCCCCCTCCCCGCGCCCCACCCTGCGCGAACGCAAGAAGCTCAAGACCCGCGTCGCGATCCGGAAGGCCGCCTGCCGGCTCGTGGCGGAGCAGGGGTACGAGGCGACCACCGTGGAGCAGATCGCCGCGGCGGCCGAGGTCTCCCCCTCCACCGTGGCCCGCTACTTCCCCGTCAAGGAGGACATCCTCCTCAGCGACGACCAGAGCGAGCTGCTGGTCGCCCGGCTGCGGGCCCGCCCCGCCGGGGAACCGCCGCTCGACTCGCTGCGCGCCGTCCTCCTCGACGCCGTCGCCGCCTCCTTCGCCGGGGATCCGCGCGAGGCCGTGCTGCGGGCCCGTTTCGTGGTCGAGATCCCCGCCGTACGCGCCCGGCTCACCGAGACCGCGGCCGAGACCGGCCGGATGCTCTCCGGGGCCGTCGCCGAACGCACCGGCCGGGCCCCCGACGACCTGGAGGTACGGGTCTTCACGGCGGCCGTCCTCGGGGCGATGCGCGAGGCCACGCTGCACTGGGCCGAACGCGGCGGCCGGCTCGGCGACCTGATCCCGCTCCTCGACCGGGCCGTGGACGTCCTCCAGACCGGCCTGACCCTCCGCTCCCCGGCCGAAGCCGAGCCCGGCACCGGGTCCGGCACCGAGGCCGACGAGTCTGGGACCGCCCCCACGGCCCCCGCCCCCGACACCGCCCCCGGCTCCGCTACCTCCGGCCCAGCGCGGCCCTGACCAGCGTCCCCGACACCGGATTGTCCGCGCACCCCCACACTCCGTGCGGGCAGTAGTCCGTGAGGGTCTGGTACGCGGGCCGGTGCCGGACGAACCAGTCGAGCATCCCCCGTACATACGCCGGATCGTCCCCGTTGCGGAACAGCCCCCACTCCGGGAACGACACCGGCTTGTGGTGCGCCGCCGCGAAGCGGGCGTGGAACTCCAGTCCGTACGGCTCCGTCACCTGCTCCGCGAAGGAGAGCCCGGCCGGCTGGTCGTAGGCGTCCATGCCGACGATGTCCACCACGTCGTCGCCGGGGTAGCAGCGCGGCCAGTCGATCGCGTCCCGGCCGCGGCTCGGCGCGAAGTCGAAGCGGAAGTGCTGCCCCGGCACCTCCCGCAGCGTCGCGACCACCCGCCGCCAGTACCGCTTCCAGCTCTCGGGGTCCGGCGCGCAGCGGTGCGCGTACGTGGTGCCGTTCATCTCCCAGCCGAGCACCAGAACGGCGTCCGCGAGCCGGTGCTCCACGAGCCGCTCGCCGAGGACGCGGAAGTGCTCGTCGAACTCCCCGCCGGCGCCGCGCCGCAGCCCGTCCCGTACCTCTTCGTCGGACAGGTGCTCCTCGCTGCGGTCGAGCAGCGGGACGTTCAGGACGAACAGCCGGCCGGGCCGGGCCTGCTTCCAGCGCGCCCACGGTTCGAACAGCTCGGGGTGGCCCTCGATGTTGGACCACTGGTCGCCCGGCAGATAGGTGTGCCCGACGGACAGCGGCGGACCGCCGAGCCATGCCTCCACGGCGGCGATCCGCTGCACCCCGGTCTCGTCCGAGCCGGTGAAGAAGCCCGACGGCACCCCGGTCAGCAGCGCGGGCGCGCCCCAGGCCGGGTCCGCGCCCTCCCCGAGCTCCCGGCCCTCGTGCCGCGCCGGCCACACCCACCACAGCAGCGACGACAGCAGCACCAGGACGGCGAGGACCGCGATCGGCACGGCGGGCGCCACCCACGGCCGGGACCGCAGGCCGTCGGCCAGGCGGCCGGACAGGCCACCGGACAGGCCACCGGACAGACGGCCGGACAGACGGCGTGAGGCGAGTGAGGCGACCGACACGAGCGGGCGGAGGAAGCCGGGCCATCCGCGCGGGCGGGGAGAGCGGGAAGGACGGCGCACGTCAGCTGGTCCAGAAATCCCACCAGCGGGTCAGGATCAGCATGCCGATGATCCCGATGTGCACGACCGGTAGCGCGAAGGCGAAGTCCGCGAAGAAGCTCCGCAGCGCGGCCGGGGCGGGCAGCAGCCGGTGCGTCACATTGTGCGCGGTGACGTACCAGAACATGGTGATCGTCGCGCACCAGGCCAGCGAGCACCACAGACAGAGCGAGCCGATCTCGTACAGCGACTGCTGCATCAGCCAGGTGCAGAAGCCGACGCCGAACAGCATCCCGGCGTTCAGCCCCCGCCAGAACCAGGGCCGGTAGCGGGCGCCCGCCAGGATCCCGGCGCCCGCGGCGATCACGACGGCGTAGGTGACGAGGCCGAGCAGCGGGTTCGGGAAGCCGAACACCGCGGCCTGGGCGCTCTTCATGACGTTGCCGCAGGAGACCACCGGGTTGAGGCTGCACCCGGGTTGGAAGCCCGCGTCCTCGGCCATCTTGATCTTGTCGATGGTGATGACCCAGGCGGCGAGCACCCCGGCCGCGCCCGTCACCATCAGCATCCAGGCGAAGGCCCGGCTCGCGCCGACGCCCCGGCCGGCGGCGTCCTCGCCGGACGCGTCGGGAGCGCCGTGTGCGCCGCGCTCGATGCCTGCGCTGCCCGCGCTGCCCGCGTTGCCTACTTCGTCCTGCCGGTGCCGCTGTCCGGGGACCGCGTCCCCGCCCTCTACGTCCACCGTCGTCATGGCGCCACTCCTCGTCCGCTCGGCCCGGCCGGACCAGCCGGACCGACCGGGTCCCTTCCGGTTCCGGTGCCGGTGCCGGACGCTCCGGTCCGGCCCGGTCCGCTCCGTCTGCTCAGCCTTGAATGCCCCGGATCAGCCCTGGATCAGCCCTGGATCCGGCTCACCGGCACCATCAGATGGGCCGCGTTCCGTACGACCTCGTCGTCGGTGACGAAGACCTTCAGCCGCGCCTCCGTGACCGGCTCTCCCGGGCGCGCGAGCGGCCACGGGGTGACCGGGAGGATCAGACAGACCTTGCCGCTCTCGTGCGCGGCCGCCTCCCAATCGGCGGGCACCGGGCACTGCGCGCTCATGAACGGCAGCGTCAGGACCGCGCGCCGCGCCTCGACCAGGAGATGGACACCGGCCCTGCGGTCCTCCGCGAGGTCCACGACGGCGGCACCGATCGGCAGGTCCATGTCTTCGAGCGTCGCCCGCAGCGCCGCCGCGCCGGCCTCCGGGCCGTCCCGTCCGTCGCCGAGCGAATACACCATCAGAAACGGGGTGGCGGGGACGTCACCGGCGGGGCCGATCGTCCAGGCGATGACGGTCAGCGTTCCGAGCGGACTTTCGCCGCGCGCCGTGTCGAGAGCTTCGGAGGTGGTCATGAATCCGGATGCTAGGGGACGAACACCGGCCCTCCCGCGCCGAATTCACTCATTCGGCCGACATTCCCCCCGTTGGCAAATACGGCGCAACGAACCGGCGTTTTCCTCGTTATGCCTACACGGCCTCCCCCTATTCTCAGCGAGGGGGACTTCGCCGACCTCTGGAGATCACTCATGATCGTCCCGCGGCTCGTTTCACGCCGCTCCGCCGTGCGCGCCCTCTACGCCCTGTCCGTCACCGCGTTCACGGGCGGCGCGCTCGCCCGTATCGCGTCCGCCGCCCCCGCCCCCACCGTTCCCTCCGTTCCCGGATCCGCCCTGCCACCCTTGCCGCCGCTGCCGCCGCTGCCCCCGCACCCCGTCCTCTTCGACGAGGTGTACGCGGGCCGGCGCATCCAGGGGCTGCGCGGGCCGGCCGGCGGGCCGATCGTGCTCGTCGACGGGCTGCCGCTGCATCTGATGCGCTGCGCCGACGGGGGCTGGCTCACTCCGCTCGACCACTACGAGATCTGTCCGACGCCGCTGGCGGCCACCCGGGCGGCCGTGGACGCCCTTGGACCGGCCCGGCTGAGCCGGCTCGCCGCCGCGCACGGCGCGCACGGCGCGCACGCCGCCGCCGGAGCCCCGAACCCGGCCCCGACCCCGGCCTCGGCCCCGAACCCCCACCACTCCTCCGCCGCTGACGACGGTCCGGGCGCCGCCCGGACCGGAGGGAGCCCCCGTGGCCGCGTACACGCGTAAGGACCAGCGCGATCTGACGAAGACGGAGCGCAAGCGCTTCGTCGACGCCGTCCTCGAACTCAAGAAATCGGGAAAGTACGACGACTACGTCCGCACCCACATCGACTACTACGTCGCCGACGGCGAGGGGCAGCTGCGGGTCGCGCACATGTGTCCGAGCTTCCTGCCCTGGCACCGGAAGTTCCTGCTGGACTTCGAGCGGTCGCTGCGCGAGATCGACGACTCGGTGACCGTGCCGTACTGGGACTGGACCCGGGACAACAGCGCGAAGTCCTCCCTGTGGAACGACGACTTCCTGGGCGGCAACGGCCGGTCCAGCGACTACCAGGTCACCACCGGCCCGTTCGCGTACGCGCGCGGCCAGTGGAACGTGCGCTACGGGATGACCGAACAGAGCTTCCTGAGCCGGGACTTCGGCCGTCCGCGCAATCCGCTCACTCTGCCGACAGCCGACGACGTCGACGACGCGCTGGGACAGTCCTCGTACGACTCCTCGCCCTGGAACTCCACCAGCCGCTCGGGCTTCCGCAACCGGCTGGAGGGCTGGGGCAGCGGCGACGGCAACGCGCGGTTCCGGCTGCACAACCGGGTGCACCGCTGGGTCGGCGGGCAGATGCTGGGCGGCGGCTCGGTCAACGACCCGGTGTTCTGGCTGCACCACTCCTTCATCGACCTGCTGTGGTCTCGCTGGCAGAAGGAGAACCCCAAGGGCGGCTACATGCCGAAGAAACAGCCGCCGGAGGGCGACGCGCAGCGCGGCAAGGTCGCGGCGCTGAACGACAAGATGGCGCCGTTCGACGTGTCGCCCGCCGACATGCTCGACCACAGTGCGATCTACCGCTACGCGTGAGGGGCGCGCCGACAGGCCGCGCACAGGGATGTCCCCCCGGTCCGGACGGAACGGGGGGACATCGGCTTGTGGGCCGGCCCCGCGAGGGGTCCGGCACCGCCTGAGGGCGGGTCAGCCGTTGTAGCCGCCACCCATGCCGCCGCCGTAGCCGCCGCCGTTGGTGGGGGGCTCCTCGATGTCGTCGACGTTGGCGCAGATGTCGCCGAAGGCCGGGTTCATCAGGCCGATGACATTGATGCTGTCGCCGCACAGGTTGAGGTCCAGGTTGACCGGCACCTGGATGACATCGCCGGAGATGACACCGGGGGAGCCCACGGCGGCACCGGCGGCACCGGCGTCGGCGGTGGCCAGGCCGGCCCCGCTGAGGGCAACGGCACCGGTGCCGACGATGACGGCGGCAGCCTTCGCGAAGCGAGACATCAACAACTCCTTGAGCGAGGAAACACGACCGCGCGAACCACGGTCACGCGTCCTTCAACGGCGCGGAGGCGAACCGGTCACGGTCATTGCGCCGAATGGAGAAGCCCGGGAGGGACCGGGCGCCGGCGGATCGGGGCGGCGGCGCGCATTGGCTCGCGGATCGGCGGTCCACCGCCGTCGGCTACGGCGGCGCGTGCCGCCGATCCGCGGGCCTCGGCCATGCGACAAGCCTCTTGTTGCAACGAGAGCCCTGTGCGCGGGTGGCGGGAAGAAAGGTGTCTTCACCCGCTCTTCACGGACCTCGACACACCGGTTGCCTACGGTTCACCGGGGCTCCTCGGATCCGACCTCGGGGGTACGGCTCCGGGGATACGGGTCCGGGGATACGAGTCCGGGGATACGGGTCCGGGGATACGGGTCCCAGGCCACCCGGCCCCGGTCGCGGTCACGGCCCCGGCCCCGGCCCCGGCCCCGGTCGCGCGTACGGCCCCCACCGCGGCGAGGCGGTGGGGGCCGTACGGAGTGGGATCACGTCACGTCACTTCGTGGCGCCCGAGTGTCGGAGGCCGTCGGTGATGTGCCGGCTCGTGGTCAGCGGCGCACGCGGGAGAGGCGGTTGCCGCGCAGGACCATCAGGCTGCCGCCGACGAGCAGGGTGGCGCTGAGGGCGCCGGCGCCCGCGACGACCATGGGGTCGCTGCCGGTGTCGGGCAGGTGCGGGGGCTCGCCGCCGCCGTAGCCGTCGTCGTCACCGTAACCACCGGGGTGGTGGCCGCCGCCGTAACCGCCGTCGTCGCCGTACCCGCCGCCCGGAGGCTTGGGGTGACCGCCGTAGCCGCCGTCGTCGCCATACCCGCCGCCCGGGGGCTTCGGGTGGCCGCCGTAACCGCCGTCGTCACCGTAACCGCCGCCCGGGTGGTGGCCGCCGCCGTCACCGTAACCGCCGCTCGGCGGGGGCGTCGGGTGACCGCCGCCGTAGCCGGTGTCCTCCCCGTAGCCGGGCTGGGGCGGGCGCGGCGGGCGGGTCGGTCCGCCGCCGTAGCCCTCGTCGCCGCCGTGGTGGTCCCCGTAGTCGCCCGGGTGCTCGGGCGGGTTGGGCGGCGGGCCTTCGCCGCCGTATCCCTCGTCGCCGTAGCCACCGGCCTCGGGGCCGTCGGCCTTCTCGTGGTCCCGGCCCTGGCCCTGGCCCTGGTCGCGGCCGTGCTCGCGGCCCTGGTCCTGGGCGTCGTGCTTGCCCTGGGAGCCGTGGTCGCGGTGGTCGCCGCGGTCCGCGTGGTCGTCCCGGTCCTCGGCCTTGCCGGCGGCGGAGCCGCTCTGCGGGAGGGCGGACTGGACCGCCTTCTGGCAGATCTCGGCGACGGCCGCGGCGATGGCGCCGCGCTGGGTGCCGCTGCCGCAGACCTCGGCCGGCTGGGGGAGCCGCACCTGGGCGAGGCTCCCGTGCCCGCTCGTGTCCTTGACGGCGGCCGGCGCCGCGGAGCCCGCCGCGAGAGCGAAACCGCCGGACAACGTCAGTAGTCCGGTCACCGCCGCGACGGTGAGCATTTTCCTGGTGATTGTGGGTCGCATACCGCTCTTCCTCTGAACACACGCCGTCCGAAATGCGTGAAGTCAGAAGGACTGTAAGAACGGGATAAGGCAAGAGTCGGGAAACGGCGCGGTGGAGCGTCGGAAAATCATTCAATCGGACCCTAAGGGGGCCCAAAAGAACGCGGCCCCGACGCCGAAGAGGCTGTAGGGGCCGCGTTTCTGACGGTGGGACCGCTGCGCTCTGACGGGCGTCCCGCCGTCCCGCCGCCGCTCCGGTCAGTGGCCCGGTCCGCGCTCCGGCTCGGCTCCGGCCCGGTTCCGACCCGGACTCAGCCGCCGAGCGCGCCACCGATCGGCAGCCCGCCGAGCAGCGAGGTGGCGCCCTTGCCGGCCTGGTTCAGCTTGGACGCGGTGTCGGTGACGGTCTTGACCGGGGAGCCTTCCTTGGTGTTGCTGAGCGCGTCCGTCGACAGCCCGGAGCCGGTGAGCGAGCCCAGGCCGCCCCCCAGACCGGCGGGCAGCGCGGACTCCGCGGCCATCGCGGGCGCGGCGATGCCCAGGGCCATGACAGAACCGGCGACAGCCGCGGCAACCTTGATGGGCTTCATGGGGAGAGGTCCTTCCGTGTGACGTCAAGTCGCTTGTCGCACAAGGATCTTGAGTCCCCGTACGTCGTTCCTTCTTCTGTAACGAGACGTACGGCCGCCGGAAACTCCGCGTCCGCGAATTCCTCCGTACGACACCCGAATGACGACACCGCCGGTGTGATCGCCCGACCAGTCACACCACGCGCGCCCCAGCCGTATCGGACACCCGTTCGCGCACCCCTCGGGGCGTCCCGCCCCTCCGGCGCCGACCTGCGGATATCGCGTACAGCGACACCAGAACTACCGAGCGCCATCAATCCGTTCGAGTGAACCGGCTCCGCAGCCCACTCACTCCGGGGGCGTACGCCGTTTCATCGGACGGCGCACGGAGATGCGCACCGGCACGACAGCGAGCGAGAAGTGAACGGACGACACGACGCACCACCCCGTACGCGCCGAGCGCGCCGTACCCGCCGTACGCGCGGAACCGTGAAGACTCATGGCGCCCCCGAAACCGCGGGCCCGGCGCCCCGCACACCCCGCACGCCCCACCCGCCCCGGCGCACGGAACGGATCGCGGCACATGAAAAGGACCGGCGCGCCACCCCTGGCGGGAGCGACGGGCCGGCCTCGGAAAATCGGCGATTCGGCGTGCCGAATCAGCTGTTGACGCAGACGGTGCCGAAGGCCGGGTTCAGCAGGGCGATGATGTCGATGGTGTCGCCGCACAGGTTGAGGTCCAGGTCGACCGGCACCTGGATGGTGTTGCCGGAGATGACACCCGGGGAGTTCACGGCGGCACCGGCGGCACCGGCGTCGGCGGTGGCGACACCGGCGGCGGCGGCGAGGGTGGCGGCGGCGCCGACGGACAGGGCGACGGCCTTGGCGATACGGGACATGGGGATCGTCTCCTCGATCGGGGTTTCACTCGAACGGCACGGGCGGTCACGCCCGGCACCTACCTCAACGCCCCGGTCTTTCATCGGTTGCTCTCCCGAATGGGTGACGTTCAACCGATCTTTGGCCCATAGGAGGGTCATTCGAGTGTCCGGTCCGGGATGCCCGCAACACGCCCAACGAGGAACCCGCCGACCGGATACGGAAGTTCGGGAACGCGACCGGCTCATCCTCAGTATCTCCGGGCCCGGGGGTTATAACGGTCGGGAACGTTGCTTCCGGTCCCGTCGCGCGTTCATTCCTTTCGCGTGGCCGACGTCTTCCCCTCCCCCGGTCTCCACGGGTCTTCCCTTCCTTCTCTCAGCAAAGCGGAGAACCTGTATGTGGAATTCAGCGGTGTCCGCCGTACCTCGGGGTGCGGTACGCGCTTCCATGGCGCGGACGGCGCTCCCGGCCGCCCGCCACCACGACCGGGACCAGGGCCGTACGGGCGCCATCGCGCGCGTACGGGTCCATGGCGGCATTTCCGTCCCCGCCCGCGCGACTGTTCCCGCCCGCGTTCCGGTTCATGCTCCGGTCCGTGTTCCTGTTCACGTTCCGGCTCATGTTCCGGTCCATGTTCCGGTTCATGTTTCCCTCCGCGCCGGGATCTCCGACACCGCCGACGCGTACGCCGCGTTTCTCGCGTATGGCAGGGGAGCCGTGCGTGCCGTGCGTGCCGCGTTTCCCGCGGACGCCGTACCGGACCCCGGTCTCGTGAATACGGCGGCGTGCCGGAAGGGGCGGATTCCCGTTCCTCTTCCGGCCCAGGGGTACGACTCCGAATTCTTCGATCCGCGGGGGGCGCAGCGTCATGGGGCCGATCGTTTCCACATCCGTCACTTTTCCGGGATCCGGCGCGTCCCCGCACGGCGCGTCCGGCGCGCCCCGGGAGGCCGTCGGTCGGACAGCGGGTACTGACGACGTGCGTACGGACGTACGTACGGACGTGCTGCACGCCGTCCAGCCCGGCGACGGCGGTGTCGCCCGGGTCGTCAGCGACCTGGTCGGCGCACAGCGCGCGGCGGGCCTGCGGGTCGCCGTGGCGTGTCCGCCGGGCACCGAACTCGCCGCCGCCGCCGGTGCGGCGGGCGCCGTCGTGTACCCCTGGCGGGCCGGCCGCGAACCCGGCCCGCGGCTGCTCGCCGAGACCCGCGAGCTCGGCCGGCTGATCCGTACCGTCCGCCCCGCGCTGGTCCACGCGCACAGCGCCAAGGCGGGGCTGTGCGCCCGACTGGCCGTGCGCGGCCGGATTCCGACGGTCCATCAGCCGCACGCCTGGTCCTTCGAGGCGGTCACCGGCGTCACCGCCACGCTGGCCCGCGGCTGGGAACGCTGGGCCGCCGCCCGCTGGACGGCGCGGCTGGTCTGCGTCAGCGAGGCCGAGCGCCGTACGGGCGAGGCGGCCGGGATCCGCGCCCCCTGGTCGGTGATCCACAACGGGGTGGACACGCGTCGTTTCACGCCTGACGTGCAAGGGGCCGCGGGGGCGCGGGGCGATTCGGCACACCTGCCGGCCCTCTCCGGAGAAGACTCCACCGGCGCGGACTCCACCGACGCCGGGCCGCTCGTCGTATGCGTGGGGCGGCTGTGCCGGCAGAAGGGGCAGGACGTCCTGCTCGCCGCCTGGCCCGCGGTGACCGAGGCGGTGCCCGGGGCGCGGCTCGTACTGGTCGGGGACGGTCCGGACGCGGAACGGCTGCGGGCCGCCGCCGGACCCGGCGCCTCGGTGCGGTTCGCCGGCGCGGTCGCCGATCCCGTGCCCTGGTACCGGGCCGCCGACCTGGTCGTCCTGCCGTCCCGCTGGGAGGGCATGGCCCTCGCGCCGCTGGAGGCGATGGCGTGCGGCCGGCCCGTGGTGCTCGGCGACGTGGCCGGGGCGCGCGAGAGCCTGCCGCCCGGCCACGCGGCGCCGTGCCTGGTCCCGCCCGGCGATCCGGCCGCGCTCGCCGCCGCGCTCGGCCGACTGCTGGCCCGGCCCGCGCTGCGGCACACGCTGGGCCGAGAGGCCCGCGAGCACGTACTCAGCAGATTCGATGTGCGGCGCACCGGCGCGGCCGTCGCGGAGCTCTACCGCGAACTGGCCGGAGTGCGGGGCACGGAGCACAGAGAGCCGATGGCGCAGTGACGACGGAAAGCACCCGCATCCCTTCTTCCTCCCCGGCCTCGTCCCCGGCCTCGTCCTCGGGATCGGTCTCGGGATCGGTCTCGGGATCGGTCTCGGGATCGCCCTCGGGTCCGTCACCTGGTGCGGCCCCGGGGTCGTGGCCCGCGCCGGGCCGGGTCCCGTACCGGTCCGCCCTCGCCGCGCCGCGCGGCGCGGCCGGGCGGCGGACGGTACCGGCACCGCGCCGCCCGGCCTACCCGCGGGCGACCGCCGCGCCGCTGGTCGCGGCCGACGCGACGGCCGTCCTCCTCGCCGTGGGCATGCTGTCGGCGGCGCACCGGCGCTGGGAGGTGCCGCTGCTCGTGGCCGCCCTCGTCGTCCTGCTCGACGGCACGGCCGGGCTCTACCGGCCGCCGGTGGGCGCGCGCGGCGGTGTCCTCGACGAACTGCCCGCGCTCGCGGCCCGCGCCGGGGTCGCCTGGTGCGGGACGGCGGCCGTGGTCGCCGCGTGCGCGCCCGGGCTGGTGATCGGCCCGCTGCGGCTCGGCGCCGCGTACGGCACGCATGCCCTCGTCGTGACCGTGGCGCGCGGGCTCGCGCACGCGCGCCGCCGCCGGGCGGCGCGGGGGCGGCCTCGCGCGGCGCTGGTCGTCGGCGCGCCGGGGGCGGCCCGCCGGTTCGCGGCGGCGCTCGCGCAGCACCCGGAGTACGGCGTCCGGCCGGTCGGGATCGTCGGCACCCGGCACGACGGCGAGCGCGGTCTGCCGGTGCTGACCTCGGCGGAGGAGATCCACCGGGCGGTCATCCAGAACGCCGTGCGCGACGCCGTGTTCCTGGCCGACGACGAGGCTCTGGTGACGCTGTTCCAGCGCTTCGGCTGTGCCACCTGGCGGGTCGGCCGGACCCCGGTGGACGCCGACACGGCGCCGGTGGGGGCGGCGGACCGGGCCATGAACGACCATCTGTGGGGGTACGGCTGCCGCCGCCTGCTGCCGCCCGCCGAGCGGCGCGGGCTCACCGCGAAGCGGGCCCTGGACCTGGCCGTCGCCGGGCCCGCGCTGGCGCTCGCGCTGCCGGTGCTGCTGCTGTGCGCGCTCGCGGTGCGGCTCTCGGACGGCCCCGGGGTGCTGTTCCGGCAGGAGCGGGTGGGGCAGCACGGGCGGCTGTTCACGCTGCTCAAGTTCCGTACGCTGCGGCCGGCCGACGAGGCGGAGGCGGCGACCCGGTGGAGCGTGGCCCACGACCGCCGGATGAGCGCGGCCGGGCAGTTCCTGCGCAAGACCTCGCTGGACGAGCTGCCGCAGCTGTGGAACGTGCTGCGCGGGGACATGAGCCTGGTCGGGCCGAGGCCCGAACGCCCGCATTTCGTCGCCCAGTTCAGCCGGGTCCACGCGGGCTACGCGGCCCGGCACCGGATGCCGGTGGGGCTCACCGGGCTCGCCCAGGTGCACGGTCTGCGCGGCGACACCTCGATCGAGGACCGCTGCCGCTTCGACAACCACTACATCGACCACTGGTCGCTGTGGCAGGACGTCTGCATCCTGCTGCGCACGGCGGCCGAGCTCGTGCGACCGACGGGAAGCTGACCGATGACGACAGCGGCGGTGGCCGGAGCAGGGGTCGGGGCGGGTTCGGTTTCAGAGGCAAGGACGGGGGCGGGCTCGGGGGCGGGCTCCGGGGCGGGCTCCGGGGCCGAGTCGGCGGCGGAGGTACGGGAATGGGCGCGGCGCGCGGCCTGGCTCGCGCCGGTCCTCGCCGTGATCGCCCTGCTGCTCGTCCCGGGCGGCGGCGGGGAGGGGACGCGGGGCGGTACGGGCGGCAGCGGCACGATCGCCGACGCCGCCTCGGGGCTGCTGGTCCTCGTCTGCCTGGTGCGGGTGGTCCGGAGCGGGGCGCGGCCGCTGACCCGTACGGCCGCGGTGGTCCTCGGCCTGCCGGTGTTCGGGGTGTGTCTGGCGGCGGTCGCCTCCTCCGACCCGGGCGCGAGCCTGCCGGGGATCGCCCGCTACCTCCAGATCTTCGTGCTCGTCCCGGCGGCCGTCCTGCTGTCGGTCCGTGACCGGCGGGACTTCGCGCTGCTGGCGTGGGCGCTGGTGGCGCTCGCGCTGGCGGAGGGGGCGGTGGGGGTCGCGCAGTACGCGACCGGCACCGGCGCCTCGTACCAGGGCGAGGACGTGCGGGCGGTCGGCACCTTCGGCGCGACCGATGTGATGGGCATGGCGACCGTGGTGGCGTACGGCGTGGTCGTCGCGGTGGGACTGGCGCTCGGCGGCCGGCCCGGGCGGGCCCGGACGGCGGCCCTGGTGTGCGCGGCGGTGCTGTGGGTGCCGCTGGTGCTGTCGTTCAGCCGGGGCGCGTGGATCGCGACGGTGCTGACCTGCGGGGTCCAGCTGCTGCTCGCGGGGGTGCGGCGGGCCGTGCGGGTGGCGGCGGTCGTGGCGGCGCTGGGGGTCGTGCTGGTCGGCGGCTTCGGGGTCGGCTCGGCCATGGTGGAGGAGCGGGTCGCGAGCATCACCCAGGTGACGGCGGCGCCGGACCAGTCGGTGACCGACCGGTACACGCTGTGGGCGGCGGCCGGGCGGATCTGGCGCGAGGAGCCGCTGACCGGCGTCGGTCTGAAGGAGTTCCCCGCCTACCGGGACGCGCACGCGTCGCTGGCCCTGTCCTCCGGCAGCGACACGGCGGGCGCGGGCGCGCTGTACGCGCGTCAGCCGCTGCTGTCCCCGCACAACATGTATCTGCTGGTGCTCAGCGAGCAGGGGCTGATCGGTCTGCTCGCTCTCGCGGGCGGCTGGGCGGTGCTGCTGGTCGCGGGCGTACGGCGGGGGTGGCGGAGGTGGCCGACGCGGCGGGGCCGGTCGGTGCGGTCGGTGGGGTCGGTGGGACTGGCGGGGCCGGTGGGGCAGTCGGCGTGGGCGGGGCGGTCCGGCTCCGGCTCCGGCTCCGGCTCCGATTCCGGCTGCGCGCTGGTGGCGACGGGGCTGCTGGTCTGGCAACTCGTCGACTTCTGTTACGCGGACATCGGCGGGCCCTCGACGGTCCTGATGTCGGTCGTCCTCGGGCTCGCGGCCTGGTGGTCGCTGACGGAGGTGCGCGGTGCCTGATCCCCTGCTCGATCCCTGGTCGGACGCCGACGCCGCTGGTGCTGGTGCTGGTCCCGGTGCTGGTGTGCCGGGTGCGACCGGCGTGTCGTCTGGCGTACCGGGTGTGAGTGGCGTGAGTGGCGTGCCGAGCCTGAGCGGTGCCCTGATGCCCCCTCGGATGATCGCCCCGCTGGCCGCCGGCTTCGATCCCGGCGCCGAGCGCGGGCTGCCGTCGCCCGGGGACGCGTGGATGCCGTTCACCCCGGGCGATCCGGGCGGCCCCCGTACCGATCCGTGGCGGCCGGACGCGCCGACCGACGCGGAGGTGCCGTGCCCGGTGCCCGCCGGACAGCGTCCACGCGTCCCGGGGCCCGGGGCACGGAAGGCGGACGGCGTGCGGAAGGCGGACGGGCCCCGCGAGGCGGGCGGGCGGGCGTCCCGGGGGCGGGGTGGCGGGGCCCGGGGGCCGTCCGGGACGTTCCTGATGCGGGCGGCGTTCGTGACGGCCGTGCTCACGGCGGTCGGCGCGGTCCTGGGGCTCGTCCGCGACCAGATCCTGGCCCGGTACTTCGGTGCCGGGGCGGAGACGGACGCGTTCCTGGTGGCGTGGACGGTGCCGGAGTTCGCCTCGACGCTGCTGATCGAGGACGCGATGGCGCTGATCCTGGTGCCCGCGTTCGCCGGGGCGCTGGCCCGCCGGTCGATGTCGGCCCCGGGCGCGGCCCCGGGCCTCGCTCCGTACCCGGACCCGGTACGTGCCCTCGTACGGCACACGATGCCCCGTCTCGTCCTGACGGTCGCCGCCGTCGCCGCGCTGCTCGTGGTGGGCGCGCCGCAGTTGGTCGACGTCCTCGCGCCCGGTCTGCCCGACCCGGCGCTCGCGGTGGACTGCACGCGGCTGACGGCGACGTGTGTGCTGTCGTTCGCGCTGGCCGGGTACTGCTCGGCGGCGCTGCGGGCGCACGGCTCGTTCCTGCCGCCGGCGGCGATCTACGTGGCGTACAACGTCGGCATCATCGGGACGACCCTGGTACTGCGCGAGCCGTTCGGCGTACGGGCGGCGGCGGCCGGGGTCGCGGTCGGCGCGGTGCTGATGGTGGCGATCCAAGCACCTTCCCTCGTACGGGAGTTGCGCGGCGGCCGGTCGAACGCGAAGTCCGCGCGCCCGAGCCCGGACGGCGCGATGGGCGGAGCGGCCGACGGAGCGGCAGGCGGACCGGCCACCGAACCGGACGCCCGCCCGGCGGACCGTTCCCCGGGAGAGGACGGACGGCTGCTGGTCCTGGGGATGATCGCCCCGGTCGTCGTGTTCGCGCTGACCCGCCAGTCCCAGGTGCTGATCGAGCGCTTCCTCGCCTCGCCACTCCCGGCCGGAGCCATCTCGCATCTCAACTACGCCCAGAAAGTGGCGCAGATGCCGATGACCGTGTCGCTCATACTCTGCACGGTCAGCTTCCCGGTGGTGGCCCGCACTCTCGCCTCCGGCGACCCGGAGGCGGCCCGCCGCCGGGTCGAACGGGATCTGCTGCTCGCCGCCGTCGTGGTCCTGATCGGCGCCTCGACGGTGATCGCCGCCGCGCCGCAGATCGTCAACGTCCTTTTCCAGCGCGGCGCGTTCGACGCCGCCGACACCGCGGCCACGGCCGCTGTCATGCGGGTGTACGCCCTCGGGCTGCTCGGCCAGACGCTGGTCGGCGCCCTGGTCCGCTGCTACTTCTCCGCCGCCCGCCCGCTCTGGTACCCGGCCGCCGCGATGGGCTACGGCCTGTCCGCCACCGCCGTCGCGGGCGCGATCGGCGCGCATCTGTGGGGCGCCGCCGGGATCGCGGGCGCCAACGCGCTCGGCATCACGGTGACCGCCGTCCTGCTGCTGAGCGGGGCGCGCCGCCAGGCCGTACCGATCGACGTCCCGAGGCTCGGCGAGGGCCTGTTGCGGCTGGCGACCGCCGGGGCGTGGGCGACCGGCGCGGGCTGGCTGTGCGCGCGGCTCGTCGATCCGCCGCTGCTCGCGGTCGCGGTCGCGGGTCTGGTGGTCACCGGGGTGTTCCTGCTGTTCGTGGCGTGCGCCGCCACGGCCCCCGACATCCCGCCGCTCCCCCGCGCCCGCGACCGCGACCGTTCCGGCGACCGATCCCGTACCCGTGCCGGGACCCGTGCCGGGGCCCGTGGCGCTTCCCGAGGCGCGCGGGTGCCCCGTACCGCGCGCGTCCCCCGTCTTGCCCGTATCTCCCCGCGAAGGACCCCCCATGCCCGCGCCCGCCGCGCTGCGCCGCCTCCTGCCGCAAACGCCCCCGTGGATCGCGATGTACCACTCCGTCGCCGACCCCTCCGATGACCCGTACCGGGTGACCGTCTCGCCCACCCGGCTCGCCCGCCAGCTGCGCTGGCTGGCCGGGCGGGGGCTGCGCGGGGTGTCCGTGCGGGAACTGCTCACGGCGACCGCCGCCGGGCGGGCGGCCGGTCTGGTCGGGCTCACCTTCGACGACGGGTACGCGGACTTCCTCGACACGGCGGTCCCGTTGCTGCGCGGGTACGGCTTCACGGCGACCGTGTACGTGCTGCCCGGGCGGCTCGGCGGCGACAACGGCTGGGACGCCCTCGGCCCGCGCAAGCCGCTGCTCGACGCGGCCGGCATCCGCCGGGCGGCGGCGGCCGGCATGGAGATCGGCTCGCACGGTCTGCGCCATGTCGACCTCACCGGTGCCGACGACGCCACGCTCGCCGCCGAGACCCGGCGCAGCCGGGAGCTGGTCGCGGAGATCACCGGCCGTCCGCCGGACGGGTTCTGCTACCCGTACGGGGCGGTCGATCCGCGGATCGTCCGGGCGGTCGGGCGGGCCGGCTACCGCTACGCCTGCGCGATCGACCCGGGTCCGCTGAGCGGCCTGTACACCCTGCCCCGGGTGCACATCGGCGAGACGGACACCGCCTGGCGGCTGGCCGCGAAGCGGGTGCTGCACCCCCTGCGGCGGCGCCCGCCCAGCGGCCGACTGCCCGCCCAGAGCGGCGCGTTCGCGCGGATGGTGATGTCGTGAACGGCGACGGTGTGGGTGTGGGCGTGGGTGTGGCGAACGGTGACGCCTCGGGTCCTGGAGCCACGAACCGCGACGATCTGAAGGTCCTGCATGTCATCACCGGGCTCGGCA
This sequence comes from Streptomyces sp. NPDC046203, assembly GCF_040646255.1. Classification (NCBI taxonomy): domain Bacteria; kingdom Bacillati; phylum Actinomycetota; class Actinomycetes; order Kitasatosporales; family Streptomycetaceae; genus Streptomyces; species Streptomyces sp. NPDC046203. Next base: position 223,370 of record NZ_JBEYZX010000005.1, on the reverse strand, counting down.
TCGGCGGCGCCGAGCAGCAACTCAGGCTCCTGCTCCGACACTTGCCGGTGCGCGGACATGTGGTGACGCTCACCAACCCGGGTCCGGTCGCCGACGGCATCGAGGCGGACGGCACCCCCGTCACCCATCTCGGCATGACCGGCAACCGCGACGTCGGCGCGTTGCCCCGGCTCACCCGGCTGATCCGGCAGGGCCGATACGACCTCGTGCACACCCATCTGTACCGGGCGTGCGTGTACGGCCGGCCGGCCGCCCGGCTCGCCGGGGTGCGGTCCGTCGTCGCGACCGAACACTCCCTGGGCGAGGCGCAGATCGAGGGCCGGCCGCTGTCCGCCGGGACCCGCGCGCTGTATCTGGCGACGGAGCGGCTCGGCACGTCCACCGTCGCGGTCTCGCCGAGCGTGGCCCGGCGGCTCGCCGACTGGGGCGTCGCCCCGTCCCGTATCCGAGTGGTCCCGAACGGCATCGAACCGGCCCGCTTCGCCTTCGACCCGCTCGCCCGGGCCCGGGCGCGGTCGCTGCTCGGGCTGCCCGTGGACGCGTTCGTGGTCGGCGGGGTGGGGCGGCTCGTGCCCGGGAAACGGTTCGACCGGCTGGTCCGGGCGGTCGCGGCGGTGCCGGAGGCGCGACTGCTGCTCGTCGGCGAGGGCGAGCAGCGGGCCGTACTGCTGCGGACCGCCGAGGAGTGTGGGGCGGCCGGGCGGGTGATCCTGACGGGTGCGGTGCCCGATCCGCCGGAGCGGGGCGGGGCGCGGCGGACGGATCCGGATCTGCCGTCGCTGCTGGCCGCGATGGACCTGTTCGTGTCCGCCTCCCCCGACGAGGCGTTCGGCCTGGCCGTCGTCGAGGCGCTGGCGGCGGGGCTGCCGGTGCGCTACGTGGCGTGCCCGGCGCTCGACGACCTGCCGCCCGGCGCGGCTCCCGGGGCCCTCCGGGTCGGCCCTTCCGTACCCGAACTCATCGGCTCCATCCGCGCGTTCGCGAGATCCCGGCCGACAGGTCCGGTCGGGCCGGTCGGCCACGGCATCCGGGCGGCGCCGCCCGAGGCGGTCCGCTCCTACGACATCGCGCGCGGCGCGGAGCAGTTGCTGTCCCTCTACCAGCGGGCCGTGCACGGCCCGCACCCTTCCGTGAAGTGAGAGCCACCCTAATGACGAGCACCCCGAGCACGCCAAGCACCCCCGGCACCCCCAGCACCCCCCGAACGACCGCCCGGCCCCGCCTTCTCCCCCTCGCCCGCTGGATGGTGCTGCCGGCCGCCGTGCTGGCGGGCGCGGCGGCGGGCGGCGGCTACGGCGTCGTGAAGACCCCGCAGTACGCCGCGACCAGTTACGTCCTCGTCGTGCCGGACCAGAAGGCGGATCCGGCGGCGGCGCTCGGCTTCGCCCAGGCGTACGGGCGGGTGGCCACGGACCTCGCGGTGACCGGCGGCGCCCAGGGCTGGGCGGGCGTCCCGGTCGCGACGCTGCGTTCCAGCGTGCGGGCGGAGACCTCGCCGGACGCGCCGATGGTCTCGATCACGGCGCGGTCGCCGAAGCCGGCGAAGGCCGTGGCGATGGCGGACAGCGTGGCCCGGGCGCTCGTCCTCGACAGCACCCGGGTCGCCGCGAACACCGGGGTGCGCGTGGTGGAGTTCGCGCGGGCGACGAAGCCGACCGCGCCGGTGTCGCCGTCGCCCCGCCTCGCGGCGCTGGTCGGGGCCTGCGCGGGCGGACTGCTCGGCGGTCTCGGGCTGCTCGTCCGGCCGAAGCGGGCGGCGGGGCGGGGCGCCGCCGGTGACGGGCGGCGGCCGGGCGCGGCCCCGGTCGCCGTCCCGGCGCCGTCGGCGGCCTCAGCCGCCTCGGCCGTACAGCAGCCGGAACCGGAGACGGTGTGAGGGGCGGCGAGGGGAGAGGAAGCACCGTGCGGGCCGGTGAAGCGCGGGAGGCCGGCGGGATGCGGGCCGAAGTCTGCCGGAACCCGGAGGTGTTCCGCCTCCTCGGCGCCGAGTGGCGTGCGCTGTACGGGCGTTGCGCGACGGCGACGCCGTTCCAGTCGCACGCGTGGCTGTACTCCTGGTGGCTGTCGTACGGCCGGCCGGGTGCCCTGCGGGTGGTTCTGGTCCGGCGCGCCGACGGCACCCTGGTCGGCGCCGCTCCCCTGATGCGGGCGGGTGGACCCTTGTCTCCGCTGACCCAACTGGGCGGCGCCATCACCGACTTCACCGATGTTCTCGTCGACGACGACTGCCCGGAGGCGGTGCCCGCGCTGGCCGCCGCGCTGGCCGGCGCGGCGCGCGGCACGGTGCTCGATCTGCGCGAGGTACGGCCCGGGGCGGCGGCCGAGCGGATCTACGCGGCGTGGCGCGGCCCACGCCTGCGACTGCCCGACTCGGACTGCCTGGAGCTGCCGGCCGTACCGATGGAGGACCTGCTCCGACGCATCCCGTCGGGCAAGGCGCAGCGGATGCGGGCGAAGTTCCGGAAGATGGACGCGCTCGGCATCGACACCCGGGTCGTGCCGGGGCCCGAGGTCCAGGGCGCGCTCGACCGGCTGCTGACGCTGCACCGACTCCAGTGGCGGGGGCGCGGGGTGACCGCCGAGCACACGAGCGGACGCTTCGCCCGGCACCTGTCGCGGGCGGTGCGGCCGATGGTGGAGCGCGGGGAGGCGATGGTGACCGAGTTCCGGCTGGACGGCGCCGTGGTGTGCGCGGACCTCACGCTGGTCTCGCCGCGCTTCGCGGGCGGCTATCTGTACGGGGCCGACCCGGCGCTGCGGGACCGCAAGGTCGACGTGGCCGCGATGCTGCTGCGCCACGGGGCCCGGGAGGCGGACGGGAACGGCCGGGCCACGCTGAGCATGCTGCGCGGCACCGAACCGTACAAACACCACTGGCGCCCCGAGACCGTCCCCAACCAGCGTCTATTGCTTGCCGGTTCCGGCGCGGCCCCGCTGCTGTGGGCGCGAGCGGGCGCCGCGCTCGGTCGGCGCTGGGCGGCCCGGCAGGCACAGGAGCGGGAGTGGCTGGGCCGGGCGGTCCGGCGGGTGGGCCTGCGGGGCGCCGGGACGGACTGAACTCCCTGGATTCCTAGGGGTGTCGGACCCCCTGGGGGATGAGAGAGCCGGCGACGGGCACGGGGGTCCGAGCGGGTGCGGGTCTGGAAACGGGCCTGGAGGCCGAGGGTCCGGGCCTGGGGGCCGAGGGTCCGGGCCTGGAAACGGGCGCCGGTGCGGGCCTGGACGTGGGTGCGGGTCGCTGCGGCCGGGCCGCGTACAGCATCTGCTGAAAGACGCGCGAGGAACGGGGGTTGGCGCCGCACTGCCAGACGCCATGCGGGCAGTAGTCGGTGATGGTGTGGTAGACGGGCCGGTGCCGGGTCATCCACTCCAGCATCCGGCGCATGTACTCGGGGTTGTCCCCGTTGCGGAACAGGCCCCACTCCGGGTACGCGACCGGCTTGCGGTGCAGGGCCGCGAAGTCGACCTGTGCCTGGAGGCCGTACGGCTCGTTCACGTGCCGGTCGAACGGCGCGCCGGCCGGCTGGTCGTAGGAGTCCATGCCGAGGACGTCGACGACGTCGTCCCCGGGATAGCACTCCGTCCACGGGATGGCGTCCAGGCCGCGGCTCGGCGCGAAGTCGAAGCGGAACCGCGCTCCCGGCACCCCGCGCATCACGGTCACGACGCGGCTCCAGTACCGCTTCCACGCCACCGGGTCGGGGGCACAACGGTGCGTGTACGTCGTGCCGTTCATCTCCCAGCCGAGGACGATCTCGGCGTCCGGGGCGCCCAACGCGACCAGCCGCCGGGCCAGAACGCGGAAATGCTCGTCGTTGGCCCCGGCGGCACCCCACCGGAGCCGGCGGGCCACCTCCCGGTCGGGGACGCGCAGTTCGCTGCCGTCCAGCATCGGGACGTTGAGGACGAGCAGCCGGTCGGCACGTTCGGCGCGCCAGCGGGCCCACGGGGCGAGGAGGGCGACCGGACCCTCGATGCCGGCCCAGACCTCGCCGGGCAGATAGGTGTGCGCGACCCGCAGCTCCCGGCCGCCGAGCCAGTCCCCGAGCATGCGGAGCCAGGCCACGCCGGCCGGCCCGGACTCCAGGAAGGCGCCCATGGTCGCGGCGGGATCCGTCCCGGGTGCGGGGGCCATCGGAGGCACCGTGGACAGCACCGACGCGGGTGCGGGTGCGGGTGCGGGTGCGAGCGCGGGCCTGGAGACGTACCCGGGCGCCGCCGCCGTGGGTACGCCGCCGGGAGCGGCCCCCGGAACGGGCCCGACAGGCGCGGGCGCGGCGGACACAGGGGCGGCGGACACGGGGGCGAGGGACACGGGGGCGGGGGCGGGAGTCAGGGCGGGCGGGGGCCCGGGGGTGGTGCTCCCCGAGGCCGGGGGCGACCACGCGAGGGGACAGACGGCGAGGAGTGCGGTGGTGAGCACCCCCGGCCATCCGCCCGGAATTCTTCGCTTCCGCTGGAGCATGGGGTTCCTTTGCGAGGGAGGGGTCCGGGCGGGGCACGTACGCGGACGCGGCCACGGACACGGAAGAGGCCGGCCCCGGGAAGCGCGGTGAGCGCTTCCCGGGGCCGGCCTCCGTCCGGCGCGGCCGTCAGTCGTTGAAGCAGAAAGTGCCCCCGGCCGGGTTCAGCAGGGCGAGGATGTCGATGCTGTCGCCACAGACGTTGGCCTCCAACTCGACCGGGACCTGGATGACATTGCCCGACAGGACGCCCGGCGAGCCGATCGCGAAGCCCTCGGCCTCCGCGTCGGCCATCGCGGGAGCGGCGGTGCCCAGGGCCATCAGGAGACCGGCGACGACGACGGCGGCCTTCTTGCACTTCATTTCGTCTGATCCTTTCCGCGGCGGAAGTGAATGCACGGATCTCGTGACGTGCGGGCGCACGATGTGCCCCGCCTCCCACCACACGATTCATCAGGACACTGCCACGGCGAAGGAAAGACGCCACGCCGCGACCTGCCCATTCACCCCTTTGACCGGTCGAATTCCCCCGTCAATGCGGCCAGATAGGGGTATTCTTCAGCCTTTCCCACTCCCGGTCCGGGACTCCGGGCACCGCCCGCCCGGAGTCGGCCCACTGGCGGGCCAGGGAGGAGTAGAGGGGGAACGACTCACGTTGGGCGGCCGAGGGGTCCGCCACATCACGGCTCTTCGGAATGAAGGCCATCCGCTCCCATTTCCCGGGATCGGGCGCCATTTTCGGCTCCTTCCGCTGAGGTTCGGGCATCATGGCACAGCTGTCACGGGAGAGTGATTCGAACAGCGCATGTCGCGTGGCGTATCCGCGTGCGAGAGTGCCCGAATTAACGTTTCGCTCATGACCTTCCCCTCCTTCCCCCCACACACGCATCCCTCGATCGATTCGCACACCAATTCGCATTCCTGTCCGCCGCCCCGTCCGCCCACCCGGAAAAGGCGTCTGCTCCTCCTCACGACGGCTCTCCTCGTACTCGGCACGGGCGGCGCCATCGCCGCCGCGCCACCCGGTCTGCCGTCCCCGAAAGAGGGACTGAACGTGCTCGTCGTCGGCCTGGACTCCCGCGCGGGGCTGACCGACGACGAGAAGGAGCGCTACCGCCTCGGCCACCACGAGTGCGCCTGCACCGACGTGATGATGCTGATGCACGTCTCCGCCGCAGGCGACCGCGTGAGCGTGGTGAGCCTGCCGCGCGACTCCCTCGCCCGCTTCCCGGCCGGACATGTCGACCGAGGCACCGGCGACCGGCACGGCGCGCACCCCGCGAAGATCAACAACGCCTGGAAGGAGGGCGGTCCGGCCTTCACCATCCGGACCGTCGAGGCGATGACCAAGGTGCCGGTGGACCGCTATCTCGAAGTCGACTTCCGCCGCTTCATGGACACGGTCGACGCCGTCAAGGGGGGTGTCCCCGTCTGCACCCCGAACCGCCTCAAGGACCCGGTGACCGGCATCGATCTGGCCCCGGGCACCACGGCGCTGCACGGCGGCGCGGCTCTCCAGTACGTCAGGTCACGGCGCGCGGACGGCAAGATGGACTTCGGGCGCATCCAGAAACAGCAGAAGTTCCTCGCCAACCTTCATCACACCCTGCGTCGCGGGCTGTTGAACAGCCCCGACGCGCTGCGCGCCTTCGCCACGACCCTGCGCGGCGGCACGAACCAGGGCGAACGCGGGATCACGGCGGTCGAACTCGTCCAGCTGGCGGGCCGGTTGAAGAACCTGCCGCCGGCCCGTACCGAGTTCGCGGTCGTGCCCATCAGCGGCTTCAACCCCGACATCGAGGGCGTCGGCTCCACCCTCGCCTGGGACAAGCGGCAGGCCGCCCAGGTCTTCGCGGCCCTGCGCGCCGACCGCCCCCTCCCGAAGCTCGCGGCCGCCACCCCCAACAACATCCCGCAGGGCCTCGGCGAGTACCGGCCGGTCGGAGGCGGGACGCTGGTGTGCGCGTAGCGCCGTACCCCCGTATCACTCGCCCTCTGGATCTCATGGGCCTCGGGGACCCCTGAGATCCATGAGGTCCATGAGGCCCATGAGGCCCCTGGGACCCCTCGGCCCTACGCGAGCCGGTGCGCCAGCTCCCCCGGGCCGGTCACCGGCGCGTCGCACACGAAGTGCCGGCAGACGTAGGCGGTGGCCCGGCCGTCGACCAGCGGACGGTCCGCAAGCAGCGGGAACTCCTCGCCGCCGGGCCGCCCCGCGGCGAGGACCGCGCCGGGGGCACCGGCCAGCAGGGCGGTACGGCGCAGGGCGGCGAAGTCCTCGTCGCCGGGGTCGCCGACGACGGCGATCTCGCGCGGCCCGTCGCGCAGCGCCTCGGCGACGGCGAGACCCCAGCCGATGAACCGGGGCGCGCGCGGCCCGAGCGCCTTGACCACGCCCAGGGCCTCCTCGGCGGCGGCGCGGTGCGGGGCGGATCCGGTGTGCGCCGCGTACGTGAGGAGCGCGCCGGCCGCGGCGGTCCAGCCGGACGGGGTGGCGTTGTCGGTGGGGTCCTGGGGGCGGCGGATCAGCCGCTCGGCGTCGTGGGCGGTGTCGTACAGCGCGCCGCCCTCGCCCCGGAACTGGTCGAGGACGATGTCGAGCAGCAGCCCGGCGAACTCCAGCCACACGCCCTCGCCCGTCACGGACGCGAGGGCCAGGAAGCCCTCGGCGACGTCGCCGTAGTCCTCCAGGACCCCGGCGTTGGTGCCCGCGCGGCCGTCCTTGGAGGTACGGGTGAGCCGGGCGCCGTCGCCGAGGTGCAGCCGGACCAGCAGATCGGCGGCCTCGGTCGCGCGTTCGACCAGGTCGGGGCGGTCGAGCAGAGCGCCGGTCTCGGCGAGCGCGGCGACGGCGAGACCGTTCCAGGCGGCGACGATCTTGTCGTCGCGGCCGGGCCGCGGGCGCTCGTCGCGCGCGGCGAGCAGCCGTTCCCGGATACCGGCGATCCGCGCGGCGTCGGCGACGCCGGCGTCCTGCGGGAGCTGGAGCACGGAGCTGCCCTGCTCGAAGGTGCCCTCGGGGGTGACGCCGAAGTAGCGGGCGGCATAGGCGCCGTCGTCCTCGCCGAGGACGGCCGTGAGCTGCTCGGGCGTCCACACATAGAAGGCGCCCTCGACGTGCCGGCCGGTGCCGTCGTCCGAGTCGGCGTCGAGCGCGGAGGCGAAACCGCCCTCGGGGGTGCGCAGTTCGCGCACCATGAAGTCGGCGGTCTCCAGCGCGACGCGGCGGGCCAGTTCGCTGCCGGTCGTCCGCCACAGGTGCGCGTACACGCGGCACAGCAGCGCGTTGTCGTACAGCATCTTCTCGAAGTGCGGCACCGTCCAGTCACGACCCACGGCGTAGCGGGCGAAGCCGCCGCCGAGCTGGTCGTAGATGCCGCCGCGGGCCATCGCCTCGCAGGTGTCGGAGGCCATCTGGAGGGCGCCTTCGGCGCCGGTGCGGGCATGATGGCGCAGCAGGAACTCCAGCACCATCGACGGCGGGAACTTGGGCGCGCCGCCGAAGCCGCCACTGCGGGGGTCGTACTCCCGGGTGAGCCCGAGCAGCGCCTGCCCCAGCTCCGCGTCACCGGGAACGCCCGCGCCACCGTACGCGAGGGAGCGCTCCGCCAGATCCTTCACGATCTTCCCGGCCACCTCGCCGACCTCGTCGCGCCGCTCGGTCCAGGCACGGGCGACCCCGTCGAGGACATCGGTGAACGACGGCATCCCGTGCCGGGCCTCGGGCGGGAAGTAGGTGCCGAAGTAGAAGGGCTCGGCGTCGGGGGTGAGGAACACGGTCATGGGCCAGCCGCCCTGCCCGGTGGCGGCCTGCACGGCCTCCATGTAGACGGCGTCGATGTCGGGCCGCTCCTCGCGGTCGACCTTGACGGCGACGAAGCTCTCGTTGATCAGCGCGGCGGTGGCCTCGTCCGCGAAGGACTCGTCGGCCATCACATGACACCAGTGACACGCCGAGTAGCCGACCGACAGCAGAACGGGCACATCCCGCCGTCTCGCCTCGGCGAACGCCTCGGGGGTCCAGGGCCACCAGTCGACCGGATTGTCCGCGTGCTGCAGCAGATAGGGCGAGGTCACACCAGCCAGCCGGTTCATACAAGCATCGTTACACGATCAACCCTTCCAAGCCACGACATGTGCGGCTCCGACCGGGCCCACCCCTCAGCGGTCGAGCGTTCGCCGTGCTCTGCATCACCACGGCCGTCAGGTGAAGCGCCCGCCCTCGTCTGTGCCACACGGGCGGGCGCGCGACGAGCACGATCACTTTCGCCACCGTGGCCGTCGCGACGGCCGTGGATCAGAACGCTTGGCAAGGGCACGTGGGAGATCGAATCGCCGCAGGGCGTGCCGGGCGAGCCGACCTCTGCAACGACGATCCTTCCGTCACCGACCTCGACCACACGCTCTCCGCCACCCACGTCGCCGCTGGTTCAGGCCCGGGCAAGAGGGGCACCGAGGTCCGCCGACATGTCGTGTCCGCCGGATGATGGCGGCCTGACTGCTCACCGTCCCCGCCGCCGACGCCGTCGGTTCTCTCGGCTGCCGGGCGGCAAACGGTTCCGGCGGCACTGCCGGTGTCGTGCTGGTCTTCGCGATCCTGGTGCTGCCCTCGATCGCCTCCTCCCTTGCCTCCAGCCCCGAGTGCTCGGCCCGGATGAGTCGCCAGGACAACCGCGGCACGGCGGCCGAGCCAGCCGTACAGCCGATCGACGCACCGGCGTCGTCGTAGCGACGGCCGGATAGACTTCAGCCCCATGAGCAGCCCAGGAACACAGATCGACCCTCTCACTGGAGTCCGCGTCCTGGACCTCTTCGCGGGTCCCGGCGGGCTTGATGTGGCCGCGCATTTCCTGGGGTACAAGAGTGTCGGCATCGAATGGGATCGGAACGCCTGCGAAACCCGTTATGCGGCCGGTCTGCCGACGTTCCACGCCGATGTCAGCGTCATGCGCCAGACACGCTTCGACGAGATCCCCCAGTCCGTGGACGTCTTGGCCGGCGGCCCCCCGTGCCAGTCCTTCTCTGTGGCCGGGCGTGGTACCGGAAGGGCAGCACTCGACACGGTGAAGGAGTTCATCCGCCGACTCGTCTCCGGCGAGGAAGAAGCCCGGATCGACGAAGACCTGCACTCCATGAACGTGGACCCACGTACCGCACTGGTGCTGGAACCCCTCCGTTGGCTGCTCAAGGCGATAGAAACCGAGGGCCGCGATCCGTATCGAGTGATCGTCCTGGAACAGGTGCCCGCGGTGCTGCCCTTGTGGGACGTCTACGCCCAACTTCTACGGAGCGGCGAGGGACGACTCGGAGGCGTCAAGTACGAGGCGGATTGTTGGGAGTTGAAGACTGAGCAGTTCGGGGTCCCGCAGACGCGCACTCGAGCTGTGCTCGTCGCGCGCCTCGTGGGCTCCGGTGCCGTCTCACAACCCAGTACGACGCACCGTCCCTTCGACCTGCGTCGCGGAAGAGGAAAGAAGGCGCAAAAAGAGGCATTCGCGATCGATCGCGGTCCCGCAAACGACTGGGTCTCCATGGCGAAGGCGCTCGATGCCGCTGACGCACTGCCGGGTTCGTCGGTCGACATGTCCAGGTTCCGCTCCAGGGGCCGGACGAAGTTCTTCGTCGTATCCAACTACGGCTCCAACGGCGACTCGAAAAAGCGCGGCCGGCGGTTGTCTTCCGAACCTGCCTTCACCGTCACCGGAAAAGTGTCCCGAAACAAGATCTACCGGACGCAAACGGATTACGAAGAGAACAAATTCGATCGCTTCACGATCGCCGAGTCCGGAGTGCTTCAGACTTTCCCACACAACTTCCCCTGGTCGGGAAATGACCAGGCACAGCAAGTCGGAAACGCCGTGCCACCCCGGCTCGGCATGCACGTACTCAGCCATGCGCTGCACGACGTTGCCCCTTCGGACACACAGTTGGCGGGCTCCGCGACCTGGCAAGAGGTGAGCCCCGACGTGACTGCTCGGCTACGTGACATCGGATGCGGCGACCGGACCCGATGCCCCGAGAACAGCCATAAGGTCAGCCGGCCTCGCCGGAAGCCTTCCCTCTGACGGACACATCGGCGAACAGTTCCTCGAAGTGGGCGACCAGGTACCGCACCGCGTCGCCCGGAACCCGTTCCTCCTCTGGCCCGTTCGGCAAGGCTCCCCGCGGAGCAGGCAGGGCGGAATCCGCTCCCTCGATCCACTCACGCACGGCCTCTCCGTCACGATCGACGTCGGGGGCGACTACGTCGTACATCAGGGTGGCCGCTGCGGCGTTGATCGCCGGCATCAACGCATTGACCTCTCGCCCTGTCCGCACCGTTCCCCGCTCCAGGAGTCGGACCAGAGCCTGAGCGGTCGGGCGGTGATCGATGACATCGAGCCGCACCGCGGAATTGAGCATGTCCTGGTTACCGCAGGCCACGACGACAGGCCGATAGTCCAGGCCGTCACGGAACAGCTCGGCTGTCCACCACAGCCTGGCGAATGCCTGCTTGTAGTGCGGACCGATGAACCTGTCCCGGGCCACGGCTCGGGGTGACCCGTCGGCCTTCGGGTCCGGCAGGTGACGCCACACGACGTAGTCGGGCGCCACACCGAGCGCCAAGTAGGTCCAAAATCCCTTCTCCGCAGCTTCCCTCCGAGTCAGCCGAAGGGTTTCGTGGAGCCTCGGCGCCAGCCACGCGTCAGCCGCCGTCGGGCGTTCGGAGCGGAACATGGTCATCGCGTCGTCGACCAGGTCCCGGACACGGTACAACTCCCCCCGCACGTCATTGCCGGGCAGCGGCTCCGCCGCTTTGTTCAGGGCGATGGAACGAACGTCGTCCTGCCCCTCGAGCACTCCTGCCGTCAGGTACTCGGAAGCCTGCGCATCGGAGATCACAGCAAGCCGCTCCGGCAGGTGCTCCGGTCGAGAGGTCATGCGTGGGTCTCCTGCTCGAATCGTTCGATATCACGGACAGCAGAGATCAAGGCCTTGGGAACATCAGCGCGACGAGCCGCGGCATACTGGATCCGAGGCTGCAAATCGATCCAGCTCCCCTGGCCGACACGCCTGTTGTGGACTTCGCGCAGAGCCGCCTCAGCCGATCGCCCGGGCACGATGTCCGGGAGCATCTCGCGGAGCACCGCACCCCGCCAGTCCGGTGGAAAGAGCGGAGTCCCGTCCTCCTCGATCTCCAGGTCTCCGATGGCCGTATGGAACACCGCCGCCCACACCTCCGCGCACATCTGCGCCAGCAGCATCTCGCCCACCATGGTCTCCATCTTCGAACCCGGGCTCTGAACGAGTGCCGCGAAACCCTCGAAGTCGGAGTTCAGACGCACAGCTGGCATCCGCCCGGATACGTCCACTATCCAGGGAACTTCCCTGAAGGGCCTCAACCACTCCTTGCCACGGGCGAAACTCACAGTGGTGACATCCAGTTGGCGATCTCTCAGCGGCGCATCGGAGCTCACATCGACGAGCCACTCCCGCTCGGTGGACCCGATGATTCTGCCTGCTACACCTCCCACCGTGGCAACCACGTGCACGGTGAGGGACGCCCGATCGACGTGACTGTCCCGGTCGAGTTCGATCTCCCCGGTCCATTCCGGGCCGCCATCGATGCCGGGCGCCAGCCGGGCCACCGTCCGGGCATTGGTGGTCCCCTCCGTCAGTACGGCGACGACGGCGACGTCCGACCAGTGCTTCTTCGTCCCGATCTCCCGAGCAGGCACCGTCACGGCAAGCGAGAGCCTGGCCGTGTGCCAGTCGTCCCGCTCCGCCATGCCGAGCGCGACGACCTGCTCGACCACCGACCACCCTCGGGACTCCAAATGTTCCCGGCTGTCGCCCGGACCACTCAGTCGGACCGCGGTGACCCTGGTCGTCACCGGGCCAGTCAACCGGGGGTAGGCGTAGGCCCTCATGCCTCGGTCTCCTTGCTCTCCTGAAGTTCGACGACGAGTCCGGCCAGCCCGGCTCGTACCGGATGCGTCGACACGTCGGTGACGCCGCGGAACACCGCGCGGCGCGCACCCGGCGCGAAATGCAGCACACCGTCCACCAGTTCACAGTTGCTGACGGCTACCAGCTCGGACCATCGAACCAACGGTTTCGGACCGGAACGCACTTCCACCTTCGCCACGGGTCTCATGGCCCACGCCTCCTCTCCCGGAGACACCTTGACCACAGCCGTGATCTGCCAGGCACCGGAGGGGTCGATGACGGTTTCCAGATCATCGAGCCTCGGCGGCGTCACCGTACCCCTGGCCTTGACAGCGGGCTTGCCGGAGATCTTCAGCCGTTTGCTCACCCTGCTCGCGCCGTCGCGCTTGTCCTTCCTGGTGACCGCCACGAGCTGCTGCACCGCCTTGTTGATCTCCCACGTCATCGCCGCGATCCGCCGGTGCGCCGAGGGCGAGTAGCGCGTTCTCAGTTCGTCGGTCTGACCCCACTTGTTGTGCTCCGGCGGCTCCGAGGCGCGCAGGAGTTCCTCCGCCTCGACGGCGAACGGCGCGTTCTCCCCCGCCGCCCTGCCCGCGAGCAGCACTGCCTGGAACGGGTTGGTCCCGACAGGGAGTCCCGGCACCCTGCTGGTCTTGACCGTCATGCGGTTTCCGCGCATCGCGGTCACCTGATTGATCCTGCCGTCCGCGTCCGTGGCATCGGTGACCAACAGCACCGCTCGGTGCTCGCCCGCAGTGCCGGCGAGGCCCTCCCGTTCAGGGAGGTTCAAGCGCACCGTGGTGAGAGCCACCTGCCCCGCCGCGGTGAGCCGGTCCACCGTGGTACCGGCCAGGAATGCTTGGAGCGCACGGGTACGAGCGGGCTGGTGCAACTGGGGATCGACCCGCTCCTCCGTCATGTGCGCCACACCGTTGCGCAGCGTTCGGACCGACGCCTCCAGAAGTGGGGGACGATCCCCTCCCGTCGCCATCGCGGCCCAGAAATTGCGCCCCAGCGCACCGACCAGACGCTGATGCATGCGCTCCAGACTGTCCTCGTCGTCACTCGGGTCGCCGTCATCGTCCGGTCGCGCACCGACGAGGCTTGCCACGTCATGCGCCCCTACGATCAGAAAGGACGTCCCAGGATCGTCGTGCTCCCTGGTGAGGTGCAGGCGTTCTGTCGTCTCCTCGTCCGCCCACCAGGAGCGGACGACACTCGTGTTCTCCGCCGCGGGGTCGGGCTGCCCAAGCCAGGCAGGACCCGCGAATCTCTCACCGGCCACCTCTCGCCACGGCAGGTCGAGCCGTCCGATCAGCCGGCGCCTGGTGCGCCCCTCGTGCGGTTCGGAGAGTGTCGAGTTCATGAGCACAAGGCCGAGCCGACTGGTGGCCCAGAGGGTTGCCTTTCCGAGGCCGTACGAGCCACCGGCCGAGGCGTCCGTCTTCCGGCTGTCGAGCTGACGTCGGACCACGGCGGCGAACCGGCCGTCCTCGTAGTCGTCGCCGGTCAGCCCACTCGCATTGAAGTCGTCGATACGAAGCAGGACCAGCCGTTGCCCCTCGGACATCTCGCGCAGACCTGCGCTGATGACCCGTCCCACCTTCTGGTCCTGTGCGGCGGCAGCCTCGTAGTGCGGCCTGAGGTCGTCCCACCGGATCGCGTCGCGGAATCGAACCAGGTGGTCCCCGGTCAGCTCGTGGAGCGTGTAGCGGACCCTTACCGGACGGTCGTTCCGCCGATCACGCTCGTCCAGGCTGTTCTGCGTGGCTTCGCGTGCCAGTACCTCCAGATCCGCCTCGAATGCGAACGCGGCCGCGTTGCCGAACTCCCGCCCCCCGTCCTTGTGACCGGGACGGTGATACCAGACGGGCGGCACACCGGAGCCGCCCGAAGAATCCTCCGCCGCGGTCGGCGACATCGGCACCCTGGGGCCCGCGGCATCGAAACCGTGTTCGCCTTCCGGCCCGGCCGCCTGCGGACCCGACTCGGTCTGCTTCGAGGTCACCGTTCCCTCTCTCCCCTCGGAACTGCACTTTACTTCCGCTTTGTCGACCATGCCACAACGCCTCGGAGTTGCATCCCGTGCGGCCTGTTCGAGAGCCGCCCGCTTCGCGGCCGCTTTCAACCGCCGCCGCTCGGAGGCTGCATTGTCCGGCCGCAGGCCAAGCAGGATCCCGAGGTCCTTCAGCGCCCTACTCTCGATCTGCCGAATACGCTCGCGTGTGACATTGAACCTCTTGCCGATTTCGTCCAAGGTCCACTGCCGGCCGTCGGCGAATCCGAACCTCAGAAACAGCACCTCGCGGTCCCGCTGCCCCAGTCCGCATTCCTCGAACCACTGGAGAAACTCCTGGCGTTGGAACCGCGACCACAGCGCATGCTCCGGCCCCGGGACCGATGCCGTGTCCACGACCATCAACTGTCCGAGCGTCACACCCTCACCGGCGGGCTGGTCCATCGAAAAGACCGTTCGTCGGCCGAGCCGCAGGTACTCGGTCACCTTCTTCAGGGGCAGGTCACAGGCGAGCGAGAGATCGAGGGCGGTCGGCCGGACTCCTCGCTCGAGGAACTCCCGCTCTCTCCGCCGGAGCTTGTCGATCTCGGTCCAGATATAGACCGGAAGACGGATGATCGACCCTTCATCGGCCACTGCCCGAGTGATACGTTGACGGATCCACCAGGTGGCGTAGGTGGAGAACTTGCACCCTACGGAGATGTCGAACTTCTCCACAGCCCGGATCAGACCGATCGTGCCATGCTGTACGAGATCCTCGTGATCGGAGTGGTCCGCCCGATATCCGAGCGTCAACGCAGTCTTCACGACCAACCGGCGATTGTGGGCGACCATCGCGGAAAAGGCCTGATACGGCTCGCCATCGCGCGCAAGGGAAGCGACGTAACCCTCCGGCAGTTCTTCCTCCGCCGCGATACCGTCGCGAAAGAGAAGGGAGAGCCCCACCTCCTCCTCCGCGCTCAGCAGATGCGTATCGGGATCCGGGCGCCTTCGATCGGCGCGAAGCACCGCCCGGGCCAGGCGACGTGCCGAATCCAGGTCGTGGACACGCACCGTCCCCCGGAACTGGTCGAGGTCCGGAGTCTCCTCCTGGTCATCGAGACCAAAACGGGCGGTGTCCTCCACCTCTTCGACGAACGCTGTTTCGGACGGTTCGACCGGCCCGGCCCCGGGCCGGTCGCCCTCGTCGGGGTCGGGGTCGGGGCCCATCCGACTACTGGCGACTGCTCTCCACAGATGGACAGCCTGTTCCTCGTCGAGGCGCGCGGCCCTCACCACCTGCGCCAGCGCGGACATGGCGTCCGCCCCTTCCGCTTCGAACCGACCGATCAAACCGGCGAGGAAGGCCCAATCGATGTCATGCACGCGCCCACCTGATCCACCACCGTCCACCATGATCGCCTCGTCCGCTCGTCCGTGTCCGCCCGTAGTCCATCACTCAACCGGCCACTACTGCCAGCGGCTGCTCACCGCGGCCCGCGCCCGAAGACCGGAAGTCGGTATGTTGAGGATCTGTCGGTGCAGGTGGGGGAGAGTTGATGCGGATCATCCCGAGCGAGGTCTCGAGCAGCACGCGCAGCCGGGCGGAGCGCAGCGTCTTCGCGGCGCTCAAGGCGATCCCGGACGCCCGGAGCGTCGCGCTGCACTCGGTCCACCTCCCACGGCACGCCCGAAAGCGCGTCGGTGAGATCGACTTCGTCGTCATCATGCCGGAGCTGCTGCTCTTCATCGAGGTCAAGGGCGGCCGGGTCCGCCAGCAGGACGGCAAGTGGTACTACGGGCCATCCGGTGCCGAAGAGCGCTCCGGGGAGAGCCCCTTCACGCAGGCCAGCGGCGGCATGCACGCGTTCGAGCGACAGCTCGGCGAGCGGGTCGGCGACCTGCGCACGCTGGGGGTCCCGAGCGGATACCTGGTGATCACGCCGGATGTCGATCTCGGCCGGACCACCGAGTTCGAGCCCGAACAGTACCTTGGAAGCAAGGCCTACGACGGCGGTCGCGGGCTGGCCGAGGGCATCGCCCGAGCCGCTCGCTTCTGGCGCGCACGCAACTGGTGGGCAAAGACCCCCGTACCGGCACCTCTGCGCGAGAAGATGCTCAAGGCGATACGCCCGGACTTTGACCTCGTCCCGAACCTGCGTGCCCGGTTGACGGACCTGGACGTGACTTTCGAGCGCCTCACCGAGGAGCAAATGGACAGGCTCGACGAACTGGAGTCGAACCCCCGTCTCATCTGGACCGGAGGCGCCGGCACCGGGAAGACATTCCTCGCAGCCGAGGCGGCACGACGCAGCTCCACCACCGGCAGCGTCCTCTTCACCGCCGTGAACCCCACCCTGACCACCCACCTGGCCGAGATCCTCTCCGACCACCCGGTCACCGTCCTGCCGTTCGATCGGTT
The DNA here is from genome assembly GCF_040646255.1 of Streptomyces sp. NPDC046203. NCBI lineage: Bacteria > Bacillati > Actinomycetota > Actinomycetes > Kitasatosporales > Streptomycetaceae > Streptomyces > Streptomyces sp. NPDC046203. The sequence goes on along the minus strand of NZ_JBEYZX010000005.1, from coordinate 206,560 downwards.
GGCGGAGGCCCAGGGGCGGACCTTCGACCATCTGATCGTCGACGAGGCCCAGGACCTGATGACCTTCGACGGTCTCGGTGTCCTGGACGGTCTGTCGGCAGGCGGGCTCGAGCAGGGGCGATGGACCTTCATGCTGGATCAGAACAACCAGCTACTCGCTCCGACGTCCTTCGACCACGAGGCATGGGACTACCTGCGCGGCTTGGGCACGGTGTACGGGCCGCTGAAGCGCAACTGCCGCAACACCGTGCAGATCGTCAAGGAGGTCCAGGCGTACACGGGCGCCGACCTGGGTGTCGCCTCGGCCGGTGAAGGGGAGCGCCCCTTGTTCCAGAACGTCCAGGACGTCCGCGACGAGGCCGCGCTCCTCGATGCCTACGTGGCCGACCTCCTTCAGCAGGAGGTCTCGCCACAGGACATCACGCTGCTGTCGGTCGCAGGCGACTGGGAATCGAGCTCCGCCCGCTTGTCCCGGCGCGCGTCCAAGATCGAGCACTTCACCGAAGTGGTCGGCTCCGCTCGTACCGGGCGCAGGCTCACGTGGTCGTCCGTCACCGACTTCAAGGGTCATGAGAACCACGTCGTCTGTCTGATCGACCTCGATCCCGAGCACCTGGACGGCCGGCTCGACGCGCTCTACGTCGCCTGCACCAGGGCTCGCGCCCAGCTCTGGGTCGCATGTCGACCAGGCGTCAGGAAGAGACTGGGCGATCTCGGAATGGCCACCATCACGCGAGGAGGAGCACCGAAGTGACCGATGCCGAGCCGTCGCTCTCCGCCCACCGGGACACCTATGTCTCCTACCTTCGCCGTCAACTCGTCGGCCCCGGGCCCGCGGAGGAGGAGCACCTCGTCGATCCGCCGGACCGCCGCTACCTGATGGGCACGCTGTACCCGCGCGGTTCCTCCATGCTCGAACACGCGGTGGTCGAGGGCGAGGAAAGCTTCGGAGAGTCCGCGGCCGGGTCGGGCGAGGAGGACGGCTTCGCCGACGACCCCGTCGCCGAGGCCAACGCCTGGCTCCCTTCCTCGCTCGGCTTCTCCTTCTTCACCGACGCCCGCCGGATCGAGGTCGTCTGCGAGGCCTCGCGCTACCTGACGCTCCGTGAGGGCGGGCGGCGCAGCTGGCAGCGCCGGCCTCGGCTGTCTACGACCGAGAGTGTGGAGCCCGGATCCGACTCGCCGGTCTCCTGCCTGGACGGACACGGCCTGCTCCACGTCCGCTGGCGCCGCTTCGGCGCCGGGCATCTCGTCACCTGCGTACTGTCCAACGCGCACAAGGAGGAGGAAAGCCGCTACAAGGACCGGGAGCTGATGCTCTTCCAGGTCTCGCTCCGCGCCACCACGAGCGGCGGCACCATACTCGAATATCCCAGCACCCGCCTCAACAGCCGGGACGAGGAGGAGCAAGAACTGCGCGTCCAGTACCGGCACATCATCACCCGCGCCGTGGGACACGGATGTGCCGTCGTATGGGACGACAGCTCCGGGCCCGTGACCACCCTGCGCACGGAGGTCATGCCGGAGCAGATCGTCGCGCACATCAAGCCCGACGGCCCCCGGGACCTGCCGGTACTCAACCTCGCGCACCTGTCGAATCCCGAGCTCACGGTCGAGGATCTGCGTGACGGGCTGAACTCGTTCGTCCTCGGGTATCGCAAGTGGTTCGAGACCCAGCAGTCCGAGGCCGAGTCGTTGCCTCGGTGGGCTTCCGCTCCTGCCGGGCGCCTGCTGGGCCGAATCGGCGCGGCGCTCGACCGGATGGCCTCCGGGGTTACCGCACTCACCTCGTCGACGCCCACCGGGGAGCGAGCTCGGGAGGCCTTCCGCCTGGCCAACCGGGCCATGGCACTCCAGATGCTCCACAGCCGCCCCGAGCTGGCGGGCAGTCGCAGGCGCAGGAACACCGAGGTGGTCGAGCTCACCGAGCCTCCCACCGACTACGCCTGGCACCCGTTCCAGCTCGCCTACTTCCTGCTCGTGGTGGAGAGCCTGATGATCCCGGACCACGAGGACCGACGGACGGTCGACCTCATCTGGTTTCCGACCGGCGGCGGAAAGACCGAGACCTACCTGCTCACCGCCTGTTTCGAGATCCTCCGCCGCCGGCTCCAGTACGGTGTCGCGGGCGGCGGCACCACAGTGCTGAGCCGGTACACGCTCAGTCTGCTGACCACACAGCAGTTCCAGCGAACGGCCACCGCGATATGCGCGCTGGAGTACATCAGAGCCGGGCACGACGGTGAGCTGCGCCACGACCTCGGGCAGGAGCCCATCAGTATCGGACTCTGGGTCGGCCAGGAGACGACGCCCAACTGGATCTCCACCGCCGAACAGGAACTCGACGCCCTGAAGCAATCGCCCGAACCGGACGACCGCTTCCTGTTGGAGCGCTGCCCCTGGTGCGGCACCGAGATCGTCCCTGAACGCGGTGGTCAGGGACAGGACTTCGGCATCCACGCGGACGGGGTCGAGACCTGGTTCTTCTGTCCGCGGCAGGCGTGTGTCTTCCACGATCGGCTACCAGTCGCCGTGGTGGACGAGCAGATCTATCGGAAACCGCCGACCTTCCTGCTCGGCACCGTGGACAAGTTCGCCCGTCTGGCTTGGGAGTCCGAGGCCGGCAATCTGTTCGGCAGGGACGGCAGGCGGGCGCCGTCCCTGGTGATCCAGGACGAGTTGCACCTGCTGGCGGGTCCTCTGGGGACCACGGTCGGCCTGTACGAATCCGCCGTCCTCGAACTCTGTTCCTGGCAGGGCACGGCGCCGAAGGTCATTGCGTCCACGGCGACGATCCGGCGCTCACAGGACCAGATCCGAAGCCTCTACGGTCGTCCCGTGCAACTGTTCCCACCTGCGGGTCTCGAGGCGGGGCGCTCCTACTTCGCCTCCCCCGACGGCGAGAAGCCCGGGCGCCTGTACATCGGTGTGATGGCCCAGGGCCACACCGCTTCGACAGCGACCGTCCACGTGGGCGCCGCCGGCCTCCAGGCACCGATGGATCTGGGAGACGACGAGGCACGGCGGGACGCCTACTGGACCATGGTGGCGTACCACAACAGCCTCAGGGAACTCGGTCGGACCGTCACGATCGCCAGGGACGACATCCCGGCCCGGCTGGAACACCTGACCAAGGACGAATCCCGACGCCGCCGGCTGGACGACGACTCGGTGGTCGAGCTCACCAGCAACGTCTCGCGAGCCGACCAACCGCGGCTGCTCGATCGGCTGGGGAGGCGGTTCGGGGAACAGGGCAGTGTCTCCTTCCTCGCCACCACCAACATGCTGTCGGTCGGTGTCGACGTTCCCCGACTCGGCCTGATGCTCATGAACGGACAGCCCAAGACGACCTCCGAGTACATCCAGGCCACCAGTCGCGTGGGCCGACGCGACGTACCGGGTCTGATCGTCACGTTGTTCCGATCGACCAAGCCTCGCGACCGCTCCCATTACGAGTCGTTCGGCGTCTACCACCGTTCGCTCTACCGGCACGTCGAACCCACCAGCGTCACCCCGTGGTCGCTCCCGTCTCGCGAGCGCGCCCTGCACGCCGTGCTCACCATCCTTGTGCGCCACGGGATCGGGCTCGCCGCCGAGAACAAGGCCGGCGAGATCCTGGAGCACGTGGACGAGGTCGCCCGGATCCGGGACCTCATCGTCGACCATGTGCGGCGTGCCGACCCGGACGAGGCCGAAGCCACGGCGGAGCACTTGGACAAGCTGATCGACGAGTGGCAACACGAGGCCGAGAGCGCGCGGGGCGAAGGCAGACGGCTGTACTACCGTCCCCAGGGCCGCATGTTCGGCTCCCTCCTGACCGACTTCGGCAAGCATGGGGGTCTGTGGGAGACGGCCCAATCCATGCGCAATGTCGACCGCGATTGCCTCGTCGTCGTCAGGGGGGCGTGAACGCTGTGAAGGACATCCGTCGCAAGGTCCGTAGAACGCAGACCATCGTTCCGTTCGGGGTCGGCGGGATCATCGACCTCCGGGGCGAATCGTTCGTGGCCGCGGACATCCGCAGCTGGGCCAAGTCCGCCGAACGGGTGGAGTCCCCCCGGCTCGCGGCAAAACTGCGTGTGGACGGCTTCCGTGCGGCTCCCGTCGTCCCGTCGGGAAAGGCTGCCTACACCAGCCGCAACGGGCCCACGTACGTGCGTTTCCCCAAGTGGCTCTTCTGTCCCGTCTGTCGGGCGATGGCGTTCTGGAAGACCTCACTCGAAGAGAGGGACCGGGTTCCCACCTGCGGGCGCTGCCCAGACCGGCCGAAACTGGCGCCCATGCGTTTCATCCAAGTCTGTCGGGCCGGTCACGTGGCCGACATCAACTGGTTTCGCTGGGCTCATTCGGCGGGCGAGGGACACGACCAACGACAGTGCCGGTCCGGTCGGCTCCGGTTCCGCGCCACTCCCGAATCGTCCGGTCTCGAGGCCCTGCACATCGTGTGCGAGACCTGCGGCGCCCAGCGAGATCTCTCAGGAGTCAGCCACAAGAACGTCCTGCGGAGGTTGGGCATGAACTGCCCCGGGACCCATCCCTGGCAGTACGAGACCGACGAACCGGAATCCTGTGAGGAGACCCCTCAGGCAGTACAGCGTGGTGCTGCCAACGTCTACTTCCCGGTCGTCCACTCCGCGATCGACATCCCGGCCCCGAGAGACCTTTCGGAGCGCGATCCCGCGATCCAAGCGGTCGTCGACAGCCGTTTCTGGCCCGACTACCGGGACCACCATGGCAGTCCGATCGCCGACAACTTCCGGGCCATCATCGCCGTCGAATGCGGAGTTTCCGAGGAGTTCGTCGAAGCAATCGGGCGCCGCGCCTCCTCGCAGGGCACCCCGTCGTCGCCGTTCGGTTCGGACGAGCATCTCAGCATCGCCGAATGGGCGGCGTTCTCCGATCCGGAGTCCGTGCCCGAGTCGAAGACGTTCTCCGTGCACCGGACGCGTCTCGACATCGCAGGCACCGCCCCGCACTCGATGCAGGAGCTGGATCGGAGGGTCGCCTCCGTCGTCGTGGCGGACAAGGTACGCGAGGTCCGGGCACTCGAAGGTTTCTCCCGTTACGAACCCAGCTCCGGCGACAGTGACGAGGGCGGTCGACTCGTCTCGGTCGACACTGCGAGGCGGGCGAAGTGGTTGCCCGCCGTGGAGACCTACGGCGAAGGGATTTTCGTCTCCCTGGACGAGGAACGCCTGAGCACCTGGGAACGACTCGAACCGGTCCGCCGCTGGACCCACCGGATCGCGCGGGACCTGGACGCTTCCTTCAAGGTCGACCGGCTGAGGGACAAGGCCGGCCCCGTGCTGCTGCCGCGCTTCGTCATGCTGCACACGCTGGCCCACCACTTCATCCGCCAGCTGTCCTACGACAGCGGCTACAACGCGGCATCATTGCGAGAGCGCGTCTACGCGCGGAGCCACCCCACGGACAGCACATACCCGCCGCAGGCCGGCGTGTTCATCTACACGGCCGCCGGGGATTCCGAAGGGACCCTCGGAGGGCTCGTCCGTCAGGGTCGACCACCGTATCTGGGGGAGACGCTGATCCGCCTGCTCGAGTCGGCCCAGTGGTGTTCGCAGGACCCACTGTGCGCCGACTCGACGGGCCGGTCGTTGGCCAACCTGAACCGCGCGGCATGCCACGCCTGCACCTTGCTCCCGGAGACCTGCTGCGAGATCGACAACTCTCTCCTGGATCGGACTCTGCTGATCGGCGGCAACGAGGTCCCCGGCTTCTTCCAGGAGGTACTGCGGGCGGCCCTGCTGGAGTCGGCCAAGGCAGTGGAAGGGTCATGAAATTCCCTTCGCTTCTCGAGCTCGGGGGCGACCAAAGGACGGTGGTCGAACTGCCGTTTCGGGGACGCCATGTCGTCACCGGTCCTCCTGGCGGAGGGAAGACCGTGATGGCCCTCTACCGCACATGGGCATTGGCCACGGCCGGCCGAGAGGTCGTGCTCCTCACCCGCTACAACCTGCTGCACCAGTACATCGCGCAACTGGCCCCGGAGCTCACCGGGACGCCTCTCGTGACCACGTACGCCCGATGGCTCAAGGCCTTGTGGCGGGAGAAGTTCGATTGCGAACCGCCGCGGTCCGCCGAGGACGAGCGGCGCTACGACTGGGTCGAGATGCAGCGGAGCTGCGTGCTACGGGGTGTCAGGGTGACGGAGCACCTCGTCGTCGACGAAGGCCAGAATCTGCCGCTCGGCTTCTACCTCCTCTGCCGTATCCTCGGCGTCGACCTCACGGTCTTCGCAGACGAGAACCAGTGCATCGGTCCAGAGGAGACGATGCTGTCCGAGATCTGTCGAACGCTCGGTGCGCCGGCTGCCCCGTTGGAATTGCGGAAGGATCATCGGAGCAGCCGTGAGATCGCCATGCTCGCGGCAGAGTTCCGGGTGGAAAACCGAACCGGATGGCCGTTGCCGACTCGTTCCGGCAGTCTCCCCGTCGTCATGCGGGTTCCGTCCCTCGACGGTCTCCTCACCGGAATCGCGCAGTACTTCAACGCCCATCAGGACCGAAGCATCGGGATCATCTGCCGTTCGGTCCCGATGATCCGAGAAATCCAGGGCGGGCTGGCGGTCCGTGGACTCGCGAAGAAAACCCAGGCATACATCTTCGACGACCGCTACCGCGACACCATGGACTTCTCGACCCATCCCATCAGGATCGTCAGCACAGCGAGCATGAAGGGCCTGGAGTTCGACAGCGTCTTCGTCCCCGACTTGGACAGCTACACCGAGGATCCGACCGGCGTCGAGGCACGCCTCCGCTTCCTCGTGCTGTGCACCCGAGCTCGTGAGGATCTGCACTTCGCCCATCGAGGAACCCACGAGCCCCCCATCACGGCAGCCATCCCCGACGCCCTGCTGGCACGCCATCACGGCTGACAGAGCTCACTCTCTCCAGCTCCGCGAATCCGCCGCAGCCCTGCCCGGCCTCGCCGAGATCGTCGCGGCGCACAAGGAAGAACCGGGCGCACCCACACAGCAGGAGATCGAAGCCGCTCGCGCGAACTGTTCGGAGACAAGAACGCCGAGCGGAGCACCGCGTGAAGGAAGCCCCTGCCCGCCCCCTGGTCCTCGTTTGTCAGGCGCTCTCCCTGCTTCTGGCCGACGACCGCGGGGTGATGGCTCGCCTTGAGGCCGCCAGACAGGCATGAACATGGGTGATCGTCTCCGCCCTGACCCTGGTCGAAGCTCTGCCAGGGTCGCATCGCCGTCAAGGACGTATGACCAGGCGAGAGGCCGCCAGGGTCGAGAAGCCCGACCCGGCAGCCCTCGCCCTTCGGAACTCGGATCGCGCGGACCAGAGCGCGGGAACAGCGAGCGGCCCCGGCTCGTCGCCGTGAGGGGCGAGGGCCGGGGCCGCTGCAGCGGGGCCGTGAGGATCAGCCGCCGACGTTGCCGTTCTGCGCGAGGACCTCGCCCAGGATGTGCGACAGGGCGTCGTCGCCCTTCTGCTGCACGGAGTCCTGGGTGCAGGTCTGGCCCGAGACCGGGTTGCCGAGGACGTCCTGGACGCCGACCGGGATGGCGATGACGCCGATCGGCACGTCGGCCTCCAGCTTCTGGACGTCGAAGCAGTCCAGGAAGCCGCCGTTCACGAGGCCGAAGTTCGGGCTCATGTAGCCGCCGGTGGAGTTGGCACCGATGGACTGGTGCGACGTGTTGCCGACGAGGTTGGCGGAGCCACCGTCGTTCCCGGCCGCCAGCGCCGTGGCCGAGGACATGCCGACGACGGAGGCCGCGACAGCAGCAGTTGCAAGAACCTTCTTGATCACGAGATCTTCCTTCTTGAGCTCGGTGGCCCGGAACTGCTTCGTAGGCCGAAGCGTGACTGGCTGCTTCGTGGACCGAAGCGTCCTGATCAACTGCCCCGAGAAGGATTGGTTCTGCGGCGTCACTCGGACGCGGTATTCAGCAGATGAACGCCACCGGACGAAGACTCGACGGTCGGCCGTTCGAGTGGAACGTCGCAGGTCGGAGCCGTATCACCACCGGCGCACGGGGGTGGAGCCGTGCGCCCCCACGCGTCGCGCGCGACGCATCGCGGGGCGCACCCATTGATGCGCCGTGGTGCGCCGTGGCGCACCGAGCGGTGCGGCCCGAGATCGATCCCGCCGCGCAAGATCCAAAAGGGTCCGTATACGCCGAACCGGGCCCCGGCGCGTGCCGGGGCCCGGAGTTCCGCCGGACTACTTGCCCGCCGTGCCCGCGGCCGGGCCCGCGGCCGCCGCTCCGGCCGCCGCCGGGTCCGGGGCCTCGGCGAAGTCGACCTTGCCCATGTGGCGGTTCATCGACTTCATCAGTCCCCAGACCGCGAGGGCCAGGACCGCGAAGACGACGAACCCGAGGACGCCGGGCGTCACCTTGCTTTGGTCCAGGTCCTTGGCCGCCATGGGGACGAGCTGCGTCAGTACCAGGTGTGCGCTCATGTCAGCCATTGTCGCGGATGCCCGCGAAGAGGTCGCTCTCGGGGAGGGAGGTGTCGACCAGCGACTTGCTGAGCTCGTACTCCTCCGTCGGCCAGACCTCCTTCTGGATCTCCATCGGCACCCGGAACCATCCGCCGTCCGGGTCGATCTGGGTGCGGTGGGCGATCAGCGCCTCGTCGCGGGTCTCGAAGAAGTCCGCGCACGGCACGAAGGTGGTGAGCGTGCGCTCCTTGCGCTCGAAGTCCGACCAGCGCTTCAGCCAGTCCCCGTAGGGGGACTCCAGGCCCCGGTCGAGCAGCGCCGTGTGCAGGGCCTCGGTGCGCGGACGGTTGAAGCCCTGGTTGTAGTAGAGCTTCCGCGGCTGGTACGCCGGACCGAACTCGTCCTCCGGGTACTTCTCGGTGTCGGCCGCGCCGTCGAACGCCGCCATCGAGATCTTGTGGGTCATGATGTGGTCCGGGTGCGGGTATCCGCCGTTCTCGTCGTAGGTGGTGACCACCTGCGGACGGAAGGAACGGATCTTGCGGACGAGCCGGCCGGCGGCCGCGTCCACGTCCTCCAGCGCGAAGCAGCCCTCGGGCAGCGGCGGCAGCGGGTCGCCCTCGGGCAGCCCCGAGTCGACGAAACCGAGCCATTCCTGGCCCACGCCCAGGATCTCGCGCGCCGCGTCCATCTCCTTGCGGCGCACCTCCCGGATGTTCGCCTCCACGTAGGGGTCGCCCTGGAGCTTGGGATTGAGGATGGAGCCACGCTCACCGCCCGTGCAGGTCACCACCATGACCTCCACCCCCTCGGACACGTACTTGGCCATGGTCGCGGCGCCCTTGCTCGACTCGTCGTCGGGGTGGGCGTGCACGGCCATCAGTCGCAACTGCTCAGTCAAGACTCGATCCTCAGTGATTCGTCGCTTAGGAAGGTCTCTATAGTGACGGAATCGGGGGTGGGAAAATTCCGGCCACCGACGGCGAGAGGAACGATCATGAGCGCGGTGCGAGAGTCGCTGCCCGAGGGGCGTTACGGTCGCTCCGCGGACGAGCGCGCCGACCGCAAGCTCAAGATCACCGGCGCCGTGCTCGGAGCCCTGATGCTGGCCCTGCTGGGCTGGTTCGGCTGGTACTACGTCGTCGACAGCAAGATCAGCGCGCAGTTGATCCGCTTCGAGATCGTCAGTGACGACGAGGTCCAGGTCCACCTGGAGATCCGCAAGGACCAGGACGTGACGGGCGTGTGCACACTGCGCTCGCAGTCCAAGGACGGTGCCGAGGTCGGCCGCAAGGACGTCCCCGTCGACGAGCCCGGAACCCGGCTCGACAAGATCTACACGGTCCGTACGACCGCGAAGGCGACCAGCGCCGAGCTGCTGGGGTGTACAGCCCGGTAGCGGTGGGTAGGGAAGCGGGCGAGAGCCCCGCCGGGCCACCCCGGTGACCTGGGGTGACGTAAAGCTCGTGGTTTATGTCCTCCCGCTTTTCGCCACTCATTGTTAGGCTCGTGGTTTCGTCCGTTCGAAAGGCGCACGCTTGAAGCAGGAGCTTCGGCGCGCGCCTTCCGTACAGATCGAACCTTTTATTCCCAGTACCTACGAGGAGCACCTGTGACCCAGACCAGCGACAACGTCACCTGGCTCACCCAGGAGGCGTACAACAAGCTCAAGGGTGAGCTTGAGTACCTGTCTGGTCCCGCGCGTACCGAGATCGCCACCAAGATCGCCGCTGCGCGCGAGGAGGGCGACCTGCGCGAGAACGGCGGGTACCACGCGGCCAAGGAAGAGCAGGGCAAGCAGGAACTCCGGGTCCGGCAGCTCACTCAGCTCCTGCAGAACGCCAAGGTCGGCGAGGCCCCGGCGGACGACGGCATCGTCGAGCCCGGCATGGTCGTCACGATCGCCTTCGACGGCGACGAGGACGACACGCTGACCTTCCTGCTCGCCTCCCGCGAGTACGCGAGCGACACCATCGAGACCTACTCGCCGCAGTCCCCGCTCGGCGTCGGCGTCAACGGCAAGAAGGCCGGCGACGACGCGGAGTACGAGCTGCCGAACGGCAAGATGGCCATGGTCAAGATCCTGAGCGCCAAGCCGTACACCGCCTGATCCCCGCCGTCCGGCGGACGGATGGATGGACGGACGGACGGATGGACGGATGGACGGGCCGGATCCCCTGGGTGGGGTCCGGCCCGTTCGCGTATCCCGGGCCGGAAGCCAGGGGCAGGCTTCGGACCCCGGCCCTCGGCCTCCATCCGGCCCCCTCCCGTCCCCATCAGGCCCCCGTCCCGGCCCCGTTGGGACTCCGCATGCTCATGCAATGATCAAGGAGTCGGCCGGACGAGGGGACAGGGGGACGGACGGATGCTGGGACCGCTGCGCGAGGGTGCGCCACGGCGGATCGGACCGTACGAGATCCTGGCGCGGCTCGGCGCCGGCGGCATGGGCGAGGTGTACCTGGGCCGCCGGGGCGGGCCGGGCGCGGCGGACGGCACGTACGTCGCCGTCAAGACCGTGCGCCGCGACGTGGCGGGCGAGCCCGCCTTCCGCGACCGCTTCCGCCGCGAGATCCAGGTCGCCCGGCTGGTGCGCAGCGCGTACGCCGCGGCTCCGGTCGGCGGGGACGCCGACACCGGGCTGCCCTGGCTGGCCACCGCGTACGTCCCCGGCCCGAGCCTCTCCCAGGCCGTCCGGCGCGGCGGCCCGATGCCGGTCGCCACGGTGCGGGCGCTCGGCGCGCGGATCGCCCGCGCGCTCGCCGATCTGCACGCGGCCGGGGTGCTGCACCGCGACCTCAAGCCGGGCAATGTGATGCTCGCCGTGGACGGGCCTCGGCTGATCGACTTCGGCATCGCGCGGGCGGCCGGTGCCACCACCATGACCGCGACCGGGATGATGGTCGGCACGCCCGCCTTCATGTCGCCCGAGCACGTGGCGGGCGCGCGGCGGGTGACCGGCGCGTCGGACGTGTTCTGTCTGGGTTCCGTCCTCTGTTACGCGGCCACCGGCGAGGACCCCTTCGGGGACGGGCCGCTGGCGGCCGTCCTCTATCGCGTCTCGCAGGCCGAGGCGGATCTGGAGCGGGTGCCGGAGGAACTGCGCGGGATCGTCGCCGCCTGTCTGGCCCTCGATCCGGCGGACCGCCCGGATCCCGAGCGGCTGGTGGAGCTGCTCGGTGGCGACGACGGTCGGATGCCGGCCTGGCCGGAGGCCGTACGGGAGCACATCGGCGCGTACGGGACGGAGCTGGCGCAGCTCGTCGCGGCGGGCGGCCCACTCCTGGAGGTCTCCCCCGCCGCACCTTCCACTGTCCCCGTATCCGATCCGTACGCCACACCCGATCCGCATGCCGCGCCGACGATGGGGCCCACCGGGGCGCCGGCCGTTCCCGCGGCCGGGCGGCCTCCCCGGCGGCGGCGCCGGGCGCTGCTCGCGGCGGCGGTGGCTCTGGCGGTCGTCGGTGGCGGGCTCGGCGCGTATCTGCTGTGGCCGCGACCGGTCCCGGAGCTGAAGCCCCTCAAGGCCGCCCCCGGGCCGCGCGTGCCGGGCGTCGACGACCGGGGCCTGATGGACGCCTCCGGGGTCGTCCCGCAGTACGCCGCCCAGCGGCCGGCCGGCTGGAAGCCGTGGCGCGCGAAGCTGTCGGCGCCGGCGTTCGGCTGCTCGGCGAATGAGAAGGCGCTGGTGTGCCGGACGACGGACGGGCGGTACGAGGCGCTGGACCCGGCGAACGGGAAGCCGCTGTGGCAGGCCGACCTGGTCGAGGACGACCGGGACAACCGCAGCTTCATCTCGCCCACCGGCGGCATCTTCATCGCCGGGGCCACCGCGCGGCCGGTCGTCCACGACGGACTCGTCGTCCTGGCCTCCGGCGGCCGGGTCCAGGTGCGGGACGCGCGCGGCGGCGCGGTCCGGTGGGAGAAGCCCGGCTGGAGCCGGATGCTCGAACCCAGCCGTCCGATCGTCACCGACGACACGGTCTTCGTCGTCACCCCGGCTCCCGGCACGCGCAAGGTGAGCCGGACCGGCCTCACCGCGTACGCGCTCGCCGACGGCCGCAAGCTGTGGGAGAGGCAGCTCACCAACGACGATCTCTCGCGCGCGCAGTACAAGGGCTTCGAGCCCGTCGCCTACGCGGCGGGCACGGTGTACGCGCTCAGCGACGGCGGGCTGATCGCGTACGACGCGAAGACCGGTGCCGTCCGCGGCCAGGTCGACGCGGATGCCCGGACCTGCGAGACGATCAAGGTCCTCGGCACGCGCGCCTACTGTGCCGAGATCTCGCACACGCTCGACGCGCCGGAGAAGGCCCATCTCCTCGACGCCTCCTCGCTCGCGACCCAAGCGAGCCTGCCGGCGCCGGTCGCGAAGCTGCGCCCGGCCGTGCTCACCGAGCGGACGGCGGCCGGGTTCGACGACGGGAAGGGCACGCTGAAGGTCTTCGACGCGCGCGACGGCAAGGAACTGGGTTCCTACGCGGCCACGACCGCTGGCACGGCCGCAGGAACGGCCGCCCAGGGCGGGCTCGCGCAGGTCTTCTCGCAGCCACTGCTCGCGGGCGATCAGGTGGTGTACGCGGACTACTCGTCGCTGTACACGGTGCGGCTCGGCAAGGACGGGAAGCCCACCGGACTGCGCACCGTGCCCGTCCCGGGGGCGCCGGGCGCGCGGGCCGGGGGGCCGAGCACGTTGGACTATGCCGAGATGCTGCGCGGCCCGGAGGTGCTGCCGGTCGGCGGGATCGGCTATCTCGCGTACGACCAGGGGGTCGTGACCTCCATGGAACTCCCCCGGTAGTTCCCGGCCTCCTGCCCTCGGCTTCCCCGGCCCCGGCTCTGCCCTCGGCCCTCGGCCCTCTCTCCGGTCCCCTCTCCTTGGAAAGGCGCGTTGACCGTGCTCGAAGCACTGCCCGCCGGGCCGCCCCGGCTCGTCGGCCCCTACCGGCTCCTGGCCCGGCTCGGCGCCGGCGGCATGGGCGAGGTCCATCTGGCCTGCCGGGCGGACGCGCCCACGGCCGATCCGTACCGCATGGTCGCGGTGAAGACCGTCCGCGAGGACCTGGAGGTCGACGGCGACTTCCGGACCCGGTTCCGGCGCGAGATCACGGCGGCGCGGGCGGTGGACAGCCCGTACGCGGCCCGGCTCGTCGACGCGGACGCCGACGCGGCGGCACCGTGGCTGGCGACGGAGTACGTGCCGGGGCCCTCGCTCGCCGAGGCCGTCACCCGGGCCGGAGCGCTGCCCGTCGCGGCCGTACGGGCGCTCGGGGCGGCGCTCGCGCGGGCGCTCGACGCCGTCCACGGGGCGCAGGTGCTGCACCGGGACCTCAAGCCGGCGAACGTCCTGCTCGGCGCGGGCGGCCCGAAGCTGATCGACTTCGGCATCGCGCAGGCCTTCGAGGCGACGGCGCTGACGTCGACGGGGCTGATCGTCGGCTCGCCGGGCTTCATGTCGCCGGAGCACCTGGTGGGCAACCGGGCGGTGGTGCCCGCGTCGGACGTGTTCTGTCTGGGTGCGGTGCTCGCGTTCGCGGCGAGCGGGCGGGGGCCGTTCCACGACGACGAGATGGCGGCGGTGGTCTTCCGGATCAGCCGCGCCGAGGCCGATCTGTCGGGGGTGCCGGAGGAGGTGCGTCCGCTGGTGGCGCGCTGCCTGCGGCTCGACCCGGCGGAACGGCCCTCGGCGGCGGAGCTGGTGGGGCTGCTGGAGCGGTCGGACTCCGCGGCCGTGAGTGGCGCCGGGGCCGACGAGACCGGAGCCGGGGCTGTTGGGACCAACGGGTCCGGGACCGTCTCCGGAGCCGGAGCCGGAGCCGGAGCCGGGGCCGGGGTCTTCCCGTGGTCGGGCGGGGTGCTGTCGCTGCTCGCGGAGTACGGGGAGGCCGCCCGGCTCGCCGGGGAGGCGGCCGCGTCGGGTGCGGGCGTGGCGGATCTGCCGACGCTGGGGCCCTCGGTGCCGTACTCCCCCACGGCGGTGGGCACGCGTCCGGCACCGGTGACGGCCCCGGAGCCGGTGGCGCGGCGGCGCCCGTGGGGCGCGATCGCGGCGGGCGTGGTCGCGGTGGCGGTGCTCGCGACGGCGGGTGCGGTGCTGCTGGGCCGGCAGGACGAGCCGGGTGGTACGGGGGCGAAGACGCCGTCGGCCGGCGCCGGGAGCCCCGGGCCGGGGTCCGGGTCCGGGTCCACCGCCGCCGCCGCGCCGAAGGTCCTGGACCATGTGGTCCTGCCGTACGGCGGGGAGGGGCACACCGGCGACTTCGGGAAGGCGGGCACGGACCGCGCGGCGCGGCCGGCCGGCTGGTCGCCGTGGGTGACGAAGACGGATGCGGGGATACAGACCTGCGCGCTCACTCCGAAGACGCTCGTGTGTACCGGGAGCGGCGGCGCGGCGCTCGGGCTGCGGGCGTCGGACGGCGCCAAGGTGTGGTCGGTGGCGCCCCGCAAGGCCGCCGAGGACTACGGGGTGCCGTCGGCTCCGGGCCATCCGGCGGTCGTCGGCGGCACCGTGTACGTCACGGGCCGGGACGGCGTGACGGCGTACGGGGCCGACGACGGCAAGGAGCGCGGCAAGGTCCCGGCGCCCGGCCCCGAGTGGGCGCCGAAGGGCTCCGACCTGCTGGACGGTGTCCTCTACACCAGCTACCTCCACCGCGCCGACGAGACCCGGGGCCTGGCGACCGCGGTGCGGCTGGACGGCAAGGGCGGCGGCAAGGAGCTGTGGCGGCGGGAACTCGGCGGGATCCCCGAGCAGGTGGTCGCCGCCCGGGGGCACCTGTACGTCACGGTCAGCGGCGTGGTGCCGGTGGCGCTCGACGCGGCGACCGGCGAGGAGACCGCGCGGGGCGGACGGGATGTCACGTGCGCCACGATGGTCGTCCACCGGGACGCGGTGCTCTGCCACAACTCGCTGGACGGCGGCATTCCCGTGCTCGACGCCGACACGCTCAAGCCGAGGCGCACCCTCGCCGCCGACGTCCCGGTGCACACCGGCCCGGCGGTGAACGCCGACGGCACGGTGGCGGTGGCGGGCGGCCCCGACGGCTCCACCGTGATCACCTACGACCTGGCGAGCGGGCGTGAACTGCGGCGGGCGAAGACCGGGGTGATGCAGCTGCTGGACGCGGTCTTCTTCGCGGGCGACCGCGTCCTGGCCGCCGACAAACAGTCGGTGCGGTCCTTTCCGGTGTCCGGCCAGACGGAGTATCCGGTCCGGTCACGTACGGCCCCGGTCCCCGACGACATGGACCCGCAGTCCCTGACCCGCTCCGAGGCCGTGATCAGCGGAGGCGCCCTCTTCCAGCCCTTCGACGGCCTGGTCGTCTCCGGGTATCTGCCCTGACCTCGCGCGTTACGGCCGGCCGCCCGGCCGTGGCGCACCGGGCGGTCATCGCATGGTCATCGCGCGCCGGCCCAGGCGGATCGATGGCCGCCCAGGAGACGGAAGCCCACACCCAGCCTGGCCATCGCGATCACCGGCACCACGAGCTGCCAGGGAATGCCGAGCCACACCGCGAGCAGCCCCACGCCCAAGGTGACGACCGTGTTGATGTAGAGCAGACCCTGGCCGGACTCGCTCCAGGTGAAGGGACCGAGGCGACGTGGCGCCACGAGGCGTATCGCGCCGAAGGCGAGGACGAGCACCGCGAACAGGCCGAGGCCCGCGCCTATGGCGGCGATCATCTGGGGATCGTCGCGCGGCTCCTCGTCGGTCGTCTGCCGGACGCCGTCCTTGGCGAGCGCGACGATGTCTCCGCGCCAGACCGTGCCGACGACCTCGTCGCCCGGCCGGAGCGTGTCCAGGAGCGGCCGGGGGCCGGTGAAGCTCACCTCGCCCTGGAACCGCTCGCTGTCCACGGTCGCCCGGTACTTGCCGGTCTTGCCCCCGCGCTCGACCACCGTGCCCACGACGCCGAACTCGACTTCCCGCAGGCAGTCTTCCCGCCAGGCGTCCGGCTCCGAGCCGGCCGCGCAGCGCTCGGTCGCACGGTACGCCTCGTATCGTGCGACATCGGCGGGCAGCCGGTCGGCGAAAACGAGGGCGCAGCCTGCCGCCAGGACCAGGGACACCACGATCAGCAGCAGCCCCCCGACCCGCGTCATCCCGGCCCGGACGGCCGTCTTTTCTTTCCGCCCGGTCATTCCACCCCGCCCCCTCGAACTCCCCTCGAAGACCGGGTACCCCGGCCTCTCGGCACATGCTCCTCTGCCGGGGTTCTGCCCTGCCATGAGCGCCTCTGGCAGGCAGCGCGGCCCTTCCCTGCCGGATACGGGCAGTCAGCGGGTGCGTTCCTCCACACCGGGGACGGCGTCCGCCCTTCTCCCTCCCCCCGCCTTTCCGTCGGTCGGTCGGTCGATCTATTCGACTCTGCGGTATTTGCGCACCGACAGGGTGCGGAAGACGACGATGATGAGCAGGGACCAGATCAGCGAGGCCCAGACCGGGTGTCGCATCGGCCAGGCGTCGGAGGGAGACAGGCCGGGGTCGCCGAAGAGCTGTCTGCATGCCTGGACGGTGGCGCTGAAGGGGTTCCAGTCGGCGACGTGTTGTAGCCAGGGCGTCATCCGGCTGGTGTCCACGAACGCGTTCGAGACGAAGGTGACCGGGAAGAGCCAGATGATCCCGCTCGACGTCGCGGCCTCCGGGGTGCGGACGGTGAGGCCGATCAGCGCGCCGATCCAGGTGAAGGCGTAGCCGAGGAGGAGCAACAGGCCGAAACCGGCGAGGATCTTCGCGAGGTTGGTGGGCGCCTCGGAGCCGGGGCGCCAGCCGACGACGAGGGCGACGGCCGCGAGGACGAGCAGGGTGAGGGACGTCTGCACGAGGTCGGCGAGCGTACGGCCGGTCAGGACCGCGCCTCGGGCCATGGGCAGGGAACGGAACCGGTCGATGAGGCCCTTGTGCATGTCGTCGGCGATGCCCGCGCCCGCGCCGGCCGTACCGAAGGTGACCGTCTGGGCGAAGATGCCGGCCATCAGGAAGTTCTTGTAGACGGACGGGTCGGTGCTGCCGCCGATCATCATCGAGCCGCCGAAGACGTACGTGAAGAGGACCACGAACATGACCGGCTGGATGACGCTGATGAGCAACATCTCGGGGATCCGGGTCATACGGATCAGATTGCGCCGGGTGACGACGAGCGAGTCGCCGACCGACCGGGCCAGGGCGCCGCGCACGCGCGGCCTCGTCAACGCATCGGTGGTCGCGGTCACTTGACGGCCCCCTTCCGGCGCCTGGCCCTGCCGCCTCTTCCGCCCTTGCCCGCTCGGCCGCCCCGGCCGGCCTCGTCGCCATCATCACCGCCGCCGCCGTTCGCGCCGCTCTCTCCTCGCTCCTCCCGCTCCCCCTGCTCGGCAACGTGGCCGGTCAGGGAGATGAAGACGTCGTCGAGGGTGGGACGGCGCAGTCCGATGTCGTCGATCTCCGCGCCGGCGGCGTCGAGGTCGCGGATGACCTCGGCGAGGATCCCCGCGCCGCCGGAGACAGGGACGGTGAGTCTGCGGGTGTGCCGCTCGACGGTGATGTCGCCGGGGCCGAGGCCGGGCATCGCGTAACGCGTGAGGACCTCGCGGGCCGGTTCGATCATCTCGCTTCCGCGCACGACGACTTCGACGCGCTCGCCACCCGTCCGGGCCTTGAGCTGGTCGGAGGTGCCTCGGGCGATGACCCGGCCGTGGCCGACGACGCAGATGTCGTGGGCGAGGCGGTCGGCTTCCTCCAGGTACTGGGTGGTGAGCAGGAGCGTGGTGCCGCCCGCGACGAGTTCCTCGATGACCTCCCACAGCGCCTGGCGGTTGCGGGGGTCGAGGCCGGTGGTGGGCTCGTCCATGAACATGACGGGCGGGGAGACGACGAGCGCGGCCGCGAGGTCGAGGCGGCGGCGCATGCCGCCGGAGTAGGTCCTGGCGGGACGGTCGGCCGCGTCGGCGAGGCCGAACTGTTCGAGCAGTTCGTCCGCGCGGACCTTCGCCCCCTTGGCGCCCATCTGGTAGAGCCGGCCGACCATCCGGAGGTTCTCCCGACCGGTCAGATACTCGTCGACGGCGGCAAACTGGCCGGACAGGCCGATCGCGCGCCGCACCTCGTCGGGGCGTTCGAGCACGTCGATCCCGGCGACGAGGGCTCTGCCGCTGTCGGGCCTGAGGAGGGTCGTGAGCACGCGCACGGCCGTCGTCTTCCCGGCGCCGTTCGGCCCGAGGAGGCCGAGCACCGTGCCCTCGGGAACGTCGAGGTCCACACCGTCCAGAGCTCGTACGTCACCGAAGGTCTTCACCAGACCTTCGGCGTGGATCGCGCCCGGCATGTCACCCTCCCCGCGGCTCCAGAGACTTCAGGGATATCAGGATCTTAAGAATCTTCAGGACAAACATGTCATATGCAGCTGATGACGGAAGTTTTCGCGCAAGCCCGGATACGCCGAACGGACACTCCACTCCGACAGACCCGGCGGAGCCACGACCCGACCTTCAGATCCCACACTAACGCGATACATCGCGATACACAAGACCCCCTCCGGCCCCTCCCTCTCGGCCGGCCCCCTCGCCCGGCCCCGTCAGGCCAGCACCGGATACCCCGCGTCCCGCAGCGCCGCCGTGACCTCCTCGCAGTGCTCGGGCCCCTTCGTCTCCAGGTGCAGTTCCACCTCGGCCTCCGTCAGACCCAGGCGCGGATCGGTCCGTACGTGGCTCACGTCCAGCACGTTCGCGTCCGCCACCGTCAGCACCGCGAGCAGGGTCGCGAGCGCGCCCGGGCGGTCCGTCACCCGCAGCCGCAGGCTCATGTAGCGCCCCGCGGCGGCCATGCCGTGCCGCAGCACGCGTTGCAGCAGCAACGGATCGACGTTGCCACCCGACAGCACCGCCACCACCGGCCCCCTCCCCCGGAACGCCGCCGGATCGGCCAGCAGCGCCGCCACCGGGCTCGCCCCGGCCGGCTCCACCACCAGCTTCGCCCGCTCCAGACAGAGCAGCAGCGCCGAGGCGATCGCGTCCTCGGAGACGGTGCGGATCTCGTCCACGTACTTCCGCACCAGCGCGAACGGCACGTCGCCGGGCCGCCCCACCCTGATCCCGTCGGCCATCGTCACCGGCGCCTCGACCGCGACCGGATGCCCGGCCGCCAGCGAGGGCGGATAGGCCGCCGCGCCCTCCGCCTGGACGCCGACCACCCGTACATCCGGGCGCAGCGACTTCACGGCGAGCGCGATGCCGGCCACCAGCCCGCCGCCGCCGACGCCGACCACGATCGTGCGCACCTCCGGGCACTGCTCCAGGATCTCCAGGCCGACCGTGCCCTGGCCGGCGACGACGTCGGGATGGTCGAAGGGGTGGACGAGGACCGCCCCCGTCTCGCGCGCGTACGCCTCGGCCTCGGCGAGCGCCTCGTCGACGACGTGCCCCGTCAGCCGTACGTCCGCCCCGTACGCGCGCGTGGCGGCCACCTTCGGCAGGGGCGCGCCCAGCGGCATGAAGACCGTCGCGGGCACCCCGAGCAGCCGCGAGGCGAGCGCCACCCCCTGCGCGTGGTTGCCGGCCGAGGCCGCCACCACCCCGGCCGCCCGCTGCCCGGGCCGCAGCCCCGCGATCCGCGTGTACGCGCCGCGCACCTTGAACGAGCCGGTCCGCTGAAGGTTCTCGCACTTGAGGTGTACCGGCCCCGCCACCAGCTCGGACAGGTGACGGCCCCCTTCCATCGGGGTCGTGCGGGCCACTCCGGCGAGCGTCTTGCGGGCCCTGAGTACGTCGTCCAGGACCACGGAGTCCGGCACGGCGGAGGCGGAATCCGACGCCTCGGATTCCGACACCACGGGGCCTGTCGCCGCGGGGCCCATCGCCGGGGAACCTGTCACGGCGGAGTCCGCCCCGGCGGCCGAAGCCCGGCCCGCAACCGCACCCGGTCCCGCCCCGGGAACGGCGCCCGATCCTCCCCTGGCAACGGCACCCTGCCCTCCCCCGGGACCGGCGTCCGGATACCGCGCCCCGATGGGCTCCCCGGGTCGGCCACCGGAGCGCTCGCGCCCGGATCCGGGGAGGTCAGACGTGCCGAAGCTCATGGCCGCAGTCTCGCAGTCAAGCGGCGTCCCGGCCTGTCGGCCGGGCGGGCGCCCTACCCCGTTCACACCGTTTCATGCAGGCCCGGTACGCATCTGATCCGGTCCGCGTACTCTGTCCCCCACCAACAGCCCTCCGCACGAGAGAGCCCTCACAGCCATGCCCTCGTCTCCGGACATGACGACAGCGCTCGACCCCGGCCTCCTCGACGCCCTCCAGCACCAGGTGGCCGTCTTCGCCCGGAGGGCCGAGCAGACCCGCCTCGCGGGCACCGGCCAGCTGCGCACCTCGATGGACCGCGCCGCGTATCTGCTGCTCAACCGGCTCGACCTGGAAGGCCCGATGGGGGTGAAGGCGCTCGCCGCCGGCATGGGCATCGACTCCTCGACGGTCACCCGCCAGGTCGCCCCGCTCGTCGACACGGGCCTGGTCAAGCGGACCTCGCACCCCGAGGACGGGCGTGCCGTGGTGCTCGAACTGTCGGCGCGCGGCCAAACCCGCCTGGAGGAGGTCCGCGACTCGCGCCGCCAGCTGATGGCGGAGGTCACGGAGGGCTGGTCGGCGGACGAGCGGGAGTCGTTCTGCACCCTGCTCACCCGCTTCAACTCGGCTTTGTCCGCACGGCAGTCGGGCGCTCTGGTTCCGGCTCCCGACACGCAGTCCGTACCGACGTCTTGACCCAGGCTCGGCACTGTCCTCAGATGAGGATGTGCGCGAGTCGAACAGGAACCGATTCGGCAGCCGCGGCGGCGGCGACCGGAACGGCAACGGGGGCCGGAACGAAGGCGGGTCCAAGGCCGGGGCCAAGGGCGGGCAGCGCTCGGCCCGGGCCGTCCTCAGGAGCGTCGCGGGTACGGGCACGGGTACAGGCACAGGTGCGGGCACGGGTGCGGGTTCAAGTGCGGGAAGAGGTACGGACAGGGGTACGGGCGCGGGTGCCCGGCCGGGATCCGGGCCGATGCCGGCCCCCGGGCTGGAACCTGGTGCCGAGAACGCCGCCCGCACCCGGGAGTTCAGCGGGTTCGTGGCCGGGGCGGCCGGCCGGCTGTTGCAGGCCGCGACCCTGCTGACCACCGAGCCCGCCCAGGACAACCCGCTGGCCCAGGAGCTCCTGACCGCCGCGCTGGCCCACACGTACGCCCGCTGGGACCGGCTGCGCGGCGAGGACCCGTACAACGTGACCCGCGCCGATCTCGCCACCCGTTTCGCCCGCGCCGCCTGGCGCCATCACCGCGGCCGGGGCGGGGTGCTGTCCGCGCTCACCCCGCAGGAACGTCTCGTCGTCGTCCTGCGGCTGCACGAGGGGGTCGCCGAGGAGCAGACGGCGGCGCTGCTCGGGCTGCCCGAGGACCGGATCCGGGCGGTCTGCGCCCGCTCGGTGAGCCGGCTGCGGGCGGCCTCGTGAACCGCCACGAACGCAAGGAGGACGAGGTCCGCCGGATGCTGGACGGCTCCCACCCGCATGTCCCCGGCGACCTCGGCGGCCGGGCCGTGACCCGCGGGATCCGGCTGCTGCGGCGAGACCGGGTGGTGCGGCGGCTCTGGTGGGGGCTGATCGCGGTGGCGGTCGTCGCGTTCGTCGTCTGGGCGTCGGTGGCGCACCCCTGGGAGGTGCCGCCGGCGGGGACGACACCTCCGCTCGACGGCATATGACAGACCGCCCCGGCCGTCCGCGGGGCCGCCGGACCGCTGTACGGCCTCGTAAGCCCGTCACATGCCGTTCGGTACGCCGGCCGTTCCAGCCGTACGTACGGTGCGGGCCCCCCGGCCGAAGCCGAGGAGCCCGCACCATGACCGGCCGACCTGCCTGTCGGCCGGCTGACCGGCTGACCGACTGCCCCGATGGGAACCGGGACTAGCCCAGCGCCTCGCGCAGGTCCGCCAGCAGGTCGTCGACGTTCTCGATGCCGACCGACAGCCGGACGAGGTCCGCCGGGACCTCCAGGGCCGAACCGGCCGCGCTCGCGTGCGTCATCCGGCCCGGGTGCTCGATCAGCGACTCGACGCCGCCCAGGGACTCGCCCAGGGTGAACAGCTTGGCGCGGTTGCAGACCTGCACCGCCGCCTCCTCGCCGCCCTCGACGCGGAAGGAGATCATGCCGCCGAAGGACCGCATCTGCTTGGCCGCGATCTCGTGCCCGGGGTGCTCGGCGAGACCCGGGTAGAGGACCTGCGTGACCTTCGGGTGCCGGGTCAGCATGTCGGCGACCTTGGTCGCGTTCTCGCTGTGCCGGTCCATGCGCACCGCGAGCGTCTTGATGCCGCGCAGCACGATCCAGGAGTCGAAGGGGCCGGCCACGGCACCCATCGCGTTCTGGTGGTAGGCGAGCTCCTCGCCGAGCGCCACGTCGGCCGTCACCAGGGCACCGCCGACGACGTCGGAGTGGCCGCCCATGTACTTGGTGAGGGAGTGCACGACGACGTCCGCACCGAGCGCGAGCGGCTGCTGGAGGTACGGGGAGGCGAAGGTGTTGTCGACGACGAGCTTCACCCCGGCCTCGGCGGCCACGCCCGCCACGGCCTCGATGTCGGTGATGCCGAGCAGCGGGTTGGAGGGCGTCTCGACCCAGATCAGCTTGGTGCGGTCGGTGAGAGCCGCGCGCACGGACGCGAGGTCGGAGGTATCGGCGACGGAGAAGTCGACACCCCAGCGCTGCACGACCTTCGCGAAGAGACGGAACGTGCCGCCGTACGCGTCGTTGGGGATGACCACGTGGTCACCCGGGGACAGCAGGGTGCGCAGGAGGCAGTCCTCGGCGGCGAGGCCGGAGGCGAAGGCGAGGCCGCGGTGGCCGCCTTCGAGGGCCGCGAGGTTCTCCTCCAGGGCGGTACGGGTCGGATTGGCGCTGCGGCTGTACTCGTAGCCGCCGCGCAGTCCGCCCACGCCGTCCTGCTTGTAGGTGGAGACCTGATAGATGGGCGGGACGACCGCGCCGGTCAGCGGGTCGGCGGTGTTGCCCGCATGGATGGCGCGGGTCTCGAAACTCTGGTGACTGTGCTGGTCGCTCATGGTGAAGGAGCGTAGCCGTGCGGGGCCCCGGGCCGCCGGGAGTCTCACCCTTCGTACGGAACAATGGACGCATGGAGATTCTCTGGTTCCTGATCGCGGTCGCGATGATCGTCGGTGTTCTGGGCCCCTTCGCCCTGCGTCGCGGGCGCGGGCGCGGCCGCGGCGTCATCCGGCAGGTGGCCCCGGGCTCGCCCGACGCGGCGGATCCGGAGGCGTACGGATTCCTGCGCCAGGAGGACCAGGACGTACGGCTGCCGGGGCCGGACCGGGATCTCCTCGACGTCCTCGACGTCGTCCGGGCGACGCAGGACTGGCGGGCCGCCTCGCAGCTGCTCAAGGGCACGGCGCGGGAGGGCGAGGTCCGCTGGCAGCGGGTCCAGTCCTTCGCCGGCGCGGCCTCCCTCGAACTGGCGGAACGGCCGGGCGTCGGCGGCGCGTGGCTGCGTTCGTGGCACGCCGAGGCGCCGGAGGACCCGGGCGGCGCGCAGGTGTACGCGGAGTTCCTGGTGCAGCAGGCGTTCCGGACGGCGTCAACCGGCAGCAAGGACTTCCAGGTCATCCTGGACGAGGCGCGGAGCGAGTGCCGGCGGGCGGCGGCGCTGACGCCGGAGGATGTCGTCCCGTACGTCTCGCAGCTCGCCGTGGCACGCGGACTCGGCTACTCCGGCGAGGAGTTCGACCGGCTGTGGGCGCAGATCATCGACCGCGCTCCGGCACACATGGGGGCGCATCTGGCGGCCCTGCTGTACTGGTGCGAGAAGTGGCACGGTTCGCGCGCCGACGCGGACCGGTTCGCGACCACGGCCGCCGCGCGCGCCCCGCACGGATCGCTGCTCGCCGCGCTGCCGCTGTTCGCGGTCTTCGAGAACCGGCCGGAGATCGTGGTCGGCGTCGACTTCTACCGCACCGCCGTGGTCACCAAGGCCGTCGAGGGCGCGATGTACGCGGTCCACTCGGCGCGGCCGGACGACCCGATGCTGGCGCACGTACGCCATCTGCTGGTGCGGTTCCTGATGGGCGCGGAGCGCTGGGCCGAGGCGATGGCGCTGTTCGTGCGGGTGGACGGGTACGTGGGCGCGCTGCCGTGGACGCTGGAGGAGGACCCGGCGGCGGCGTACACGGCGCACCGGAATCTGGTGGTCGCGGAGTACGAGTCGGACGGCGGGAGCCCGGCGGCGCTGCGCGGCTGACGGGGCGAGGGGGTCGACGGGCCGGGGCGCTGGGGGCTGTGACGAGGCAGGGGCGCGGCGGCGGCTGCCGGGCAGGTCGCGGGGAATCCTCCGGGTGCGGGGCACGTTGTTCCTTTCGCGCCGCCACCGCCGAGGAGAGATGCCCTATGTTCCTGTCCCGCCCCACCCCCGTCCTCCCCACCGCCGACCAGGCCCTGCCCGGGCGCGCCGGGCTCGCGTTCCCCGTCCCGGAGCGCCACACGGTTCTCGGCACCCGGCTGCTCGGCCCGTACCCGGAAGGCCTGGAGGTGGCGGACTTCGCCCTGGGTTGTTTCTGGGGCGCCGAGCGGAAGTTCTGGCAGACGGAGGGCGTCCACACGACCCTCGCCGGCTACCAGGGCGGTTTCACCGCGTACCCGCTGTACGAGGAGGTCTGCTCGGGCCTCACCGGTCACACCGAGGTCGTCCGGGTCGTCTTCGACCCGTCCGTGGTGTCGTACGAGCGCCTGCTGAAGCTGTTCTGGGAGTCCCACGACCCGACCCAGGGCTACCGCCAGGGCAATGACGTCGGCACCCAGTACCGCTCAGCCGTCTTCACCCACACCCCCGCCCAGGCCGCCGCGGCCGAGGCCTCCCGCGACTCCTACCAGGACGTCCTGACCGCCGCCGGCCACGGCACGATCACCACCGCGATCGAGCCCGCCGACGCCCACGCCTTCTATCCGGCCGAGGCGTACCACCAGCAGTACCTCGACAAGAACCCGGCGGGCTACTGCGGCATCGGCGGGACGGGTGTGTCCTGCCCGATCGGTGTGGCGAAGGCCGACGGCTGATCCCACCGCCGGCCCCGGGGCCCGGGGCCCGGACTCCGGCCCCGGTCGACCGGCCGTCCCGGGCCGCCGTCCCGGGCCGCCGTCTCAGACCGCTGCCTCAGGCCGCCGTCTCAGGCCGCCGGGTCCGTCACCTGACGGCGGGTGGTGAGCACCACCAAGCCGCCGGCGACGGCGAGGCCCGCGAGGACGGCGCCGAAGAGCGTGGCGCCGTTCGTCAGGCCCACCGCGTCGCTGAGGTAGCCCGCCGAGACGGGCAGGACGCCGGCGAGGAGGTACCCGCCCACGTTGAGGGCGGCATTGGCCTCGGCGAGGCGCCGCGCCGGGACGCCGCTGTTGAGCAGGGACAGGCCGCCGAGCTGGCCCATGCCCTGGCCGGCGCCGGCCAGCAGTGCGGCGAGGACGAGCAGCGTCACCGCCGAGGTGTGGACGGCGGCGATCAGCAGGGCCATGCCCAGGGTGGTGCTCAGCGCGCCGGCCGTCAGGATGGTGCGGCGGCTCAGCCGCTGGACGGCGAACTGGACGCCGGTCGCGGTGAGGAACATGGCGAAGGCCATGGCGCCCGCGACGGTCCGGTTCGTGGTGCCGAGCAGCCCGGACAGCAGGGACGGGCCGAGCGAGAGCACGAAGGACGTGGCCGTGATCCCGGGGGCGAAGACCGCGATGCCGAGGGCGAGCTGACGGCGCGCTTCCTTCGGTACGCCGGGGATCCGCACCCACGCGCCCCCGCCCGCGCTCGTCGCGGGGCGGTGCAGCGGCATGCGCAGCACGCAGAGCACGGCGCTGAGCAGGAGCACCGCCTCGACGACGAACACGGTGACCGTCGGCGCGGGTGCCACCTCCGAGAGCAGCCCGGAGAGCAGCGGGCCGAGTCCGGCCCCGAAGACCATCGCGCAGGAGGCGAGGAGCGCCGCGATCCGCCGCCGCTCGGGCCCGGCGACATCGGTCACCGCCGCCATGCCGGCCGAGACGACGGCCCCGACCGCGATGCCGGTGCAGAGCCGGGCCACGATCAGCGCGGCCACGCTGCCGGCGGTCGCGAAGACCAGGCAGGCGGTGAGGGCGAGCCCCAGCGCGGGCAGCAGGACGGGCTTGCGGCCGATCCGGTCGGACACGACGCCGGAGACCAGCAGCGAACCGATGAGGCCGACGATGTAGAAGGCGAACACCACGGTCAGGGTGCCCTTGGAGAACCCGATGTCGCGCTGCCACAGCACGTAGAGCGGAGTGGCCGCGTTCGAGAGGACGAAGACGGCCGTGACCGGCCATGCGGCCAGCCAGATCCAGCGCAGGGGCGCCGGGACGGTGGGGCCGGGGGGACTGGCAGGGCCGGGGTCCCCTCCTCGGCGCTCCTGCGTCCTGCGGGCCTCTCGGACGCCCCGGGTCTCTCGGGCTTCCCGGGTCTCTCGGGCTCCCCGGGCTAACGCGCTCCTGGTTCCGGACATGACGACTCCTCCCGACGACTCGCCGCCGGACACACCGACAGCAGTACGAGTGGAGTCGAACTTAGCATGCAGTACGATCGAACTCGTACTGAGAATCGGCCGTCGCGCCCCGAGCGACCCGCCCCAGCGGCACGTCACGGCGACCCATCGCGCGCCACGAACCCGAGGAGCCACTCATGTCCACGCCCCCCGCCGTCAAGGTGCTCCCCGAGCCGCCCGGCCTGCCCGAACCGCTCCCGGAGCCCGCGCTCGACGAGCTGCGCCTGGAGACGGTCCTCGGCGCGCTCAGCGACCCGCTGCGGCTGACGATCGTCCGTAAACTCCTCCTGGAATCGGAGGACTTCGACCACACCTGCGGCTGGTTCGGACTCGACCGGCCCAAGTCGTCGCTGACGCACCACTTCAAGGCGCTGCGCGAGGCGGGAATCACCCGGCAGCGTCAGTACGGACTCGAACGCCGCAGCCACGTGCGCGTGGCCGACCTGAACGCCCGGTTCCCCGGACTGCTCGCCCTGGTGGCGGCCTGGACCCCGGCCCCGGTCCCGCCCACGGCTTGACGGTCTGACGACCTGCCGACCTGCCGACCTGCCGACCTGACGGCCTGACGGCCTGACGAGCAGCAGCGAGGCCGGACGCATGCGGTCCGGCTCACGCGAACTCGGCTCGGCCCAGCTCGGCTCGGCCCGACTCGCCTCGCCTCGCCCCGGCCCGGATCCGCTCAACGCAACGCCGCGCGCAGCTTCGCGGCCGTCGCCGTCGGCTCGTAACCCTCCGGAACGCCGTCGATCAAGATGATGTCGCCGGGCATATGCCGGGCTCGCAGCGGAATGAGCGCCTGATAGGGCTCGGAGGCGTACCAGGCGCGGGCCGCGGCGTAGTCCGGGAAGGAGATCATGACGACATCGCCGGGCCACTCGCCCTCGATGGTCTCGCGCCGAGGCGCGCCGTGGATGAGGAACCGGCCGCCGAAGGGGTCGAGGGTGCCCTGGATGCCCTCGATGTAGTCGAGGACGTCCTCGTTCGGGGCGGTCGTCGGATACAGGCGGGCAATCGCGTATGCGGTCATGTGAAAAGCATGCCGGGGCATGTCCCGCGGGGTCGATTACCCCGGAAGTCATGCCCCGGCATATGCCTGCTGGAGAGGCTCGGGCCTCAGGCTCAGGAGGCCCATGGGGCCGCGCGGCGCGCGCGGCCCGTCAGGAGGTTCAGGCGGCCGAGCCGGCCTTCCACGTCGCCCAGTCCATGTTCCAGCCGTTGAGGCCGTTGTCGGGGGCGATCGTCTTGTCCTGGGAGTTCTTCACGATGACGATGTCGCCGACGATCGAGTGGTCGAAGAACCAGGCACCCATCTGGTTCGGGTCGTTCGCGCCCTTGGCGTCGGCGAGACCCACACAGCCGTGGCTGGTGTTCACGCTGCCGAAGATGGCGCGCGAACCCCAGTAGTTGCCGTGGATGAAGGTGCCGGAGGTGGACAGGCGCATGGCGTGCGGCACGTCCTTGATGTCGTACTCGCCCTTGCCGTCGGAGTCGGTGAAGCCGACGGTGGCGCCGTTCATCCGGGTCTCCTTGAACTTCTCGGAGATCACCATCTCGCCGTTGTAGGTGGTGTTCTCGGGAGAGCCCGCGGAGATCGGGATGACCTTGACCGTCTTGCCGTCCTGCGTGACAGTCATCTGCCGCGTGGCGACGTCGACCGTGGAGACCTGGTTACGGCCGATCTTGAAGGTGACGGTCTTCTGCTGGACACCGAAGACGCCCGGGGCGCCCTCGACGCCGTCGAGGCTCAGCTTGAGGGTGACGGTCGAACCCTCGGACCAGTACTTCTCCGGGCGGAAGTCGAGGCGGGTCTGGTTGAACCAGTGCCCGACGACCTCCTGGCCGGAGCTGGTGGAGACGGTGATACCGCCCTGGACAGCCTTCTTGTCGGTGATCGCCTTGTTGAAGTTGATCGAGACCGGCATGCCGACGCCGACGGTCGAACCGTCCTCCGGCGTGAAGTTGCCGATGAAGCTGTTGGCGGCCGAGACGGTGGTGAAGGAGGAGTTCTCGTGCGCCTCCAGACCGGCGGCGTCCTTGGCGGTCGCGGCGATCTTGTACACGGTGGCACGCTGGAGGGCGGCGCTCGGCTTCCAGCTGAGCCCGTCGGCGGATATCTGCCCGGCGACGGCCGTGCCCTCCGCGGAGGTCATGGTGACCTCGGTGAGCTTGCCGCTGGCGACGGTGACCTTGGCGTCGTTGTTGATCGACGCGTTCTGGGCACCGTTCTTCGGCTCGATGGTGATCTGCGCCTTGGAGGTCTCCTGCGCGGCGGCCTTGTCGACCTGGGCCTGCGACTGGGCGCTCTGCGAGGTGTCGGAGCCGCCGTCCTTGTCGCTGCACGCCGAGAGCACCAGAACGCCACCGAGGACCGCGGCCGCAGCCGCCAGGCCCTTGCGACGCTTGCCGTCCGTCATCACACGCTTCTCCATCGTCGCCTCAACCTGCCACTACCTACTGAAACACCCCTGCGAGCCCCCGCGGATCCATTACCGGGGGGTTTGTGGGGAACACCACTGATCATCACGCAATTCCGGAGCCTTCGGTTCCCCGGGTGGCCCCTCTCACACGGGTGTGGCCGGTCTGTGGCCGGGCCGTGGCCGATCCGTGGCCTGTCCCGCTCGGGCCGTCGGGCCCCGCCCTACGGCCGGTGCGCGCCCGGCGCGGGGCGGGGAGGGGGCAGGGCAGGGCTGGGGCAGGGCGGGCCTCCCGGGGCCCTGATGCCCCGGGAGACCCGTAGGAGGGGGTTCAGGCGCGCCGCCCCGTCCGGCTCTCGCCGTCCACCGCCTCTGCCGCCTCACCCTCCTCTTCAGCCTCGTCGCGCTCGTCCTCGTCGTACCCGTCGCCCGCCTCGTCCTCGTCGTAGTCGGCTTCGTACTCGGCTTCGTACTCGTCGCCCTCGTCGCCCTCGTCGTCGGGGTCCCACATCCCCTCCGCGGGGTCGTACGCGACCTCCTCGCTGCTCCAGGACGCCTGGACGAGTTCGACCCCGGGCACCGTCCCGACCAGGTCGAAGGGGTCCACCAGGTACGCGAGCGCCTCGGCGGCGTCCTCGTCGACGGCGGCCCGGGTCTGCGTACGGTCCTCCGCCGGCAGCGACGGGTCGGCGTCGATCCGGCCGACGGCGGCCTCGGACAGGGCTTCGGGGCCTTCGATCTCCAGCACGAGATCGACGCGAAGCCGTACATAGCGTGATGTCTCGGAAGTACTCATAGCCGGAGCGTAGAGCGCCGGGGCGGCTCGGATTTCGCGCGACCCGCTGCGTTCATTAGCATCGAAGTACCCGTCAATTCCGGGTTTCCGCAAGGGGGATCGAAAAATCGTGTCCGTCGCACGACGCCCGCTGCTCACCGCCGTAGCGGCGGGGACACTGCTCTGCGCGCTGTGGTTCGTACCGTCCGCGAAGACCGCGGGCGAACAGGGCCCGGTGGACGACACCGGCTCGTCCGTGGCGGACATGGCGGACCTGACGAGCCTGTCGGGTTCGGCCGGCACGGTTGGCGCGGCCGACGCCGACGATGACGAGAACACGGACACGGGCACGGGCACGGCCGAGGACTCGGAGCGGCTTTCGCGCGCCATCGGCGGCGACATCACGCCGTACGTCCTCGCCGGAACGATCCTGCTGGGTGTGGGTGCCGGTTCCGTCACCCTGGCGACACGGCGCTTCGGCGGCCCTCGTACCTGACCCGCCGCGGGGTCCGCTCCGGGCGTGAGCCCCGTACCGCGTACGCCGCGAGCACGGCGAAGGGCCGCCCCGTACGGGACGGCCCTCACTCCCCCCCCCTGTCGCCTCCCTGTCACCCCCAGGAGTGCGGTCAGGGGACCACAGGTGACGAATCAGGGTCAGGGTTTACGCGTTTACTGGCTCACGGGCTCACGCGTTTACGGGTGGCGGGTCACGCCAGCGGCCCCGTCACCGGCTCGACCGCCGCGACCAGCCGGCCCGCGCGGACGAACGCGTCGGTGGCGGCCAGGTCGGGCGCGAGGAAGCGGTCCGGGCCGGGGCCCTCTACGCCGGCCGCGCGCAGGGCCGCGATGGCGGCGGCGGAGGCGGGCGCCGGGCTCAGGCCGTGGCGGAGTTCGATGCCGCGCGTGGCCGCGTACAGCTCGACGGCGAGGACCCGGGTGAGGTTGTCGATCGTGGTGCGCAGCTTGCGGGCGGCGGACCAGCCCATGGAGACGTGGTCCTCCTGCATCGCGGAGGACGGGATGGAGTCGACGGAGGCCGGGACGGCGAGCCGCTTCATCTCGCTGACCAGGGCGGCCTGCGTGTACTGGGCGATCATCAGACCGGAGTCGACGCCGGCGTCGTCGGCGAGGAACGGCGGCAGACCGTGCGAACGGTTCTTGTCGAGCAGCCGGTCGGTGCGGCGCTCGGCGATGGAGGCGAGGTCGGCGGCGGCGATCGCGAGGAAGTCGAGGACGTACGCGACGGGGGCGCCGTGGAAGTTGCCGTTGGAGCGGACCTCGCCGTTGGCGAGCACCACCGGGTTGTCGACGGCGGCGGCCAGCTCGTACTGGGCGATCATCCGGGCGTGCGCCATGGTGTCGCGGCCGGCGCCGGCGACCTGCGGGGCGCAGCGCACCGAGTAGGCGTCCTGGACGCGCGGGGCCTCGCCGCTCTGGTAGTGGCCGGTCAGCTCGGAGCCCTTGAGCACGGCGAGCATGTTGGCGGCGGAAGCGGCCTGGCCGGGGTGGGGGCGGATGGCGTGCAGCTCGGGTTCGAGGACCTTGTCGGTGCCGAGGAGGGCTTCGAGGGAGAGGGCGGCGGTGACGTCGGCCGACTTGTAGAGGGTGTCGAGGTCGGCGAGGGCCATGATCAGCATGCCGAGCATGCCGTCGGTGCCGTTGAGGAGGGCGAGGCCCTCCTTCTCCTTGAGTGCGACGGGCGCGATGCCGGCGGCGGCGAGGAGTTCGCCGGCGGGCGCGACCACGCCGTCCGGGCCCTCGGCGTCCCCCTCGCCCATGAGCGCGAGCGCGCAGTGGGAGAGCGGGGCGAGGTCGCCGGAGCAGCCGAGGGAGCCGTACTCGTGGACGACCGGGGTGATCCCGGCGTTGAGGACGTCGGCCATGGTCTGGGCGACCTCGGGCCGTACACCCGTGTGGCCCGAGGTGACGGTCTTCAGGCGCAGGAACATCAGCGCGCGGACGACCTCGCGCTCGACGCGCGGGCCCATGCCGGCGGCGTGCGAGCGGACGATGTTGCGCTGCAGCTGGGCGCGCAGTTCGTGGCCGATGTGACGGGTGGCCAGGGCGCCGAACCCGGTGGAGACGCCGTAGACCGGCTCGGGCTTGGCGGCGAGCGCGTCCACGGTGGCACGGGCGGCGGCGAGGGCCGCGACGGCGTCGGATGACAGCTCGACGCGCGCACCGTGGCGGGCGACGGCGACGACGTCCTGCGGGGTGGTGCCGGACGTCCCAAGGACGACAGTCTGCATATCCATATTCAGCACCCTACGGACTGAAGAGCCCCATGTCACTAGTCGACTTGATCCGTCTGCCGACCGCCGCGCGGGCCGCTCCACCTGCCTCCCCACCTGCTGCCCCACCTGCCGCTGCGTCGGCCGCCGCGCCGGGCACTCCCGGTCCGCCCCCGGCTGACCCTCGGCCCTTCCTCGACCTCCTTGGTCCACCCTCGATCCGTCCTCGGTCCGCCCCACCACATGGAGGGGCCCCGGCGCGGGGAGGAGTACGCCGGGGCGGCCGGGGGGGAATCGGTGTTCCGTCAGGCGATGGCGCCGACGCGGAAGATGCCGTCGGTCAGCCCGGTGGCACAGACCCGCATCACGCGGGACCGCGAGCCACGGTTCGTCCGACGGCGGGCTCGGGGCACGTGGGCAAGCTCGTTCAGGCGACTACCGGAAGCGCTCGAAGCCGGTCGTGGAACTCGCGGACGTCCGGAACGGAGGAGTACGGCATCAGGCGCTCGCTGAACTTCGTCAGTTGGACGCGCGCCCGGTCGGACCGCACACGCCCCTCCAGCAATTCCAGCCCCACGTTCGCGGCGTCCAGGGCCCCGTCCAGGTCACGAGCCGCCAACCGTGCGGTGGCCAGACGGCCGGACCGAACGGCACGATCACGCGGAGCAGCTTGCCTCATCGCGGCCACGAGAGCACTGGTCGCCCGCTCCGGATGCCCGGAGCGCAGCATGATCTTGCCTTCCGTGGACTTGAGTTGCGCCTCGCCGTACCACCCGAGCCACTCGGGACGATCTCCCGTCTGGTGTGCGGCCCAAAGGCTGTAGGCCCGGTCGAGCGCCTTGCCGGCAGCCACGCCCTGTCCGTCCCTGGAGAGGGCTTCGGCCTGGTGAAGAAAGAGAAACGACACTGCTGCCGGAGGCAAGTCCGTCGGCGCGTTGTCGATCGCCGTGTCGATCAGCCTCACACGAGCGGCAGTGTCACCGGTGTCGGACACATGGACACCCATCTCGGCCAGGACGAAGGCGCCGAATCCGTCGTCCCCCGCACTACGCGCGCTGCGGAGGGCACCGACAAGGTAGCGCTGCCCAAGGGAGCGCAGCCCCTTGTCGTAGGCCATCCAGCCGGCGAGACAGGACGCCTGCGCCGCCACCCCGTAAAGGCGCCGTTCGACTGTTTGGGTGTATCGCCCGTGATCCAACAGGCCAGTGATCAAAGCCAGATCACCGGCGGCCTGGTCCAACAGGAAGGCGCCACCCATCTGGTCGTCGAGCGTCCGGAGGGTCTTCACACGCTGCTCGATCGTGGCCACCATCTCGGTGGTGACGCGATCGCCGTCGAGCGCGGTGGCGAAGGCCTGCGGCGCCGCGACCCAGCTGGCGGCGACACCGGTCAGCCCGGCGCCGGTGATGGACAGAAAACCACGACGATCCATGTGCCCACTCCTGACCAGATCAGCGAATACCTTCACGGTACCCGCGGGCGTCCACGGCTCCAGCAGAGTTGTCGACTCCCAGACAGGCAGCCATTGAGGCCACGGCGCTCCACGCACATCCGGCTCGGACATGTCCAGGAGATCGGCCAGGACCCGCTGGGCATCCGCGTCGGGCATCTGCCCGCGCTCCCACTTCCAGATCGTGGTCCGGTTGGTGGCCAGCGGCACGCCCATCTCGGCCCCGCGCTCACACATTCGCCGGGCCAGGTCCGCTTTCCCCCAGCCATTGCGCTCACGGACGTAGGTGAGCGGGTGCGGAGCCAGTGGATCGGACATACATGCGCCTCCGCCTTCTGTCGGTCGTCACGAGGTTAACGAGCACGAGAGGAAGAAACGGGGGTTTCCCTGCCGGGAGAAACCCCATGGAAACGTTCCGCGCCCGCCTCCACCGCCGTTCACTTGGCATCACGCCGTCCGGAGTGAGTGGGGCACCAGGCTGCCCCACTCACTCCGGACGGCCCCCAGAACCGCAGACCGTCACCGACGCCCGTGCGGGTGACGGACTGTGCCAATCCCCGAAGAAGGCCCCGATGAGAAAACCCCTCCACCGGATCCCCGACGCCCATCGGCGGCCGAACACACCCACCGACCCGTCGACCGGTCCGAGCCCCGCGCTCCGCGCCCGCGCCGAGGCCGGCTGGCAGCGCTTCCTCGACCGGTGGCCCGAGGAGCCGGGGCCCGAGCAGCCGGCGACCGAGGAACCGGGGCCCGAGGAGACCGAGACGCCAGAGGGGCCCGAGGAATGAGCCGGACCGACGCCGAGGGCCCACAAGACCACCCCCTCCTCCACCACCTCGTACGGGACATCGCCAGCCGGGGCGAGGGGATCCTCGCCGCCGTCGTCCAGGAGCAGCACGGCGGCCGGCTCATCCGTATCGCGCACATCCAGCCCGTGGACGGCATCGCCTGGTCGACGGCGCTGGACAACGTCACGGCCGTCCGATGACCCGACGCGAAGCGACGCGGTGGCTCGCGGCGCTCGCCGATGCCGTCGCAGCCATCGCCCTCGTGCTCGTCCTCGCCCTGAGTGGACTCACGGCTCGCTGAGGCGAGGAGAGAGGAGAAACGCGACATGACCCCATCCTCGAATCGCGGTTTCAACCATCGACAGGCCCTGGCCGAGGACTGGTTCCGCACCCGTGTCCTGCCCCGAGTCGCTGCGGCGCGATTCCTCCACCACCAGGTCCGGCAGATACGGCATGAGCACCTTCCCGTGTTGCTCCGCACGCAGAACCGGAAGAGTGCGGCCCGGATGGCCGAGGAACTGCTGACGACATCCGTCCGGTGGCGCTGTCTGCCCTTCCACTACGTCCGGTACGGCGTCTATCGGCACGGCATCTCCGCCGAAGAGGTCGGCTCGTATCTGCCCGAGACGGTCCTGTTCCACCGGCTGCTGCCCCGCGTGAACCGCGATCTCGTCACCCTGGACGACAAGGTGATCGGCAAGCGGATCCTGGCCGGTGCCGGGATTCCCCAGCCCGCACTCCTCGCCTGCGGCAACCGCCGGGGCGGCGTCACTGCCGATGGCCGGCCCCTGGACATCGACCGGGTGATCCGACTGTTCTCCAGCCGAGGAAGAGTGGTCGTCAAGCCCGCCCGCTACTCCAGCGGCGGTGCCGGGGTCGTGATCGTGCGGCCTGGCGAGGAGGACTTCTCCCTCGCGGCATACGCCCGCCGTTGGGGGAGCTGGCTGGTGGAGGAGCACGTACGGCAGCACCCCGATCTGGACGTGCTGAACCCGTACGCGTTGAACACCTTCCGTGTGATCACGCTGCTGAAGGGAACCTCGGCGGAGGTTCTGTTCACCCTCCTGAAGCTCGGCGGCGCCGGCCGCGCGACGGACAACTCGGCCGATGGCGGCTTGCAGATCCGGGTGTTGCCCGACGGGCGGCTGGACCGTCGCGGCTACGACCGCCGCCTGGCCGCCCACTCCCACCACCCGGTCACTTCGGTGCCGTTCGCCGGGCGCCGGATCGCGCATGTGGACGCCGTCCGTGAGCTGGCCGCCCGCTGTGCGGCGCTGTTCCCGCAGACGCCCTTCATCGGCTGGGACATCGCGGTCGCCCCTGGTGGCCCGGTCGTCATCGAAGGCAACAGCAGTCCCTCCCTGGCGCACATCCAGCGGACCCACGGCGGAGTCGCCCGGCGTCTGCTGCCCGAGCTCCGCTCCGTGATGGATCGCCCGCTCACCTGAACTGCTTCCCTTCCCACTCTCCTTCCCCGCTCCCCTTCCCGTTTCCCTTCCCGTTTCCCTTCCCACTCCCCTTTCCCGGCCCCCGGCCGAGTCCTCGACTCGGCCCCTGCCAAGGAGTCCGTTTGGATCACTTGAGAACACAGGCTCGCGCGGCGGCCAAGGACCTCCTGAACGCGCTGAAG
This sequence comes from Streptomyces sp. NPDC046203, assembly GCF_040646255.1. Taxonomy (NCBI): domain Bacteria; kingdom Bacillati; phylum Actinomycetota; class Actinomycetes; order Kitasatosporales; family Streptomycetaceae; genus Streptomyces; species Streptomyces sp. NPDC046203. The sequence goes on along the minus strand of NZ_JBEYZX010000005.1, from coordinate 170,307 downwards.
GCCCGGCCCGAGGTCCAGGCGCTCTATGTGCTGTCCTCCTCGGCCGTCACGCCCCGCAACGTCACCCGCTTCAGCACCGATTCCGACTTCGATCTCGCCCTCGTCCTCGACATTCCCCTCAAGGAGGACGAGTGGCGCCCGCGTCCGGCGGACACCTACGCGCTCGTGCGGGATCGTCTTCCGGCGTGGATCCCGGAGTTCAGCTTCCTCCTCCCCGTCCCCTGGGGGCACATGGAAGTCAACGTCCATCAGCTGCTGTTCGCGTACGAGGCGGACTCCCGCACCCTCTGGAACAGCGACAAGTGCGACGCCTACGCGAACAAGGGGGAGCCGCTGCTCGACCGCGACGGTGCGTTCGGCGCGCTGATCACCCACAAGGCGCGCCGGCTGGCGCGGTCGCTGCCGGAGGAGGCCCGGCGACTGCACAACCGGATCACGTGGGACGTACGCGAGATCCCGTTGCGCATGGCGCGGCGCGTGGGCGCGCCCACGGGCCACTTCGTCCTGTCGGCCGCGCTCGACGAGGTCGTGGACTGGATGTACGCGCGGGCGGGCCTGCTGCTGCCGAACAGGAAGTGGAAGCTGCACTCCCTCGGTGCGCTCGGCCTGATCGACAGCGTGCAGCAGACCCTGTTGACCGAGACGCAGCAGTGCGACCCGCTCTCCCTGGCCGATCTGGAACGCCGGTGCGAGGCCCTGGAGGAGTTCTGCCGCACGACCGGGATGGATCTGACCCCGGGCGCGATCGCCGCCGTCCGCAGGGCGTACCAGCAGGCCGACCGTCAGCTCCTCGGTTCCGGCGCGGCCGTCTTCACCGCCGTCCCCGCGCCCCACTTCGTCCCCACCCGCTTCGCCCCCACCCGATGTGATGATCCGCCCGCCACCCCGCACCCGCCCCGTCACCGTGCCAGTACGCTGCGTGATCAACTCGCACAGGAGGCATGATGACGATCAAGGTCCACAACACTCTGACCGGCCGCACGGAGGAGTTCCGCCCCGAGCGGGCACCCGAGGTGCGGATGTTCGTCTGCGGACCCACGGTGTACGGCCCGAGTCATGTCGGGCACGCGAAGACGTACACGCAGTTCGACTTTATCGCCCGCTACCTGGAGTCGAGCGGATTCCGGGTGACCTACCTCCAGAACATCACGGACGTGGACGACAAGATCATCCGCCGGGCGGCGGAGGAGGACGTCCCGCCGGAGGACATCGCGGCCCTGTTCGAGAAGCAGTACCGGGAGGACATGGCGGCCCTGGGCAACACCCGCGTCGACATCCACGCCCGGGCCCACGACCACATCGACGCGATCGTCGACCAGATCAAGCGGCTCATCGAACGCGGTCACGCCTACCGGCTCGACGACGGCTGGTACTTCGACCTCGCCTCGTTCCCCGCGTACGGCAAGCTCTCCGGGCGCACCGACCTGCGCCCCGAGGACTCGGTGTCACGGATCGACGACCACTCCAAGAAGCGCAACCCCGGCGACTTCGCCCTATGGAAGGGGCGCAAGGACGGCGAGCCGTTCTGGGAAACCGACTTGGGCCCGGGCCGTCCGGGGTGGCACATCGAGGACACCGCGATCACGGAGACGTTCTTCGGCCCCTCGTACGACCTGCACGGTGGCGCGGTCGATCTCATCTTCCCGCATCACGAAGCCGAGGTCGCCCAGATGGAAGCGGCGTCCGGCGTCGAGCCCTTGGCTCGTTACTGGATGCACACCGGTCTGCTCCGGGTCGACGGCGAGAAGATGTCGAAGAGCACCGGCAACTTCCTCACCATCCGCGAGGCGCTCGCCGGCACCGACTTCCGCACCCTGCGGTACGCCTTCCTCTCCCAGCACTACCGCTCCTCCATGGAGTTGAACGACTCGACGCTGGAGCAGGCGCGTGGAGCGCGCCGCCGGGTGGAGAACTTCGCCCGGGCCATCGACACCGACCACGCCGACAGTGCCGCCAACAGCGGTCGTTCGGAGTCGACTTGGCGGGACATGCGGAAGCACCTGGACGACGACTTCGACACCCCTGGTGCCCTCGCCGTCCTGTTCCGGTACATCCGCGACCAGAACAAGTCCGGGGAACCGGCCGGACCGGCCGCCCTGCGACTGCTCAAGGACGTCGACGGTCTCTTCGGGACCTTCGACTTCCCCGGTTCCCCGCAGACGGACACGGTCATCGACGACCTGGTCATGGAACGCGACCGGCTGCGCGCGGAGCGCCGGTTCGCCGAAGCCGACGCCATTCGCGACCGGCTCACGCACGAGGGCGTCACCCTGGAGGACTCGCCCGAGGGCACCCGCTGGAGGAAGGAGACGACTCCATGACGTGGCATCGCCGCTCGCCTCTTCTCCAGGAGGGGGTCGTCCCGCTCGACCTCTGCGCGGCCCTCATGGACCACGCGACGAACGAGACCCCTCGGCGACGCAGCTTCCAGGGTGTCGTCGACTCTTCATTGAGAGACAGTGCATACGTGCGGGTTCCCGTCCCCCTGGAGGAAGCGGTGCTGTCTCATTGCGCCGCCCCCATCCATGGCCACTTCGGCGTCCGCCCGCGGAGCATCCCCGGACAGCCGGCCGTGATCTACCGCTACGGAGTCGGCGTCGGGTTCGTGGCACACCACGACGAGGTCACGGAGATCGAGCGGGCGCGCGCCAGGACGAACGGGCAGCCCGTCGTGGGCGGTGACCTCACCATGGTCGTCTGGCTCAACTCACCTGACGCGTACGGCGGAGGCGAGTTGTTCTTCGAGCACCCGCCCCGGGAGTTCAAGCCTCCGTGCGGCAGCCTGGTCGCGTTCCCCGCGACCCGTGACCATGTGCACGGCGTGCGGCCGATCGTACGAGGCGAGCGCTGCACGCTCGTGATCCGCACGCATGTGGGCGACGCCTCCGGCTGACCGCGTCCGCGCGGTCTCCGCGTCTTCGCCGGTCCGGCCGGCGGAGGCGCGACTGGGGGCGTCGTCAGGAGGGGGTGGGGGACCAGGGGGCGGTGAGGAGGTCGGTGATCGGGCGGCGGGGGCGGTGCTCCGGTGGGGAGTCGGACGCCTTTCCCAGGGCGATCATGGAGACGACGAACCAGCCCGGGGCCGGGCCGAGTTCCTTGGTGAGGCCCTCCAGGTCGAAGGCGCGGAACTGGTGGGCGGACAGGCCCATCGCTTGGGCCTGGACGGTCATGTGGGCGACGCTCTGGCCGAGGTCGTAGTCCGCGAACTCCGAGTAGGCCAAGCCGCTTTCGTCCACCTGGCGGCGCGTGAGCGTGACGACGAGCAGGCCAGCGCCCGTCGCCCAGCGGGCCGAGCTGGGGGCGAGGTGGCGGACCACCCGCTCGTGGTCCGGTTCACCGGGGCGGCACGCGAAGAAGCCCCACGGCTGGGAGTTCCCGGCGGACGGCGCCCATCGCGCGGCCTCCAGCAGCAGGCCGAGGGTGCGGTCGTCGACGGTGACCGACGGATCGAACCGGTAGGGGCTGAACCGGTCCGCCAGCAAAGGGTGGAGACCGTCCGACGGTTCGTGATCGCGACGCATGTCCCGGTGCAACTCGCCGCCCCATGTGCCTATTCCGGCCACCCATCGGCCACCGGGGCGGGCGCGGCGGCCGATGGCATTGGCGGCGTGGGGGACTTGCGAAGAGATGAGACGAATCCCTTTCCGGATGCAACCATTTCGTCGAACTCGCCGACTCTTCTTGCGTGTTGGATGACGAGAGGTCAGCGAGGGGCCGGTCTCCGATCAACCGGAAGCGGGGGGGTCTCATGGCGCGGGACGAGCAGGAGAGCTCCGAGGCGACGGTGGCTGCCCTTTCTCTCTACGGGGCGTCCGCGAGGCCCGGCGATGGACGCGACACCGGTCGCAACCGCCGGCGGGGGCGGCTCGTCGCGGGCCTGGCCGCCGTCGCGCTGATCCTGGCGGGCACCGCGATCAGCGCGTGTTCGCCCGCGAATGGCAGGTCGGACGAGGAACGGGGATGGCTCCACGACGGCCGGTGGGCCGAGGGCATCACGCCCGCGTGGATGAGCGCGCACATGGGCTTCGAGATCCCGGCCACGGCCCGGGACGCCAAGGCCGCCTACCAGGTCACCTCTCGCGTCGATACCGGCCTGCTCACCTTCACGCTGACAAGGGCCGAGGCCGAGGCGTATCTCAAGAAGCATCCGACGTCCGGCAAGTGGCTGACCCCCGAGCCAGGGGACGTCGGCTCGCCCGAGCGGGACTTCACACACCTCGGAGTGCCACAGCCGGAGTCGCTCAAGCAGGATCTACGGTACGGCGGCCTCTGCCCCAGCGGCCCGAAGGACCTCACCGATCCGTACGACACCTCGGACGAGAGGTGCTCCCGCCTGTTCGCGCACGAGTACGCCCCCGATCGCACCCGCATCTACCTCCGGACCACCTTCGACCCCGGCATCCGCCCCCTCCCGAAGGGCTGACGCCCCCGAGGGGCCTGCGGCCGGGGCCGGGCGGCCGGGGGCTCTCGTAGCAGAATCCTATTTACACAGCGTGTCTTTAGGGGCACTCTGCGTGCGGTACTGTGCCCGTAAATCGGCCCCCGCGATGGCGGCAACCATCAGCGAGGGCCTCAAGCACTAGTGGAAGAGACATTCCACCGTGATGTACCGGCACTTTATCGCGCCCAAGCGCGCCTTCTCCCAGTTGGCGCACGAGATCATCCGCCATCCGCGTCTCGGTTCCGACGCTGTTCGGATCCTCACCTGGCAACTCTCCCTGCCGCCGGACACGCAGGAGAACCTGTCCCGAACGGCTGAACGGGCCCACATCGGGGGATGCGCGTTCACGCGGGCGAAGCGGCAGTTGATGGCGGAGGGCTTCCTCCACGAGCGTCGGGTCCAAGTGGGCCGCGGGCAGTGGAAGACCCAACAGCTCGTGACCAACGAACCGTTGAGCGAGGAGGCGGGGGCCGAGCTCCTCGTACAGACGCTCGCGCTCACCCTCCAGCCCGAGTCCACACCGAGTGCCGGAAATCCGGCCGTCGGTGAACCGACGGGTCGGCTCACCGACGGTCATCCAAAGAAAGACCTTGGTGAAGACACCTCCATCCATCCGCCCGAGCCCGAGCCCGAGCCCGGGTACGAGCCGGATCCCGAACCCGACCCCGGGTACGAGCCCGACCCCGGGTACGAGCCGGATCCCGAACCCGGCTCGGGTCCCGAGCCGGAGCCGGAGCCGCCTCCCAGGCCGGAGCCCGCACCCCGCCCCAACCCCCGCCCCGACCCCCGCCCCGACCCCGACCCCGACCCCGAAGTGCCTGCGGAAGCCCGCGAGTTCATCCGCTCGCTGCCCGCCCTCTCCCCCGCCCTGCGGCACATCCCGCCGGGCATGCGGAACGAACTCGCCCGCCTCACCGCCGCCTGGCTTGCGGCCGGGCACAGTGCCTCCGCCGTCCGCGACCACGTACGGCGCGGCCTGCCCAGGAACGGCACCCCCGTACACCGACCCGGCGGCCTCGTCCGCTACCTGCTGCGCGAAGTCCCGCCTCCGGCCCCTCCCGAGCCCCCACCCGCCCCCACACCCGCCGAACGGCATGTGTCAGCCCGGCTGTTGGGCACCCGGGAGTGCGCGAGCGAACGGCATGTCCAACCGATGCTGTTCCGGCCGGTCGGGGACGAGACCCTCTGTGCCCTGTGCACCTCCCACCCCGCGCCCGCCCCCGCTCCCGTCCCGGTTCCCGCCCGAGGACCCGGACGCACCCCGGGTGAGCAGCAGCGCGAGTACGGCGAGGAGCGAGCACAGCGCCATGCCCGCGAACAGCGGCACCGCCGTGTGCGCGCCGCCCAGGCCGACGAGGGGTGCGGCGATGCCGCCCAGGAGGCTCTGAAGGGTGCCGAGGACGGCCGAGCCGGTTCCGGCCGCCTGGGGAACGCGTTCGAGGGCGAGGGCCGTGGCCGTACCGAAGACCTGTCCTATGCCGAGAAACGCGAGCCCGATGAGCCCGAGCGCGGCGGCCCGGCCGAGTCGCCCCGAAAGAGTGACCAGGAGCGCCGCCGTGGTGGCGGCGAGCAGGACGGTCAGTCCGGCGCGCAGCAGCAGGCGCGGGTGGTACCGGCCGACGAGGCGGGTGCCCACGGCGCTGGAGAGGGTCGCGGTCAGGGCGCCGAGCGAGAAGGCGAGGGACGCCTGGCCCACCGTGAAACCGAGGACGTTCTGGAGCAGGAAGGCCGAGCCCGCGATGTAGCAGAACAGCGCGCCGCAGGCGAAGGAGAACGCGAGGGTGTAGCCCACGTACGCACGGTCGCCGAGCACCGCACAGGCTGCTCGCAGAGTGGAGCCGCCGCCGGGGCGGCGGCGCTCCTCGGGCAGGCTCTCGGGTACGAAGAACAGCGCGGCCAGGAACATCAGCAGCGTCGCGACCGCCAGGACCCAGAACGCGCCGCGCCAGCCGCCCGCATGGGTCACGACCGCGCCGCCGGCCAGCGGGGCCGCGATCGGGGCGATGCCGCCAAGGGTCGTCAGTACGCCGAAGAGCCGGGCCGCCACGGCGCCGGACGCGACGTCCGAGACGACGGCCCGGCCCACCACCAGCCCGGCGGCGCCGCTGAAGCCGGTCACGAAGCGCAGCACGATCAGCACCCCGAGGCTGGGGGCCATGGCGCACAGCGCGGTACCCACGGCACACACGGCGGCCCCGGCGAGGATCGGCTTGCGGCGTCCGAGGCGGTCGGAGAGCGGTCCCAGCACCAGTTGGCCGGCCGCGACACCGAACAGGAATGCGGTGAGGGTGAGTTGGACGCCGGAGGCGTCGGTTCCCAGGTCGTCGGCCATCGCGGGGAAGGCCGGGAGGTACAGGTCCGTGGCGAGCGGCATGACGAACGACAGCAGCGCCAGCGTCGCCGTGGGGAGCGCGGCGGGGCGCGGGGGCGCGCCCTCGGTGGACGGTAAGGACATCTCGTGCTCCTGCTCCCGTGAGTGAGGTTGGGGTGTGGATTGAGGTGTGGGCGTGGGGCATGGGGCATGGGGCGAGGGCGTGCACTCTCAACTCCCTATAGCTATATAACTATATGGAGATGGCGAACGAGACTACGATCACCGCATGGACGCGAGCAAGGCACCGGATGAAGCGGCGGGACGCGCGGCAGCGGGAGACCCCGCGCTCCTGCGCGAGGCGAGGGAACTGACACCCGCCCTGTACGCGCTCGGGCGCGCCTTCCGGTCGCTCGGGGTCACCGAGGCCGGGCTGCCGCCACTGCCGCCGTCCGACCTCGAAGTGCTCCGCCAGGTACTCGAATCCCCCGGCATCGGCGTCGGCACGCTGGCCCAGGAACTGGGACTGCACGCGAGCAACGTCAGCACCACCGTGCGCGGACTCGTGGGCCAGGGACTCGTCCGCCGCGAACCGGACCCGCGCGACCGCCGCGCGGTCCGGCTCTTCCCGACCATGGGGGCGACGCAAGGCATGGCGCTGATCGAGCAGGCGTGGGCCGAGATCTTCGCCGACTCGCTGGCCGCGCTCCCCCCGGACCAACGCGCCGCCCTCGCCTCGGCCACCCCCGCGCTGCGCGCGCTGTCCACGGCCCTCAGGGCCGGGCGCACCGCCGCACGTCCCGCGTAGAAGCGCCGCAGCGCCCGGACGGTCGGCCGTCCGGGCGCTGCGGTGTTCGGTGTTCGGGGTACGGGATACGGGATACGGGGAGTCAGTACGCGCGAGAGTCGGTACGCGGAGGAAGCGGCGGCCGGGTCAGGCCGTGCAGCCGAGCGCCTTCTTCACCTTCGACGCGAAGTCCAGGGTGTAGTTCTTGATGTACGCGCGGCGTTCGCCGGCGTCGCCCGCGGGCTTCACGGACGCGTCCACGAACACGACGAGATGATCGGCGTCGGGAGCGGCGCCGGGAGCGGCACAACCCGTACCGACCATGGCACTGGAATCCCCCAGCGCCCCAAGGCCCTTGAACGGAAGACCGTCCATCTTTTCCCGGTTGGTGAAGCGGAACTCATCCTGCTTGGCCATCGGATCGTAGAGCTTGTCGACCTTCTCGACGGACAGATAGAGAAGCACCTCCCCGTCCACGCTGATCTGACACTTCCCCCAAGTCTTGGCGCCCTTGGGAGCGATCACGGAGCCGCCGGTGGTCTCCAGCTTGTCGCCGTCGACGAGGAAGGGGTCCAACAGCTTCTGGTCGACGCCGACCCCGCACAACTCCTTGGGGACCTCGTAGCCCCGGTCGATCCCGCACCCCGCCAGAGACACGGCGAGGCACACCGTGAGAGCCGCGCCCGACGCGCGGCGAAGCGATGCGTTCATCACTGGTCGCCCGACACCCCTTCGGCCTTCTTGTTGCCGTCGTTGGCCGCGCCCTCGATCTGCGAGTAGACGCCGTGGTTCTTGGAGTAGCCCTCGTGCCTCGGGTCCTCGGCCCAGTCGGTGTTCTCCTTGTACCAGAGGTCCGCGAGGCCCCTCAGTTCCCCGCTGCGGTTCTGGTACGTCTTGGTGTGGTCGTCGGTGGCCGCCTTGTTGATCCGGCCCTGCTCGTCCTCCAGTTGCGCGGAGGTGATCACGTCCACCCCACGCTGCAGGGTGTCGCCCCAGGGGCCGCCCGCCGCGTTCAGGACACCACCCACGACGTGGTACTTCCACGCCTTCTTCCACGAGGCGTCGGTGAGGTCGCCGTCCTTCTCGTCGTTCCTGGCCTGGTAGCGGGCCTCCTCCAGGAAGCCGACCGAGCGCCCGGCGCGGTCCAGGCTGTCCTCGGGGTGATCCTTCTCCGTGAGGATGTCGGTCACGAGCGTCTGATGCATGCCTTCGGTGAGGATCTGGTAGTCCTCCCTGTTGCGCGAGATCTGCTTGCTGACCTCCATGAGCTCGCCGGCTTCCTTCTGGTGCCCCACCGGGTCGCTCATCACCTCGTGGGCCCAGTCGCCGTGGTTGCCGATGGCGTACGCCATGCTGTCGCGCATCTCCGACGGGAAGTCGTTGCCGGTGCTCGCCAGGATGCCCAGGGAGTTCTTGAAGACCTCACGCTGCTCCGGCGAGTGCTCCGGGAACACGCCCTTCGTCTCCGGGTCGGAGACCCCCGACACCGCCGCGAACAGGGCCTTGCCGGTCGCGTCCAGCCCCTCGTTGGGGCCCTTGTCCAGCGGCGAGTCGTCGAAGTACCCGTGCCCGCCACGGCCCTTGAGCACCCACTCCGCGTTGTCCTGCGGATCCTTCGAGCCGAAGAACGCCGTCGACGCGTCCGGGCTGTTGGTGAGGGCCATCATGAAGCCCGACATGGGGTCGCGCCCGAACTCCTTGCCGTCGAAGTTCGTCATCGCCTGGTTGTTCCAGAAGTACTCCGGGTGCTTCATCTTCTTTTCCTCGGCCACCAGGTTGTCGCCGTAACGCGCGAGGAACTGGTCGTCGTAGTCACCCGTGCGCATCAGGCTGCTCATGAGCTGGTACCCGTAGATCTCGCCCATGTGGCCGGTCTTGTACCGCTGCCCCGCCGCGGCCAGCATGTCGTCCTCCCACTTGCGCATGGCGGGACTGTCGGACTGGGTGGCACCGCCGAGGACGTAGCCGAGGTTCTTCTGGAAGTCGCCGAGCGAGTCGAACTGCGTACGGGTCAGGTCGTTGGTGGTGTCCGGGCTCGACAGGTCCGCCCAGAACTCCAGCATTTTCTTCGGACCGACCTCGGTGGCGAACCGCTCCTGGAACAGCGGGTCGTCCTTGTACGAGGCGAGCAGCCCGTTCAGCTTCTGGAACTCCTCGGGCGACATCGTGTCGCCCTTCTCCTTGATGAGCTTGGCCGCTTCGTCGGCCTTGCGCATCGCCTCGACCGCGGAATCGCGGTCGCCGTACTTCGCCCCCGAGAAACCGGTCTGCGCCTGGTCGACGATGGCGCGCAGGACGGCGGCGGCCGTCGAGTCGCTCTCCGTGGCCCGGTCCAGGATGACCTTCACGTCGTCCCGGAGCTGCTCGGCGTCCTGGGTGGAGTGGTCCGGTACGTCGTAGCCTGCGGCGGCACGGTCCGGGTGGACCATCATCGTGACGGTGAAGCCGCCGGGAATCCGGGCCACCGTGAGGTTCTTCGCGCGACCGCGCTCCAGGGCCTGGTCGAGCTGCTGCTTGTAGCTCACCAACTCGCCGTGGGTGTCGTGGAGGATGTCGTAGATGGTCTTGGCCTCGGTGTGCGCGTCGGTGAACTCGTGCGCCGTCTTGGTGATGAACTCACGGGAGACCTGGGCGTTCACACCGGTCCATTTGGCCTTGTCGGCCTTGGCCTTCATGTCCTCGCGCGCGTCCTTGTCCAGCGACTCCAGGTTGGTCACCACGGTCTGCCAGGCGGTGACGGCGGCGGCGAGCTGGGCGAAGTCGCCGTTGCGCAACGTGTCGATGTCCATCAGCGCTGCGTCCTCTCGGTGAAGCCGGCGTCCAGGGTCGCGATGCTGCTGACGGTGCCGTAGATGTAGTGCTCGTCGCCGGCGTGCGCGCCCTGCGTGAAGTCCATGTGGTTGGAGACGTGCGCGCACGCGTCGAGCAGCGTCTTGAGCTGCGCCTCCCAGCGCTCCTGCACATGGTCGAGCGCGTCACCCAGGGCGAACCCCTGGGTCCGCAGACTCTGCGCGGCGGTCTGGCTGGCGGACCAGGCGTCACGGCCCTGCTTGCCCAGACGGTCGAAGAGACGGAACGCCGCGTCGCCCACGGCGGCGAGGTCCTGCTGGTCGACCGTCAGGTCGCCGCCGGGCGGCGGTCCGCTCGGGCCGTCACTGTCGGGCACACGGTTCAACTGCATCGCCGTGCTTCCCTTTTGGGCGGCATTCTCCTTGAGTTGATTCCACTCGTCCCAGGCCATCGGACCCCTTCCCCCGTGGTTGCGCCACTTCACCGTTCCGGACAGAAGCCGTCGATTTTCAGCCCGGCATTCGAACCCTAGACCGTAGTGCCGAAGTTGATCTCGTTCGACAGTCGCGTAGAAAGAATGACGAAGCTGTGACAGGACGTTGATCTTCGCCCCGGGTTCCCGGTGGCCAGGGCAACCCGACGGCCAGACGACGTTACGACTCCGGCCGCGCCGGCGGCGCGTCGCGGAAGCGGCGGCGGTCGCGCGTCTCCGGCGGGGCGTCGGCGAGCGGGACGACGGTGCCGTCGCGGCCCGCGACCACGGGCTTGGTGGAGCGGGCGGCCTTCGCCTGGTACTGGGCCGCGTCGGCGAGACGGAAGAGACGGCGGGCGGACTTCAGCGGGCCGATCGGGTCACCGGTGGACGCGACCCCGCAGGCGACGCCCTCACCGAGCTCCAACTCGGCCGCCCGTACGCACAGTTCCTCGGCGACCGCGACCACCTCGTCCGCGCCGGGACCGACGGTCAGCAGACAGAACTCGTCACCGCCGAGCCGGGCGGCGAGGGCGCCGGGCAGCATGGCGCCGCAGCGGGAGAGTACGGAGCCGAAGCGTTCCAGCAGGCGGTCGCCGGCCGCGTGCCCGTGGGTGTCGTTGACGCTCTTCAGGCCGTTCAGATCGCAGACCATCAGGCTCACCACGGAACCGTCGGCCCGGTAGCGCTCGATGGCCTCGTCGAGCCGGGTGTCGACGGCGCGCCGGTTGGCGAGGCCGGTCAGCGGGTCGGTGAAGGCGAGCTTGCGGACCTCCGCAAGCCGCTCGGCCTGGGCGATCCCGGCCGCGACGACCGCCGCGAGGACGGTCGCGAACTCGGCGTCGTCCCGGTCGAAGGGCGGCACGCCGGCCGGCCTGGCCACGTACAGCTCGCCCCAGGCCCTGCCGTGCAGCACCACCGGCGCGACCACGCAACTGCCGCGCCCGCGCCGCCGCAGGCCGGCGACCCGGGCGGTCGGCACCCGGTCGTCGGCCGTCTCGACCCAGGCGTCCGGCGCCCCGCCACCCGCCCACTGCTCGTGCAGGAACTCGGTGATCTCCGGGAAGTGATGCACGGGATACGTCTCGGAGTCCGGGAACTCCTCCTCGCCCGGCGCCCGCGCCCCCGCGTTCACCAGGACCTTCAGCCGGCCCCTGTCCCGCTGCCAGACGGACAGCGCGGCGAAGTCGCCGCCCAGCGCGTCGCACGCGCCCTGCGCGCCGGCCAGCCAGAACTCGCGCGGAGTGTGCGCCGCCGACATCCCCTGTGCCAGCGCCACGACGGCCCGGAGTCGCACGTCCTCACCCATTCCTCCAGCTTAGGGACGTTTGATTCGTTTTCCCTTCCGGGACGTCACGAAAAGTCACACCGGAGGGGAGACGGCACCCCCGGGCGGGCGCTCAAGCCGGGCCCCGCCCGCGCCGATGCCCATTCCGGCGCTCCCGCCGAAGGGAGGCGACTCCCCCAGGTCGCCCAGGCTCCGGGCCCGGGACCCCGGGGCCCGGGCCCTCGGACCTCCGACGCCAGCCGACTCACGCCCCACCGCCCCACCGCCCCACCGCCCCACCGAGAGGTGCATCCATGAAGCGGACCCTGCTCGCGGTGACCGCCGCCGCCGCTCTCGCCGCCTTCGCGTTCCCGTCCACCGACCTCACGGCCGCCGCCCAGGACTGCCTCCCGGGCTCGCCGCCCACCCACGTCGGCGAGCCCCGCACCTGTCTGTGGGACGGCGGGAGCGCCGGCAGCGGCTATCCGGACGAGGAGACCTGCGCGCCCGCCGCCGAGCGGTACGCCGAGCAGGACGAGGAGCACGACTACCAGTGCGAGGACGTCTTCGGCAACGGCAGCTGGTGGGTCGTGCGGTACTGACCGGCGGACGGGCGGCGGCAACGGCAACGGCCGGAACGTCACCACCCGCCGGCCGTGCGCCGGTCATATGCCAGTCATCAACCGATCAGAGACCGCTCAAGCACAGATCAAACGCCCATCGGACGCCGATCGGACCCCGCTCAAACACCGGGCCACTGCGGCTTCCGCTTCTCGTTGAACGCCGCCACACCCTCCGCCCGGTCCCCGGAGAAGGCCACCGACCGCCAGGCCGCGTCCTCGACCTCCAGGCCCGCCCGCAGGTCCAGGCCCTGGCCGAGGCGCATGGCCTTCTTCGCGGCCCGCAGGCCCACCGGCGAGTTGCCCGCGATCCGCCCGGCCAGCTCCAGGGCGGCCTCGCGCGCGTCCTCGGCCAGCACGTCCACCAGGCCCAGCTCGCGCGCCTCGGCGGCCTCCACCCGGCGGGCCGTGAAGACCAGCTCGGCGGCGCGGGCCGCGCCCACCCGGCGCGGCAGCAGCTGCGTACCGCCGCCGCCGGGGATCACGCCCACCGACACCTCGGGCAGCCCGACGACGGTGCTCGCGTCGGCCACGATCACGTCGCAGGACAGCGCCAGCTCGTACCCGCCGCCGAGGGCGAAGCCGTGCACGGCGGCCACGGTCGGCATGGGCAGTTCCAGGACGCCGGTGTACGCGGCGCGGGCGACGGGCCGCTGCCGGACCAGGTCGGCGTCGGTGAAGGAGTTGCGCTCCTTCAGGTCGGCGCCGACGCAGAAGGCCCGGTCGTTCGAGGAGGTCAGCACGGTGACCCGGACGTTCGGGTCGGCGGCGAGCGCGGCGCAGGCGGCGCCGATGGAGCGGGCCATCTCCGAGGAGACGGCGTTCATCGCCTTCGGCCGGTCCAGGACCAGCTCGGCGACGTGGCCGTCGCCGTCCCGCCGTACCGCGACGAACTCGCCGAAGCGCACCTCACTCGGCCGCCCCGACTGCTCCGACTGCTCCGACCGCCCCGACTGCCCCAGCTCTTCCGCCATGACCGCACGCCCTCCCAGCCCAGCTCAGCCCTGTTAACGGTTGTTAACGGATCTTCACCGGAGATCTTAGGTCGGGCGGCGGCTCAGCAGCCAGGGCTCCACGACCCCGAGTCCGCGCACGGGGCGCTGCCACATCGGCCGGAGCGCGAAGCGGTACGAGGGAACGGGTCCGCCCTCCTTCTCGGCGCGCGCGGCCTCCTCCGCCGCCCGCGTCTCGGAGACGGGGGCGTCGCCGGTGCGGGTCAGCTCCTCGGCGAGGGCGCTGTCGACGAGCACGGCGTCCTTCGGGGCTATCGAGGTGAGCCGGCTGGCCAGGTTCACCGTCGTACCGAAGACATCGCCCATCCGGGTCGTGACCGTGCCGAACGCGATGCCGACGCGCAGCGCGGGCATCGTCTCGTCGTGGCCGAGGGTCTCGATGAGCCGCAGCCCGATCTCGGCGGCGGTGCCCGCGTCGTCGGCGCAGTAGAGGACCTCGTCGCCGAGGGTCTTGATGAGCCGGCCGCCGTGCGCGGCGACCAGGTCGGCGCAGGTGGTCTCGAAGGCCTCGACCAGCTCGCCGAGCTCCTCCTCCTCCAGGCGGCGGGTGAGCCGGGTGAAGCCGACGAGGTCCGCGAAGCCGACCGCGAGCCGGCGGTCGACCATCTCCTCGTCGTCGGCGGCCTGCACGACCCGGCCGGTGGCGGCGGCGAGCTGGCGCCGCCATACGTAGATCAGGAACTCCTCCAGCTCGGGCAGGAGCAGTTCGACCAGGGGATACGTGACCTCGGTGCGGGTCATCCCGGGCTCGGGCGGCTCGGTCAGCCCCTCCAGGAAGGAATCGATCTGCCATTCGGCCAGCCGGGCGGTGGTCTGGCCGGTGGAGCGGGCGACCTGGATGGCCATCGGCTCGCTGAGCAGCCCGGCCTCGACCAGACCGGCGAGCCGGCGCAGCGCGAGGACGTCGGCCTCGGTGAGCGCCTTGGCCTGGCCGATGTCGGCGAAGCCCATGGCGCGCCAGAAACGGGAGGCCAGCTCCATGGAGACGCCGGCGGTACGGGCGGCCTGGAAGGGCGTGTAGCGGCGGTCGGCGCCGAGGATGAGCTGTTCGAGGCGGATGGCGAGGGGGTCGTCGGTCGGCTCCGCCGTGTGGTCGACGACATGGTGCGGTGTGGGGTAGGCCGGTGGGCCCGGTGGACCGGCTGGTTCCGTCCCGCCGCCGTTGTTCGCGTCGTCGACGGTCACCGGCCGCCTCCTGCCCGTTCCCTGCCCACTGTCCTGCCGTTCTGTCGCGTGCGTCGCGCCGCGTGCAGCACGCTGCCGCGAATCGACCCCACGATACGACAGGTGTGGGCTGGCTCACGCGGGAACCGGTCGCGCACCGCACGGAAGAGGCAGGTATGGCGCCACGCACGCGTGGGCGCCGGGGACGCCGTCCGGGCACGTGAACCTGGCATATGCCGCAGTGCGCCGCCGCTCAGGCGGTCGTACGCCGTACGCACGCGTGGAGCTGGGAAAGCTTTGGCCACGGCCCTCCCCGGACCCGGTCCGCGGGGCGGTCGCGCCGGGTCCGGGGCCCGGCCCGCCGGGCCCACCCGCCCCACCCGCCCCGCTCGCTCAGCCCACCACCCGCAGGTGCCGGTCCACCACCCGCAGGTGTCAGCTCAGCGCCAGGCAGGTCGGTCCACCACCCGCAGGTGTCAGCCCACCGCCCGCAGGTGCACGATGTCGCCCGCCGCGACGGCCTCCGTCCCGCCGCCCTCCGTCTCCACGACGATCCGCCCGTCCGCGTCGACCGCCACCGCGTCGCCCTCCAGCATCCGCTCGCCGGGCAGCTGCACCCGCACCCGGCGGCCGAGGGTCGCGCACTTCTCCGTGTACGCCGCCTGGAGTCCGGACGCGACGGGGTCGCCGCCGGACCGCTGCCACGCGTCGTACCAGGTCTCCAGCGAGCGCAGGACGGACCGCAGCAGGGTGTCGCGGTCGGTGGAGACGGCGTTGCCGAGGAGCAGGGATCCGGCGGTGGGGACGGGCAGCTCGTCGGCGCGCAGGCTCACATTGAGGCCGAAACCGACCACCACGCCGTGGCCGCCGGCACCCTCGGCGAGGATGCCGCCCGTCTTGCGTTCCTCGCCGTCGACGCGCACGAGCACGTCGTTGGGCCACTTGAGGGACAGGTCGACGCCGGCGGCGCGGCCGAGGCCGGTGGCGACGGCCACGCCGGTGAGCAGTGGCAGCCAGCCCCAGCGGGGCATCGGCACCTCGGGCTTGAGCAGGACGGAGACGAAGAGCCCGGAGCGGGGCGGGGCGGTCCAGCCCCGGTCGAGCCGGCCGCGCGCGGCGGTCTGCGCCTCGGCGACGAGCACCGCGCCCTCGGGGAGTTCGCCGGCGCGGGCGACCAGGTCGCTGTTGGTGGAGCCGGTGGACTCGACCACGTCGAGCGAGGTCCACAGACCGCCGCCGGGCAGGACGAGGCCGCGGCGCAGGGCGGTGGGGTTGAGCGGGGGGCGTTCGAGGTCGGACCAGCGTCCGGCGGAGTCGTGGGAGGTCGTCATGCAAGTCAGCGTAGGTGTGGCAAACGCCGCACTGCCGAACCGTAAAGGCGCCGATACGCTACGGGGCAGTAGCCCAGCAGTAGTCCATTCGAAGTCACTTCACCGTTTTCGCGGGGTTTCTTCGTTGGTTTCCGGACTTTTTTCCCACTCCGTTCCAGCAGCAGTCCACGTAGTCCACGTACCCCCGTGACCAGGCAGGGAGCCGCATCCCGATGTCCGAGCCGGCAGAGCAGCACGAGATCGACATTCACACGACCGCGGGCAAGATCGCGGACTTGCAGCGCCGGACCGGCGAGGCCACGCACGCGGGTTCCGCGCGCGCCGTGGAAAAGCAGCACGCGAAAGGGAAGCTGACGGCGCGCGAGCGCATCGCGCTGCTTCTCGACGAGGGTTCCTTCGTCGAACTGGACGAGCTGGCCCGGCACCGTTCGACCAACTTCGGTCTGGAGAAGAACCAGCCGTACGGCGACGGTGTCGTCACCGGCTACGGCACCGTCGACGGCCGTCCCGTCGCCGTCTTCTCCCAGGACTTCACGGTCTTCGGCGGCGCCCTCGGCGAGGTCTTCGGCCAGAAGATCATCAAGGTGATGGACTTCGCGCTGAAGACCGGCTGCCCGGTCATCGGCATCAACGACTCCGGCGGCGCGCGGATCCAGGAGGGCGTCAGCGCCCTCGGCATGTACGGCGAGATCTTCCGCCGCAACACCCATGCCTCCGGGGTCATCCCGCAGATCTCGCTGGTCGTCGGCCCCTGCGCGGGCGGCGCGGTCTACTCGCCCGCGATCACCGACTTCACGGTGATGGTCGACCAGACCTCGCACATGTTCATCACCGGTCCCGACGTCATCAAGACGGTGACCGGCGAGGACGTCGGCTTCGAGGAGCTGGGCGGCGCCCGTACGCACAACACCACCTCCGGCGTGGCGCACCACATGGCGGGCGACGAGAAGGACGCGATCGAGTACGTCAAATCCCTTCTCTCGTACCTGCCTTCGAACAACCTTTCCGAGCCGCCCGCCTTCCCCGAGACCGCCGAGACCGAGGCGACGGACGAGGACCGCGAGCTGGACACGCTGATCCCGGACTCCGCGAACCAGCCGTACGACATGCACACCGTCATCGAGCACGTGCTCGACGACGGCGAATTCCTGGAGACCCAGGCCCTGTTCGCGCCGAACATCCTCACCGGCTTCGGCCGGGTCGAGGGCTTCCCGGTGGGCGTGGTCGCCAACCAGCCGATGCAGTTCGCCGGTTGCCTCGACATCGACGCGAGCGAGAAGGCCGCGCGGTTCGTGCGCACCTGCGACGCGTTCAACATCCCGGTGCTCACCTTCGTCGATGTCCCCGGCTTCCTGCCGGGCGTGGACCAGGAGTACGGCGGCATCATCCGGCGCGGCGCGAAGCTGATCTACGCGTACGCCGAGGCGACGGTCCCGCTGATCACCGTCATCACCCGCAAGGCCTTCGGCGGCGCGTACGACGTCATGGGCTCCAAGCACCTGGGTGCCGACCTCAACCTGGCCTGGCCCACCGCGCAGATCGCCGTCATGGGCGCGCAGGGCGCGGTCAACATCCTGCACCGGCGCACGCTCGCCGAGGCGGAGACGAACGGCGAGGATGTCGAGGCGGTGCGCACCCGGCTGATCCAGGAGTACGAGGACGCCCTGCTCAACCCGTACATCGCGGCCGAGCGCGGCTACATCGACGGGGTGATCATGCCGTCCGACACCCGCGTCCAGATCGTCAAGGGCCTGCGTCAGCTGCGCACGAAGCGGGAATCCCTTCCCCCGAAGAAGCACGGCAACATCCCGCTGTAGTCCGCGCCCTACCCGCTCGGACTTCCGCTCCACCCCTGCTCCAACCCCGCTCCATTCCCGCTCAAGCCCTGACCTTCGGGAGGGACAGCACGATGATCAAGGTGGTACGAGGCAACCCGACGCCGGAGGAGCTGGCCGCCGCACTGGCGGTGGTCCAGGCCCGGGCCGCGGCCACGGCGGCGGCAGCCGCCGCGGACGGCGGCCCGAAGGGACCCGAGGGCTGGTCGGACCCGGCACGCATCGCCGCGGGCGTACGGCACCGGCCGGGCCCGCGCACCTGGGCGCGGTCCTACTGGCCCGCCTGACGAAGCCGCATCCGTGATTCGGAGGGCCGGACCCCGCCCGGGGTCCGGCCCTCCGTCGTTCCCGACCCTCGCCCTCTTGGAGGCTGAAATCTCCCTGGAATCACGGGAGTTACGGGCGTACTCTCGCGGCTCCGGGGCAGCCGTCACGCCCCCCGGAGCATCGTGTCCGGCCGGACGGGCCGACGAGCCGCGGAGGTCGTGTGAGGGTCACCCTGGAGGTCACCGGGCCCGAGGGAGCGGCGGCCGACGATGCCGCGCTCGATCTGCGGGAGTGGCTGCGCGGCGACCCCGAACTGCGGCCCCGGATCGAGCCCGTGCGGGCCGCCGAGCCGGAGCCGGGCGCGATGGGCGCGCTCGGCGAGCTGGTGGCGCTGCTGCTCCAGCCGGGCGGGCTCACGGTGACGCTGGCCGCCGGGGTGGTGGCCTGGCTGCGGACCCGGCGGGGCACCCAGACCGTGACGATCACCCGGCCGGACGGGACACAGATCACCGTCGCCTCGGAAGGGGTGCGCGGGCTGACCTACGAGGCCGGCGGGGAACTGGCGCAACGGCTGGCGCGGGCCTTGGAGGCGCCGCCTCAGGAGACGCGGGAGGCGCAGGGGCCCCCGGAGCCGCAGGAATCTCGGGAACCCCACGACGTGAACGCGCCCGGGGAGCCGGCCCCCGGGCAGCCCGCCGCCGGGC
This sequence comes from Streptomyces sp. NPDC046203, assembly GCF_040646255.1. Lineage (NCBI taxonomy): Bacteria > Bacillati > Actinomycetota > Actinomycetes > Kitasatosporales > Streptomycetaceae > Streptomyces > Streptomyces sp. NPDC046203. Next base: position 151,305 of record NZ_JBEYZX010000005.1, on the reverse strand, counting down.
CGGACGGAGGCTGACCCGTGCCCGAGCCGTGGGGGGATCTCGCCGGAGCGGACTGTCACGCCGTCGTGGTCGGCACCGGGCGGCAGGGCGCGGGCGAGGCGGCCTCCCGGCTCGCGGACCTGCCCAGCGCCGCGTCCACCGCCCGCGCCCTCGCCCGGGTGCTGCGCGAACGGTGCGGCATGGCGGACCGGGTGACCGAGGTCGTCGACCCCGAGGGCCCGGCGGAGGTGCTGACCGCCGTACGGGCCGCGGTCGAACGGGCCGGGGGCGGCACGGTGCTGTTCTTCTTCAGCGGCCACGGACTGCTCGGCCCGCGCGGACGGCTGTATCTGGCCACGGCGGGCACCGCCCGCGCGGACGACACGATCTCCGCCGTCCCGTACACCGAGGTCCGCGATCTCCTGGGCGACGCGGCGGCGAGCGCCGTCGTCGTCCTCGACTGCTGCTTCTCGGGCCGGGCCGCCACCGTACCGAGCGACGCCCACCGCGACCCGTACGCCACCGCCCGACCTCCCGGCAGCTTCCTGCTCGCCTCGTCGACGGGCTACTCCGCCTCCTTCGCGCCCGCCGGCGAGCCGTACACCCTCTTCGGCGGCGAGTTGATCAGCCTCCTGGAGGAGGGCGATCCGAGCGGACCGCCGTGGCTCACCCTGCTCGACGTCTACCGGCTGCTCGACCGGCGCTTCCAGGGCGGTCCGGCGCGCCCGTACGCCGACGGGGTGGGCCTGGCGGCCGATCTGGTGCTCACCCGCAACGCCGGGTACCTCGCCGCCACCGCCGCCTCGGGGACGGAGGGCGCGGAGGAGGCGGAGGGCACGGAGGGGGCGACCGGGGGGCCGTGCCCGTACCCCGGCATGCTGCCGTTCCTGCCGGAGCAGCACCCGCTCTTCTTCGGCCGGGAAGAGCTGACCGCCCGACTCCTCGACCAGGTGGAGAACGGCGACGAGCCCGTCGTCCTGGTCGGCGCTTCCGGCGCGGGCAAGTCGTCGCTGTTGCGGGCCGGGCTCGTGGCGGGCCTCCAAGAACGCGGCGCGGGCCGGGTCCTGCTGCTGCCGGGGCCGGGCGCGCGGCCGTTCCGCGCCCTGGCCGATCTGTGGGCGCGGGCGGTGGGGCGGCCGTTCGCGGAGGTCGAACAGGAGCTGGGGGCAGGCCGGTTCACGGGCTCGGGACCCGAGGTGCTGGTCGTCGACCAGCTGGAGGAGATCTTCACTGACTGCGACGACCCCGAGGAGCGCGAACTCTTCATCCGGGCCGTCTCCGGTGCCCGCCGCCCGGACGGCGCGCCCCGCCTGGTCCTTGGCCTGCGGGCCGACTTCTACGGCCCGTGCCTGCGCGATCCCCGGCTCGCGCGGATCGTACGGGAGGGTCAGTTCACCGTCCCCGCGATGTCCGACGACGAATTGCGCGCCGTCATCGAACAGCCCGCCGCCCACGCGGGCCTGCGCCTGGAGACCGGCCTCGCGGACCATCTGCTGCACGAGCTGCGCCGGGAGACGGTGGCCGAACGGGACACGGTGGCCCTGCCGTTCCTCGCCCACGCCCTCCAGCAGACCTGGGCGCGGCGGCGCGGCACCCTGCTGACCTTCGCCGGGTACGAGGCGTCCGGCGGCATCCGGGGTTCGGTGGCCCGGGTCGCGGACGAGCTGTACGACGCCCTCGACGAGCCGGGGCGGGCGCGCTTACGTGAACTCGTCCTGCGCATGGTGACGTTGGTGGACACGGAAGGCCGCGCGGCCCGCCGCCGCCTCCCGATCCCGGAGCCCGAGCCTGCTCCCGACACCTTCCCCGAGCCCGACTCCGAGCCGGACGCGCGCACCGCACCGGATCCCGTCGCTCTCACCGACCGCGCGCTCCTCGGTCGGCTCGCCGATGCCCGGCTGGTCGTCCTCGACCGGGGCGAGGCCCAGTTGTGCCACGACTCGCTGCTCTACGGGTGGCCCCGGCTGCGCGAGTGGATCCGCGACGACCGGGTCCGGCTCCACATCCTGCGCCGCCTGGGTGACGCGGCCGACTCCTGGACCGAGGCGGGCCGGCAGAACAGCGGCCTGTACGGCGGCGAGCAACTCGCCACGTCACGCACCCTGTTACTGGACCCCGAGGCCCCGGCCACCCGACTCCGGCCGGTGGAACGGGAGTTCCTCCAAGCGAGCCGTCGCGTCGAGCGCCGCAAGCGTTCCGTCTTCCTGGGCGCCTTCACCCTCGTCACCGCCCTGGCGGTCCTCGCCACACTCCTCGGCTTCCGCGCGAACAGCGCCCGGCAGGACGCCCAGTCCCGCGAGACGGTCGCCGTCGCGAACGAACTGGCCACCCAGGCCGACATCATGCGCGAGCGCGACCCACAGACGGCGCTGCGGCTCAGCCTGGCCGCGTACCGTACCGCCGACACCACCCGGACCCGCTCCAGCCTCTACAGCGCGTACACCACCGTCACACCGACGAACCTTCCGAGCGACATGCACGAGCCGGTGCTCAACGTCGCGTACGGAACAGCCGGCGCACTCCTCGCGTCCAGCCAGAGAGGCGGCGCGATCCGGCTGTGGGACGTCTCCCGGCCGAACGCTCCGAAGCGCGTCGCGAAGCTCGACCTCAAAGGCTCGGCACCGATCGCCTTCCATCCCCGCCTCCCGCTCCTCGCCGCGCTGAGCCCCGCCAAGCTGATGCTGTGGAACGTCTCCGACCCCACCCGCCCGAGCATGGCCGCCGCCGTCTCGCTCCCGGAGAACCGGTCGTTCAGCCTCGCCTTCAGCCCCGACGGACGGACGCTCGCGGCGGGCGGCGAAAGCGGCCGGTTACGCCTGTGGGACGTGTCCGAACCGTCCCGGCCACGCCCGCTGTTCGACCGTACGCTCGGCCACGCCACGCTCTGGGCCGTGGAGTTCAACCGCGACGGACGGTTCCTGGCCACGGGCAGCGGCACCGACCCGGACGACGAGGGCACGGGGCCGACCGCCGAGGTCAGGCTGTGGGACGTCCACGACCCGGCGGGACCCACCGGTCCGGTCGAGCTGGCCCGCGCCGCCGCCCACTCCGTCCTCGCACTGGCGTTCCACCCGAAGCGGGACCTGCTGATCGCGACCGGCGGCGCGGGTGCCATGGCCTGGTGGACGGTCGAGCGCGACGGCCGCCGGCTCGCCCCGGTCCCGGGAGACCCGGCCGACAAGCGGTGGAGCGGCGGCACCCTGCCCTCCCTGAGCTTCCGCCCGGACGGCAAGCTGCTCGCGGCGGCCCGCAGCAGCGTCGGGAGGGATGCCTGGATCCGGGCGGTCGCCGAGCGGGACGGGCCGGAACTGTGGTCCCAGGACGCCGAGCGCGCCTCCGTGCAGGGCCAGGACCCCTCCCAGGCCGTGGCCTACAGCCCCGACGGCAGCCGTCTCGCGGTGGGCGACACCGCCGGCACCGTGCGGCTGTGGCCCGAGCAGCCGCCCGCGTTCGGCCTGCGAGGGCTCGTGGCATTCGGTGAGCCAGGGGCCAAGCCGTACACACCCGACGGCCGCTTCGTCCTCACCAACGAGGCCCTCCGCAGCCCCCAAGCAGGCTCCGTGGCCCGTATATGGGATCTGAGCGCGGTGGACACCGCCCGCGGGAAAGGGCCGGCCCTGCGTTTCACCGTGCCCCGACCCTGGGAGGCGAAGTACTTCCTGCCCGGCCGGGACCGGCCGATGCTGCTCGCGCACCGCTGGGTCGAGAGCAGCCGGGACCACTTCTTCCGGGTGTGGGATCTCGGCGGCACCGGACCACCGGTGCCCGGCGCCGAGATCCGGGTCCAAGCCCCGGAGAACGTCCGGACCGCCGTGTCCCGTGACGGGAAACTGCTGATCACCGGAAACTCCACAGCCCCGGAGACCGGGGTCTGGGACCTGCGCGACCCGCTGCGGCCGAAGCGGCGCGCGACGATCACGACCATGCCGTCCTCCAACTACCAGAGCCTGTTCTTCATGGGCCCGACCACGCTCGCGACCATGGAGGACGACGCCTTCGGCCTGCCCGTCAATCTGCGGCTGTGGGACCTCACGGACCCGGCACGGCCGAACCGCCTGCCCACACCCCTGCGGAACGTGGCCGATGGTCAGCTGCTCTACCTCCCCGCCCTGCGGCTGCTGTTCACGGATCTCGGCGGCCAGAACGCCGAGATATGGGACATGAAAGACATACGCCGGCCGCGCCACCTCGGGGAGCTCCCTTCGGCGCCGGGCGGCTACACCCCGGTCAGCGACCGCCTCATGGCCACCATGTTCCGGGACGGCACCGTCCAGCTCTGGGACATCCAAAAACCCCGGGAGCCTCTCCACACGATGCGGTTCGACCGCCCGATCGACACCGTCGTGCCGGATCCCGACGCGAAGCGGGTCCTGACCTCGTCCCCGTACCGCGTCTGGGACGTCGCCGAGGACGGCACCTGGAAGACGCCCGCGATCGCCGAGCTGGACGTAGGCGACGCTTGGCTGCTGCCCGGGGAGATCCCGTACCTGCTCGTGGCACCGGACACGAGTCTCTTCTCCCGCCACGCGGCATACACCTACCTCCTCGACCGCGACCCGTCGAAGATCTACGACCGGCTGTGCGCCACCCACCCGCTGAGCGTGGACGACAAACAGTGGAAGGCACTCTTCCCGCACCTGGAACCCCACCCCTCCTGTCCGGATAGCGGTGCGCACCCCTAAGGGTGACGGTCCGAAGGATGGGGTCCGCTTGAGTACCCGTACTCAGGCGCGCACGGGCCCTTCGGCCCCAGGATCGAAGGCATGCTCTGGTCCGACCCCGAGAACGAGCCGCCCAAGGAACTCCGCGACATGATCGCGGCGCTGCGGCGGGCCGGTGTGCTGATCGCGGTCACGATCGTGGTGGCCATGTTCGTGGTCGCCGCGCGCTAGTGCTGCGACCGGAAAGGTTCACCGGCTCGCGACGCCCGGCACGGCACCTCGCCGCGTTGTCGCATCACCCAAGTACATCCAGTACGAGGGCGATCCTCCGCCTTGCGATCCGCCCCCTCGGCCCTTGCGGGCCTGGGGGGACCCCCTGCACCGGACGCCGCGAGCCACCCGGCAAACCTTTCCGGTCACAGCACTAGCCGCACCGCACCTCGCGGGGCGCGTACCGCTGCGGTGATCGCTAGGCTTTCGGCATGACTGCTGATCGCCGCCGCCTCGTGCTCGCCTCCGCCTCCCCCGCCCGGCTCGGACTGCTCCGGCAGGCCGGGCTCGCGCCGGAGGTGATCGTCAGCGGTGTCGACGAGAGCAAGACGCACGCGCCGACCCCGGCCGAGCTGGCCCTCGCGCTCGCCGAGGCCAAGGCCGCCCATGTCGCCGCCCTGCCCGAGGCGAGCGGGGCGCTGGTGATCGGCTGCGACTCGGTCCTGGAGCTGGACGGGCAGGCGCTCGGCAAGCCGGCCGACGCCGCCGAGGCCACCGCCCGCTGGACGGCGATGCGCGGCCGGGTCGGCATCCTCCAGACGGGCCACTGTGTGTACGACACCGAGGCCAAGCGCTACGAGTCGGCCACCGCCTCCACCCTCGTCCGCTTCGGCGAGCCGACCGACGCCGAGATCGCCGCGTACGTGGCGAGCGGCGAACCGCTGCACGTGGCGGGCGCGTTCACGCTGGACGGGCGTTCGGCGCCGTTCATCGACGGCATCGACGGCGACCCGGGCAATGTCATCGGTCTGTCCCTGCCGCTGCTGCGCAGGCTGCTCGGCAAGCTGGACGTGTCGATCACCGACCTCTGGGCCTGAGGCCCCGGCCGCCGCCGCCCGAGGCGCACCCCCACCCGCCACAAGGACCCCGCCCGCCTCACACAGCGGCCGGCGCCCCGGCCGCCCCATCCGCCCCGGCCGCCCCTGTCGCCCCTGCCGCTCCTGCCGACTCGGGCGGCGCCTCGGGTCCCGGCCGCGCTTCGCCTCCCGGCCGCCCCGCCGTCTCCCCGTACGCCACCAGCGTGAGCACGATCAGGCCGACCACCAGCATCAGGAAGGTGAAGGACGGCCAGCCGAGCAGCCCGACCGCGACCGCGCCGAGCAGCCCGTGCACCACGGCGCAGCCGATGAGCAGGGCGCGGCCGGCGCGGCCCGGGCGGCGGTCGCGGATCGCGGCGATCAGGGGGACCAGGCCGCAGAGCAGCAGCAGCGCGCCGGAGCCGAGGCCGAGGGCCCAGGTGCCGGTGTACATGAGGTCCGGGTCGAGGCCGCCCAGGGACATCGACTGGCCCTTGACGATGCGGGCCATGACGGCGTTGATCGTCACGATGCCGGGAGCTTCGAGGAAGAGCACCACCGCCGTGGCGAGGGCTATCGGTCTGCGGGCCACCTCGGCCACCCCCTGAATCTCTGGATCCCTGGATCCCTGAATCGCTGAGTCACTGAATCGCTGATCGCCGCGTTCCCGTGCGCACCCGCGCACCCGCGCACAGGCATATGACGGACATGACGGACGGTGCGCGGCGGACGCGTGACCCACCCCCGCTCCGTTACCTGCGGTACGGACGACATCGCGAAGGCTACTGGCCGGTAAAACCCCGGACAAGGGTTCACCCGCACGAGCGGGACTCCGGCGCGAGAGCAAAGAATGGTTGAGCCATTCGTAGGGACTCCACAAAGAAACCCATTTCGCGACTGGCCGCACGAACAGAGACCTGCGCCACACCGCAGAGCTACTGTGCCGTAAAGGAACCCTGCGTACCGTGGTGCGACAAGGGAATTCACGACTCGGGCATGCCTCACATCACGCTCCGTGTGGGCAAGCTCACCACTGGGGATGGGTCGAGAGGGCGTGTCGGCAGTCCCTAAACTCAGCTTGTTTCAAGGAGGGAGCCATCGTGCGCAAGGTGCTCATCGCCAACCGAGGCGAAATCGCTGTCCGTGTCGCCCGTGCTTGCCGTGACGCCGGGATCGCGAGCGTAGCCGTGTACGCCGACCCGGACCGGGACGCTCTGCACGTCCGCGCGGCCGACGAGGCGTTCGCCCTGGGCGGTGACACCCCGGCCACCAGTTACCTGGACATGGCCAAGGTGCTCCAGGCCGCCAAGGACTCGGGCGCGGACGCGATCCACCCCGGATACGGCTTCCTTTCCGAGAACGCCGAGTTCGCGCAGGCCGTCCTGGACGCCGGACTGACCTGGATCGGCCCGCCGCCGCACGCCATCCGCGACCTGGGCGACAAGGTCGCCGCCCGGCACATCGCGCAGCGCGCCGGTGCCCCGCTGGTGGCCGGTACACCGGACCCGGTCTCGGGCGCCGACGAGGTCGTCGCGTTCGCCGAGGAGCACGGTCTGCCGATCGCGATCAAGGCCGCCTTCGGTGGCGGTGGCCGCGGTCTGAAGGTGGCCCGCACCCTGGACGAGGTGCCGGAGCTGTACGACTCCGCGGTGCGCGAGGCGGTGGCCGCGTTCGGCCGCGGCGAGTGCTTCGTGGAGCGTTACCTGGACAAGCCGCGACACGTCGAGACCCAGTGCCTGGCCGACAGCCACGGCAACGTGGTCGTCGTGTCGACCCGTGACTGCTCGCTCCAGCGCCGCCACCAGAAGCTCGTCGAGGAGGCGCCCGCGCCGTTCCTGTCGGACGAGCAGAACGCCCAGCTGTACGCGGCGTCGAAGGCCATCCTGAAGGAGGCCGGCTATGTCGGCGCCGGCACGGTGGAGTTCCTGGTCGGCCTCGACGGCACGATCTCCTTCCTGGAGGTCAACACCCGCCTTCAGGTCGAGCACCCGGTGACCGAGGAGGTCACCGGCATCGACCTGGTCCGCGAGATGTTCCGGATCGCCGACGGCGAGGAACTCGGTTACGGGGACCCGGAGATCCGCGGTCACTCCTTCGAGTTCCGCATCAACGGCGAGGACCCGGGCCGCAACTTCCTCCCGGCGCCCGGCACCGTCTCCCTCTTCCAGCCGCCGACCGGCCCCGGTGTCCGCCTCGACGCGGGCGTCGAGACCGGCAGCGTCATCGGCCCGGCCTGGGACTCGCTGCTCGCGAAGCTCGTCATCACCGGCGCGACCCGCGAGCAGGCGCTCCAGCGCGCCTCGCGCGCGCTCGCCGAGTTCAAGGTCGAGGGCATGGCCACGGCCATCCCGTTCCACCGGGCCGTCGTCGTCGACCCGGCGTTCACCTCGGAGCCGTTCCACATCCACACCCGGTGGATCGAGACGGAGTTCGTCAACGAGATCAAGCCGTTCGCCCCGGCAGCTGGCGAGGCCGACGAGGACGAGGGCAACCGCGAGACCATCGTCGTCGAGGTCGGCGGCAAGCGCCTGGAGGTCTCCCTGCCGTCGTCGCTGGGCATGTCCCTGGCGCGTACGGGCCTGGCGGCGGGCGCCAAGCCCAAGCGCCGCGCGACGAAGAAGTCCGGCCCGAAGGCGTCCGGCGACAGCCTCGCCTCCCCGATGCAGGGCACCATCGTCAAGGTCGCCGTCGAGGAGGGCGCCGAGGTCAAGGAGGGCGACCTGATCGTCGTCCTGGAGGCCATGAAGATGGAGCAGCCGCTGAACGCGCACAAGGCGGGCACCGTCAAGGGCCTGTCCGCCGCGGTCGGCGCGTCCGTCACCTCCGGTGGCGTGATCTGCGAGATCAAGGACTGACGCACCGGCACCAGAAGCAGTACCGGCACCAGCACCGGCCAGGCCGTGCGCCGACGGGCCCGGGTCCGTTCCTTCCCGGAACGGACCCGGGCCTTCGCACCGGTACCGTACGAGAGGCCCGCGGGCATACGCCGCGGGCCTCTCGCGGTACCCGGCCCCACCGCCGGGGGAAGGAGCACGGATGCGTGCCGACGCGCGCCGCAATCGCGAGCGGCTGCTCGCCCAGGCCCGGGCGGCCTTCACCGAACAGGGCACCGACGCCTCCCTGGAGGACATCGCGCGCCGCGCGGGGGTCGGCATCGGCACCCTCTACCGGCACTTCCCGACCCGAGAGGCGCTGCTCGGCGCCGTCTTCCAGGACGCGCGCGACGCGCTCCTCGGGCACTCGGCCGAACTGGCCGGGGACCCCGACCCGTGCGCGGCGCTCATGCGCTGGCTGCGCGCCCTGGTGGCGCACTCGAGCGAGTACCGCGGTCTGTCGATGGCCCTCATGTCGGCCGCCGGCGACCGGAGTTCGGCGCTGACCTCGTGCCGGGAGCCACTGCGGGAGGCAGGCACGGTGCTGCTGTCCCGGGCCCGCGCGGCCGGCGCGGTGCGCGCGGACGTGGCGATCGACGATCTGATGCAGTTCACCAACGCGATCGCACTGGCCGCCGAACACTCCCCGGAAGACCCGGAGTTGGCGGACCGGCTGCTGGATCTGACGGTCCGGGGACTGCGGGCCTGACGGGAGCGGGCGGGCCGGCGTACGAGCTTCGGGCGTACGGAGTCCGGACGTCCGGACTTCAGGCACGCGGGCTTCAAACGTACGAGCTCCGGGCCAACTTCGGACGTACGAGATCCGGGCGTACGCACTCCGGACGCGCGGACTTCGGGCGTACGCAGTCCGGGCATACGGGCTACGGACCACGGACGCGCGGACTCCTACGTACGCCCCCGCGCGCGACGTCCGGCCCCCGCACCCGGCCGCACACGGGAAGCACCCCTCGCGTCCGCACAGGCACACCCGCCCGCCGTACGCAACGGCCGCGTTGGCAGCGGCCGTACACGCGCACTTCCGTATGTATCGGGATCCCCGTTCGCGATCCCCTCACCGTGTCCTACACAACCACCCGACCAACCACGGCACTCGACCTGGCATTCACCGGCGGCGCAGGTCCGCGACCCGCATCGCCCGCTCCGCGCCGAGCAGGTCGCCCCCGAGGCCGGACGGACCGAGGGGGCCCCCATGGCCCCCGGGGCCGCCCGGCCCGCCGAGACCACCGTGACCGCCCGGGCCGCCGGGCCCGCCGCGGTACGGCCCGCCCGCGCCCGGCAGCCGGGCGGCGCGCTGGCCGGGCAGCGGCACGTCCCGGCGCGGCCGGCCGGCCGGGGAGTGCGACTCGCCCGGGTGCCCCGAGGCTCCGGCCACGGTGATCTGCACGCCCTGGTCGGCGAGGGCCTGGAGTTCGGTGGCGGCCCGTTCGTCGTGGGCGGGCGGTTCGTCGGTGACGAGCCGGGTGATGACGTCCGCCGGCACGGTCTGGAACATGGTGTCGGCGCCGAGCTTGGTGTGGTCGGCGAGGACCACCACCTCGGCGGCGGCCTGCACCAGGGCCCGGTCCACGCTCGCGGAGAGCATGTTGGAGGTGGACAGGCCGCGTTCGGCGGTCAGTCCACTGCCGGAGAGGAAGGCCCGGGAGACCCGCAGCCCCTGGAGGGACTGCTCGGCCCCGCTGCCCACCAGCGCGTAGTTGGAACCGCGCAGGGTGCCGCCGGTCATGACGACCTCCACCCGGTTGGCGTGGGCGAGGGCCTGGGCGACGAGCAGCGAGTTGGTGACGACGGTGAGACCGGGCACGCGGGCGAGCCGGCGGGCCAGCTCCTGGGTGGTGGTACCGGCGCCGACGACGATCGCCTCGCCCTCGTCCACGAGGGTCGCGGCGACATCGGCGATGGCGGTCTTCTCGGCGGTCGCGAGATGGGACTTCTGTGGGAAGCCCGATTCTCTCGTGAAACCACCCGGGAGCACCGCACCACCGTGCCGGCGGTCGAGGAGTCCTTCTGCCTCAAGGGCCCGCACGTCTCGCCGTACGGTCACTTCTGAGGTCTGGACGACGCGGGCGAGCTCACGGAGCGACACGGCTCCGTTGGCGCGCACCATTTCGAGGATCAATTGGCGACGTTCTGCAGCGAACACGAAACTGACAGTAACGTGCGCGTCACCGTTTTTTCAGCTCTATGCACCGAATTGCGGAAGATACACACAAGCGGGACCCCTCTGTGCTATGAGGGGCCCCGCCGTGCTTCGTCCTATGCCCCGGCTTGCCGGGGGTTGTCCGGGTCGGTGAACCGTTCCCGCAGGCAAGAGCCGGGCGGGGGCGGGCCGATGGCGGGGCTACGCCTCGCCGGCCGCCTTTCGGGTCTGCAACTGCCGTGCCACTTCCGCGATCGAGCCCGACAGGGAGGGGTACACAGTGAAAGCATTTGCGATCTGCTCGACCGTCAGATTGTTGTCGACCGCGATCGAGATCGGGTGGATCAGCTCGCTGGCGCGCGGGGCCACGACCACACCGCCGACGACGATCTCGGTGCCGGGGCGGCAGAAGATCTTCACGAAGCCGTCCCGGATGCCCTGCATCTTCGCGCGGGGGTTGCGCAGCAGCGGCAGCTTGACGACCTTGGCGTCGATCTTGCCCGCGTCCACGTCGGCCTGGGTGTAGCCGACGGTGGCGATCTCCGGGTCGGTGAAGACGTTGGAGGAGACCGTCTTGAGGTTGAGCGGGGTCACCGCGTCGCCGAGGAAGTGGTACATGGCGATACGTCCCTGCATCGCCGCCACCGAGGCGAGCGCGAAGACGCCGGTGACGTCGCCGGCCGCGTACACGCCGGGGGCGGAGGTGCGCGAGACCCGGTCGGTCCAGATGTGCCCGGAGTCCTTCAGCCGGACCCCGGCCTCCTCCAGGCCCATCCCGGTGCTGTTCGGGATGGCGCCGACCGCCATGAGGCAGTGGGTGCCGGAGATGACCCGGCCGTCCGACAGGGTGACCTCGACCCGGTCGCCGACCCGCTTGGCGGACTCGGCGCGCGAGCGGGCCATGACGTTCATGCCGCGGCGCCGGAACACGTCCTCCAGGACGGCCGCCGCGTCCGGGTCCTCGCCCGGGAGCACCCGGTCGCGGGAGGAGACGAGGGTGACCCGGGAGCCCAGCGCCTGGTAGGCGCCGGCGAACTCGGCACCGGTGACACCGGAGCCGACCACGATGAGCTCCTCGGGGAGCTCCTTGAGGTCGTAGACCTGGGTCCAGTTCAGGATCCGCTCGCCGTCGGGCTTGGCGTCCGGCACCTCGCGCGGGTGGCCGCCCGTCGCGATCAGCACGGCGTCGGCGGTCAGGGTCTCCTCCGTGCCGTCCGCGGCCGTGACGATCACCTGACGGGAGCCGTCGACCGCCTGCCGCCCGGCCAGCCGGCCGCGACCGCGCAGCACCCGGGCACCCGCGCGGGTGACGGAGGCGGTGATGTCGTGCGACTGGGCGAGCGCCAGGCGCTTCACCCGTCGGTTCACCTTGCCGAGGTCCACGCCGACGACCCGGGCGGTCTGCTCCAGGGGCGGGGTGTCGTCCGCGACGATGATGCCCAGCTCCTCGTACGAGGAGTCGAAGGTGGTCATCACCTCGGCGGTGGCGATGAGGGTCTTGGACGGGACACAGTCGGTCAGGACGGACGCGCCGCCGAGGCCGTCGGAGTCGACGACGGTCACCTCCGCGCCGAGTTGGGCGCCCACCAGGGCCGCCTCGTATCCGCCGGGTCCGCCGCCGATGATCACGATCCGGGTCACTGGGATCTACGCCTCGCGCTCTCGTTCTGCCGGGGGGTCACCCCGCTGGGCTGCAGTGCGTACGCCATTGTCCCGCACGCTTCAAGTGCACGCTTCAGTGCGTAGCCCATTGTCCCGTACGCACGGCCGAACGACTCGGCGGGGGCGATCCGGATTCCTACGGGACCGCTCCACGGCGCCTCCGCACCCCCTCCCCGGCGCTTCTCCGGTCCGTCTCCGGCACTCCCCCGGCACTCCCCCGGCTCTTCTCCGGCCGCCTTTCGGCCCTCCCTCGGCCCCTTCCGGGCCCCGCCCGGCATCTCGCGCGCCCCTGTCGTACCTCCTCTACCACGGACTTCGCCCCGGACCGCGCGGCCTCCCGTACTCTCGATCCCATGTCGCTCTACGCCGCCTACGCCGGCAACCTCGACGCGCGGCTGATGAGCCGCCGCGCACCGCACTCGCCGCTGCGCGGCACCGGCTGGCTGAACGGCTGGCGGCTGACCTTCGGCGGGGAGCAGATGGGCTGGGAGGGGGCGCTCGCCACGATCGTGGAGGCGCCGCGCTCCCAGGTCTTCGTCGCGCTGTACGACATCGCTCCGATGGACGAGGAGTCGATGGACCGCTGGGAGGGTGTCGGCCTCGACATCTACCGGCGGATGCGGGTGCGCGTCCACACGCTGGACGGCGACGAGTCGGCCTGGGTGTACGTGCTGAACGCGTACGAGGGCGGGCTGCCCTCGGCCCGCTATCTGGGCGAGGTCGCGGACGCGGCGGAGTCGGCGGGCGCGCCGCACGACTATGTGATGGAGCTGCGCAAGCGCCCCTGCTGAGGGGGGCGGGGGCGGGGCGGGCACGGTCTCGGGTGGGCCGGGCACTGCTTCGGACGGACCGGGTGCGGCCTCAGACGGACCGGGCACGAATGTTCCACATATCGGGACGATCCCCGATATCCCCGAACACCCCGGCATCACGGTACTTTTCCGGTTCTTGACGGAAACAACGACACAAGGACCGAGGCTTCCCAGGACGGTCATCTACGCGCGTAGGGTTTCTCGGGCTAGGCTGCTGCGCGTATCGAATCCGTCCGGGGCTCCCCTCGGACCCCCTCCCCGAGGCGAGAGAGCCAGTGAACGCAACTGCCACCCCGTACGAGGCCGCCGACGCCGCGGCCGCGCGCCTTCGCGAGCTGACCGGAGTCGAGAAGCACGACGTCGCCCTGGTCATGGGCTCCGGCTGGGCGCCGGCCGCCGATGTGCTCGGCGAGCCGGAGACCGAGTTCCCGGTCACCGAGCTGCCCGGCTTCCCGCCGCCGGCGGTGGAGGGCCACGGCGGCAAGGTCCGCTCCTACAAGATCGGCGACAAGCGCGCCCTGGTCTTCCTGGGCCGCACCCACTACTACGAGGGCCGGGGCGTCGCCTCCGTCGCGCACGGCGTGCGCACCGCCGTCGCCGCGGGCTGCGAGACGGTCGTCCTCACCAACGGCTGCGGCGGTCTGCGCGAGGGCATGCGCCCGGGCCAGCCGGTCCTGATCAGCGACCACATCAACCTGACGGCCACCTCCCCGATCGTCGGCGCGAACTTCGTGGACCTCACCCACCTGTACTCGCCGGCGCTGCGCGCGCTGTGCAAGGAGATCGACCCGACCCTGGAAGAGGGCGTCTACGTCCAGTTCCCCGGGCCGCACTACGAGACCCCGGCCGAGATCAACATGGTCCGCGTCATGGGCGGCGACCTGGTCGGCATGTCCACCGTCCTGGAGGCCATCGCGGCCCGCGAGGCGGGCGCCGAGGTGCTCGGCATCTCCCTCGTCACCAACCTGGCGGCGGGCCTCTCGGGCGAACCGCTGAACCACGAGGAGGTCCTCCAGGCGGGCCGCGACTCGGCGACCCGCATGGGCGAGCTCCTCACCCAGGTGCTGTCCCGGATCTGATCCCGGGTCCGACCCGGGTCCTGTCCCGGATTTTCCGCACGGCACTCGCCCCTGATCCCGTAAGGGAGCAGGGGCGCGGTCAGTGGAGCCCCCAGGCGGGGCGGGGATCGCGCGCGAAAGGTGAAGCGTGATCTGTGGCGCGGAACCAGAACGCCTCACGCGCAAAGTAAGTTCGACCGCGCCGTACATCACACCGTGCGGAACGCGCCCCCTCCCCGGCCACCGCACCGCCGCACCCCCGCCCCCACGCCCCCACGCCCCCACGCCCCCACGCGACACCCGACACCCGACACCCGCCCGCAATTCCCGAAAGGCTCACCACCGTGACGCAGGACGACCTCCTCGCCCGGGCCCAGGCGTGGCTCGCCGAGGACCCCGACCCGGAGACCCGTGACGAGCTGGCCGCGCTCCTCGACAGCGGGGACCACGCCGAGCTGGCGGACCGTTTCGCCGGCACGCTCCAGTTCGGCACCGCCGGTCTCCGCGGCGAGCTGGGCGCGGGCCCGATGCGGATGAACCGCGCCGTCGTGATCCGCGCCGCCGCCGGCCTCGCCGCGTACCTGAAGGCGAAGGGGCAGACGGACGGCCTGGTGGTCGTCGGCTACGACGCCCGGTACAAGTCGGCGGACTTCGCCCGGGACACCGCCGCGGTGATGATCGGCGCCGGTCTGCGCGCGGCGGTGCTGCCCCGGCCGCTGCCGACGCCGGTGCTGGCGTTCGCGATAAGGCATCTGGGCGCGGTCGCGGGTGTCGAGGTGACCGCGAGCCACAATCCGCCGCGCGACAACGGCTACAAGGTGTACCTGGGCGACGGCTCGCAGATCGTGCCGCCGGCGGACGCGGAGATCGCGGCGGAGATCGACGCGGTGCGGGCGCTGGCGGACGTGCCCCGGCCGGACGGCGGCTGGGAGACGCTGGGCGACGAGGTCCTGGCGACGTATCTGGAGCGTACGGACGCGGTGCTGACGCCGGGTTCGCCGCGCACGGCGCGGACCGTGTACACGGCGATGCACGGTGTCGGCAAGGAGACCCTGACGGCGGCGTTCGCGCGGCAGGGCTTCGAGCCGCCGGCGCTGGTGGCCGAGCAGGCGGAGCCGGATCCGGCGTTCCCGACGGTGGCGTTCCCGAACCCGGAGGAGCCGGGTGCGATGGACCTCGCGTTCGAGGCGGCGCGGGCGGTGGACCCGGATCTGGTGATCGCGAACGACCCGGACGCGGACCGCTGTGCGGTGGCGGTGCCGGACGCGGGCGTCGAGGGCGGCTGGCGGATGCTGCGCGGCGACGAGGTGGGCGCGCTGCTCGCGGCGCACCTGGTGGCGAAGGGCGCGTCGGGTGTCTTCGCGGAGTCGATCGTGTCGTCGTCGCTGCTCGGGCGGATCGCGGAGGCGGCCGGGGTCGGGTACGAGGAGACGCTGACCGGCTTCAAGTGGATCGCGCGGGTCGAGGGCCTGCGGTACGGCTACGAGGAGGCGCTGGGCTACTGCGTCGACCCGGAGGGCGTCCGCGACAAGGACGGCATCACGGCGGCGCTGCTGGTCACGGAGCTGGCGTCGGTGCTGAAGGAGCAGGGCCGTACGCTCACGGACCTGCTCGACGACCTGGCGGTCGCGCACGGGCTGCACGCCACGGACCAGCTGTCGGTGCGGGTGCGGGATCTGGGGATCATCGCGAACGCGATGGCGGCGCTGCGCGAGAAGCCGCCGGTCCGGCTGGCGGGTCTGACGGTGGCGACGGCGGAGGACCTGGCGAAGGGGACGGAGTCGCTGCCGCCGACGGACGGGCTGCGCTACCACCTGGAGGGCGACTACAAGGCCCGGGTGATCGTGCGTCCGTCGGGCACCGAGCCCAAGATCAAGTGCTACCTGGAGGTCGTGGTGCCGGTCGCGGACGCGACCGCGCTGGCCCCGGCACGGGCGACGGCGACGGAGCTGCTGGCCGCGCTGAAGCGGGACCTGGCCGAGGCCGCCGGGCTCTGAATTTCCGGGGAAAACCCGGTGAACGGCCACAGGGCCCGTACGGTTCGTCCCGTACGGGCCCTGTGGCCGTTTCACGTCCTGTTCGCGCCGGACCGGCGGCCCCGCCGGACCGGGCTGCTCCCACCGGACCGGGCTACCCCACCACCTCGGCCGATCGGCCACCTTGGCTGATCAACCACCCCGGCCGATCGACCACCTCGGTCCGCCGAGCGATCGGCCCGTCAGCTCACCGGCTTCCGTCGGCTCACCGGCTCCCGTCAGCTCATCGCCGCGAGGATCACCCAGAGGACCAGGCCCACCACGGCGGGCGAGATCACCTCGTACGCCCAGCGCACCTGCACCTCGCCCTGGGCCTCCGGCCGGCCGCCGAGCCGCTCGGCCATCTCGCGCAGGTCGGCGATCGTCTGGTCGGCGGGGGCGACGCGGCTGTCGCGGTCGGTGACGCTGGCGCTGACCGAGGTACGGCCGTGCGGGTCGTCCTGGGAGGCGCGGGCGGCCCGGCGCGCGGCCCGCTTGCGCTGGCGCAGCGAGACGGGGACGGCCCACAGCTGGTACTTGCGGCCGGCCTGGGTGAACACCTCGCTGGAGTAGCCGGCCCGGACGTCGGCGATCTCGCCCCACGGCAGGGTGATGGTACGGAAGGGGTTGCGGACGCGCAGCCGCTCCTCGCCGGCCTGGACGACCGGGCGGATGGTGAAGGCGATGATCAGCGGGATCACGAGGATCAGTCCGGCAAGCGCGATCCACGGCGAGTTGCCGTGGCCGTTCAGCATCACGTCCACGCCGAAGAACACGGCGAGGAGCACCAGGAAGACCCCTCCCGCGATGCCCAGCGGCGAGCGGAAGGCGCGGTCCGCGTAGTCGGACTCGGGGGGCTGCGCGGAAGGCGTCGGGCTCGTCATGCGCCCGATTCTGCCTCAGCCCTCCCCCGCCGCCCCAGCCTCTGTGTCCCCCCTCACGCCACGAGCCCCGCGGCCCGGCCCGGGAAGGTCCCCGGGAAGGCCACCGGGCGGGCGGACGAAGGGGCCTCGCCCTGTCCCCCCGGCAGCCGCACCCCTGCCGTCACAGCGGCCCCGACCCCCGGGACGGAGGGGCCCTGTACGCGCTACTACGCGCGTAGATATGCTCAAGTGGTGACCATGCCCACCACTGCACCCGCAGCTCATGCTTTCGCCGACGTGACCGCGTCCGACAGCACGCTGCGCCGCTTCCTCCACGGGCTGCCCGGCGTCGACGCCGTCGGCCTGGAGGCGCGCGCCGCCGCTCTCGGTACCCGTTCGATCAAGACCACGGCCAAGGCGTACGCCATCGACCTGGCCATCTCGATGATCGACCTGACGACGCTCGAAGGCGCGGACACCCCGGGCAAGGTCCGGGCGCTCGCCGCCAAGGCCGTCCACCCCGATCCGAGCGACCGTACGTCCCCGACGACCGCCGCCGTCTGCGTCTACCCCGACATGGTGGCCACCGCCAAGGCCGCCCTCGCGGGCTCCGACGTCAAGGTCGCCTCCGTCGCCACCGCCTTCCCGGCCGGCCGTGCCGCCCTCCCGGTGAAGCTCGCGGACACCCGGGACGCCATCGCCGCCGGCGCCGACGAGATCGACATGGTCATCGACCGGGGCGCCTTCCTGGCCGGCCGTTACCTGGAGGTCTTCGAGCAGATCGCCGCCGTCAAGGCCGAGTGCGGCGACGCCGCCCGGCTCAAGGTGATCTTCGAGACCGGCGAGCTGTCCACGTACGACAACATCCGCCGTGCCTCCTGGATCGGCATGCTCGCGGGCGCCGACTTCATCAAGACGTCCACCGGCAAGGTCGCGGTCAACGCCACCCCGGCCAACACGCTGCTGATGCTGGAGGCCGTGCGCGACTTCCGCGCGCAGACCGGGATCCAGGTCGGCGTGAAGCCGGCCGGCGGCATCCGCAACACCAAGGAAGCGATCAAGTTCCTCGTCCTGGTCAACGAGACCGCGGGCGCGGACTGGCTGGACAACCACTGGTTCCGCTTCGGCGCCTCCAGCCTGCTCAACGACCTGCTGATGCAGCGTCAGAAGCTGGCGACCGGCCACTACTCCGGCCCCGATTACGTGACGGTGGACTGATCACATGACCTCCTCCCCTGCTTCCGCTTCCGCTCCGGCGGCCCCGGCCCAGACCCCGGCGTCCCCGTCCCCGTTCGCGTACGCGCCCGCGCCCGAGTCCCGCTCGGTCGTCGACATCGCGCCCTCGTACGGCCTGTTCATCGACGGCGAGTTCACCGACGCGGCCGACGGCAAGGTCTTCAAGACCGTCTCCCCGTCCACCGAGGAAGTCCTCTCCGAGGTCGCCCAGGCGGGCGCCGAGGACGTGGACCGGGCCGTGAAGGCCGCCCGCAAGGCGTTCGAGAAGTGGTCGGCGCTGCCCGGCGCCGAGCGCGCCAAGTACCTCTTCCGGATCGCCCGGATCATCCAGGAGCGCAGCCGTGAGCTGGCCGTCCTGGAGACCCTGGACAACGGCAAGCCGATCAAGGAGACCCGCGACGCCGACCTGCCGCTGGTCGCCGCGCACTTCTTCTACTACGCCGGCTGGGCCGACAAGCTCGACCACGCGGGCTTCGGCTCCGACCCGCGCCCGCTCGGCGTGGCCGGCCAGGTCATCCCGTGGAACTTCCCGCTGCTCATGCTGGCGTGGAAGATCGCCCCAGCGCTCGCGGCGGGCAACACCGTCGTCCTGAAGCCCGCCGAGACCACGCCGCTCTCCGCCCTGTTCTTCGCGGACATCTGCCGCCAGGCCGGGCTGCCGAAGGGTGTCGTCAACATCCTTCCGGGTTACGGGGACGCGGGCGCCGCCCTCGTCGCGCACCCGGACGTGAACAAGATCGCCTTCACCGGCTCCACCGCCGTCGGCAAGCAGATCGCCCGTACGGTCGCCGGCACCGACAAGCGGCTCACCCTCGAACTGGGCGGCAAGGGCGCCAACATCGTCTTCGACGACGCCCCGATCGACCAGGCCGTCGAGGGCATCGTCACCGGCATCTTCTTCAACCAGGGCCAGGTCTGCTGCGCGGGCTCGCGGCTGCTGGTCCAGGAGTCGATCCACGACGAGCTGCTCGACGCGCTCAAGCGCCGGCTCTCCACGCTGCGCCTGGGCGACCCGCTCGACAAGAACACCGACATCGGCGCCATCAACTCCGCGGAGCAGCTGGCCCGGATCACCCGGCTCGTCGAGCAGGGCGAGGCGGAGGGCGCCGAGCGCTGGAGCGCCGCGTGCGAACTCCCTTCGGCCGGCTACTGGTTCGCCCCGACGCTGTTCACCCACGTCACCCAGGCGCACACCATCGCCCGCGACGAGATCTTCGGCCCGGTCCTGTCGGTGCTGACCTTCCGTACCCCCGACGAGGCCGTCGCCAAGGCCAACAACAGCCAGTACGGCCTGTCCGCCGGCATCTGGACGGAGAAGGGCTCCCGCATCCTCGCGGTGGCGAACAAGCTCCGGGCCGGCGTCGTCTGGGCCAACACGTTCAACAAGTTCGACCCGACCTCGCCGTTCGGCGGTTACAAGGAGTCGGGCTTCGGCCGCGAGGGCGGTCGCCACGGCCTGGAGGCGTACCTCGATGTCCGATAACCGTCTGAGCGTCTTCAAGACCTACAAGCTGTACGTGGGCGGGAAGTTCCCGCGTTCGGAGAGCGGCCGGGTGTACGAGGTGACCGACTCGAAGGGCGGCTGGCTCGCCAACGCGCCGCTGTCGTCCCGCAAGGACGCCCGTGACGCCGTCGTCGCCGCGCGCAAGGCGTTCGGCGGCTGGGCGGGCGCGACCGCGTACAACCGCGGCCAGATCCTCTACCGCGTCGCCGAGATGCTGGAGGGCCGCCGCGAGCAGTTCGTCCGCGAGGTCGCCGAGGCCGAGGGCCTGTCGAAGTCGAAGGCCGCCTCGGTCGTCGACGCGGCCGTGGACCGCTGGGTCTGGTACGCGGGCTGGACCGACAAGATCGCCCAGGTCGTCGGCGGCGCGAACCCGGTGGCGGGTCCGTTCTTCAACCTGTCGACGCCGGAGCCGACCGGTGTCGTCGCCGTCCTGGCCCCGCAGGAGTCGTCCTTCCTCGGCCTCGTCTCGGTGATCGCCCCGGTCATCGCGACCGGCAACACGGCCGTCGTCGTCGCCTCCGAGCGGGCCCCGCTGCCCGCGCTCTCGCTGGGCGAGGTGCTGGCCACCTCCGACCTGCCGGGCGGCGTGGTCAACATCCTGTCCGGCAAGGCGTCCGAGATGGGCCCGCACCTGGCCGCCCACCTCGACGTCAACGCCCTCGACCTGACGGGCGCGGACGCCGAGCTGGCCCGCGAACTTCAGGTCGCCGCGGCGGGCAACCTGAAGCGCGTCCTGCGCCCGCGCGCCGAGGAGGACTTCACCGTCTCCCCGGGCACGGACCGCATGACCGCGTTCCTGGAGACGAAGACCGTCTGGCACCCGACGGGTTCGCTGGGCGCGAGCGGCTCCGCCTACTGACGGAACACCGGGCATACGGACGGGGATGGCCGGAACGGCCACCGCGTCCGTACGCCCGACGCGTACCCGGTGACCGCGTCCGTACGCCCGACGCGCACCCGGTGACCGGGTCCGTACGCCCGACCCGTACCCGGTCACCGGGTCAGTACGCCCGGGCCGGACCGGGGTCGCCCACCCCGAGGAAGCGCAGCACCGCCAGGACCCGGCGGTGGTCGGCGTCCGCCTTCGGCAGGTCGAGCTTGGCCAGGATGTTGTTGATGTGCTTGGCGACCGCGCTCTCGCTCACCACGAGACGGGCCGCGATCCCCGCGTTGGAGCGTCCCTCGGCCATGAGGGCGAGCACCTCCCGCTCGCGGGCCGTCAGCCGGTCCAGCGGATCACTCGCCCGCCGCACCAGGAGCTGGGCCACGACCTGCGGATCGAGCGCGGTGCCGCCGTCCGCCACCCGTCGCAGCGCCTCGATGAACTCCTCGACGTCCGCGACCCGTTGCTTGAGCAGATAGCCCACGCCACTGGTGTTGGAGGCGAGCAGATCGGCCGCGTAGCGCTCCTCCACGTACTGGGAGAGCAACAGCACGGCGGTCGACGGCCGGCCGCGGCGGATCGACAGCGCGGCCCGCACTCCCTCGTCGGTGAAGCCCGGCGGCATCCGAACGTCCACCAGGGCCAGTTCGGGCCGGTGCTCCTCGACGGCGGCGAGCAGCCCCTCGGCGTCGCCCACCTCGGCGGCCACCTGGAAGCCGGCCATCTCCACCACCTTGACCAGGCCCATCCGCAGCAGCACGGAGTCCTCGGCGATCACCGCCCGCCGCACTCGTGGATCCTCATGTCCCCTACCAGCGGCGGCACTTGTCAGTTCTGGCACGGCAGCTCCACGTTCATCATGGTCGGTCCTCCCACGGGACTGCTCATCCGGAAGGTGCCGTCGACCGACCGCACGCGCTGGGCGAGTCCCCTCAGGCCGCTTCCCCTGACGGCATCGGCCCCGCCCAGTCCGTCGTCCGCGATCACCACCCGCAGTATCCCGCCCAGCAGGGCCACGGTCACCTCCGCCCGGGTCGCCTCCCGCGCGTGCTTGGCGACGTTGGTCAGCGCCTCGGACACCACGAAGTAGGCGACCGCCTCCACCGCCGGCGCGGGCCGCCGCGACAGGTCCACCCTCAGCCGTACGGGCAGCGGCGCGCGGGCCGCGAGTCCGGACAGGGCGGCGTCCAGGCCGAGTTCGTCGAGGACGGCGGGGTGCAGTCCGCGCACCAGACTGTTCAGCTCCTCGATCGCCTCTTTGGCCTCCCGGTGCGCGGCGTCGATCACCTCGCGCGCCTGGGGCGGCAGATCCTTCAGCGTGGCCCTGGCCAGCCCGAGATTCAGCGCCAGCGACACCAGCCGCTGCTGCGCGCCGTCGTGCAAGTCCCGCTCGATACGCCGCCGTTCGGCGTCCGCGGCGTCCACCGCCCCGGCCCGGCTCTCGGTGAGGTCGACGACCCGCCGTACCAGGTCCTCCTCCGCGTCCCGGCCGAGCAGCCCGGGAGCCACCCGCACCTCCAGGCGTACGAGGGCAGCGGCCGCGACCGGGGCAGCGGCCAGAACGATCAGCCCCGCCACAAAGAGACAGACCCCCTGCGCGGTGGAGCCGAGGCCGGCGACCTGCCACCGCTCGGGCAGCGCGTAGATCCACACCGGGGCGAGGAAGGCGGCCGCCCCGGCCGACAGCAGCCCCACCACGAGCAGTTCGAGCCAGCCGAACAGCGTCCCGGCCGGGCCGTGGTATCCGAACTGGCGCCACAGCCGCCGCCACCCGGGGCGCCGGATGCCGATCCCCAGCAGCCGCCGGAAGCGCCACATCTGAGCAGCCGTCAGCAACGGCACGCAGGCCGTCGTCAGCAGCAGCATGAACCCCAGCGCCACCGGTCCGTCGCTGTCGTCGCCCTCGATGATGTCCCGCCCGAGACCGAACTCCATGAGCAGCTGGAATCCCATGAACAGATGGAGCGGTGCCCCGAGCGCGAGGAAGGACACGTCGCGCGTCAGACGGGTGAGTGCGCGCCGCGCCCGGGGCGGGATCTTCATGGCCTCACCGTAGATGCCGGTCGGCGCGGTCCGCCATGAAGTCACCGTCCGCCCCGGGGGTGGTGCCAGTGCCACCCCAAGTCGGACAGCCGCGTTACCGACTTGGCGCGCGGCGGACCGGAGGGTGGAACACGAGCCCGACGGCCGGGTTCACGGCACCGGAAGGAACCGCCGGATGACCATCGCCACCTTCAACGTCCTTCCCGTCAGGCCGGGTCGTGCCACCACCGACACGTCCCGGCCCGGCCTCGGCCACCGTTGGCAGGGCCGTCTCCTCATGGGCGCGGCCCTCGCCCTGCTGCCCTGGACCGGCTACCTCGCCGGCACCCTGCCGCCCGCCGAGGCCGCCGCCTGGATCGCCCTCGACGCCCTGGAGGCCGCCGCGCTGTTCTCCGCCGGAAGCCTGCTGTCGCGCTTCGACCCCCGTCACCGCGCCCCCGCGGCCGCCGCGGCGCTCCTTCTGCTCGCCGACGCCTGCGTCGACCTCGCCACCGCCGCCCCCGGACCGGAACGGGCCGTCGCCGCCGCCATGGCCGTGGCCGCCGAACTCCCGCTCGCGGCCCTGTGCGGGTGGCTCGCCGCCCGCCCCGCGCCAGCACCCGCACCCGCACCCGCACCCGCACCCGCACCCGCACCGGAACGCGAAAACCGGACGCCTCCCGGCGCGGGGTGCGCCGCCCGGGAGGCGTCCGGGATATCCGGAGCGCCCGGAGCCTGATCACAGACCCTCGGGCGCCTTACGCCAGCAGCGACTGCGTCAGCGGCCCCGCCAGCGGCAGGTCGGCGATCGCGCCGCCCCGCGTGAGGTGGTCGGTGACCAACTGGGTGCCGACCGGCTGGAAGTCGGCGACCTGGGTGCCGAGTCCGTTGTCGAGCGGGTCGACACCGGTGTTGGCCAGCGGGTCGAGCTGGAGGTTGGTCACCGAGGCCAGGCCCTTGCCCGCGCCCGCCAGGGAGGCGCCGGTACCGCCGGCGCCACCGGTCAGCGTGTCGAGCGTCTGGCCCACACCGGCCATCCCCCCGTCGGCGGGGGCGGCCGGGGCGGCCTGTGCGGCGGCGCCCGCGCCGAACACGGCCGCGCCGGCCGCCGTGACGGTCAGTCCGGCCTTCAGCAGGGCACTGCGGCGAGAGGTCCGGGGGGCTGCGTGACGCGCCATGGGGGTCCTTCCAGGATCCGAAGAGTGGTCGAGCGGGCACCGACAGTAGTGGAGGTGTGATGCTCGATACCAACGGGTGGCCTCGGGGGTCCCCTGCACGGGGGAATGCTTCACACTGGTGTCCCGTGAGTTCCCAACCGATACCGACCCGGGTCGTTCTGCTGACGGGTCCCTCCGGCTCCGGCAAGTCGTCCCTCGCCGCCCGCACCGGGCTGCCCGTCCTGCGCCTCGACGACTTCTACAAAGAGGGCGACGATCCCACGCTCCCGCTGGTCGGGGGCAGTTCGGACATCGACTGGGACTCCCCCGCCTCCTGGGACGCGGACGCCGCCGTCGCCGCGATCGAGGCGCTGTGCCGTACGGGCCGGACCGACGTGCCCGTGTACGACATCTCCACCAGCTCCCGGGTCGACCACGAGTCGCTGGACATCGGCCGCACCGCGCTGTTCGTGGCGGAGGGCATCTTCGCCGCCGACATCGTGGACCGCTGCCGGGAAGCCGGCGTCCTGGCCGACGCGCTGTGTCTGCGCGGCCGTCCGTCGACGACCTTCCGCCGCCGGCTGGCGCGCGATCTGCGCGAGGGCCGCAAGTCGGTGCCGTTCCTGCTGCGCCGCGGCTGGCGACTGATGCGGGCCGAGCGGGCCATCGTCGCCCGTCAGTCCGCGCTCGGCGCCCACCCGTGCGGTCCGGACGAGGCCCTGGGCCGGCTCGCCGCAGCCGCCGCGGGCCGCTGCCGCGTACCGGCACCTCAGTAGCCCCAGTAGCGGGGCCCGGTAACCGCGCACCGTGTCCCGCCCCGGGTGCGGCGTCCCCACGACGCCGCACCCGGCCACCGGCCACGGGCCACGGGCCACGGGCCACGGGCCACCGGCCACCAGCCAGGACACCTCGGCACGACACACGACGAAGGGCCGGACAGGTCCCCCGCCTGTCCGGCCCTCGCCGTTGTGCTCCCCCGTGTCCCGCGCTCGCGCGCGGCACCCGTTTTCCTGCGTTTCCCCCGTACTTCCCCCGTTACTTTCCCCCGTACGTCCTTCAGGCGACCAGCTCGCCGAAGGACTCCTGCTCGTCACGTCCGAAGCTGAGCACCTCGTCCTCGCGCAGCCGCCGCAGCGACCGCCAGATGCTCGACTTCACCGTGCCGACACTGATGTCGAGGATGTCCGCGATCTCCGGATCGGTGCGGCCCTCGTAGTACCGCAGCACCAGCATCGTGCGCTGCAGCTCGGGCAGCCGGGCCAGGGCCTGCCAGAGGACGGCGCGCAGCTCGGTGCCGCGCATCGCGTCCGTCTCGCCGACCGTCTCCGGCAGCTCCTCGGTCGGATACTCGTTGAGCTTGCGCCGGCGCCACGCGCTGATGTGGAGATTGGTCATCGTCCGGCGCAGATAGCCGCCGACCGCGGCCTTGTCGCTGATCCGGTCCCAGGCGCGGTACGTGGAGAACAGCGCGCTCTGGAGCAGGTCCTCGGCCTCGAACCGGTCACCGGTCAGGTGGTAGGCGGTGGCGTACAGGGAGGCCCGGCGTTCCTGGACGTAGGCCGTGAAGGCCGCCTCGGCGGCCTCCGCCTTCGCCCGGGCGGAACGCTCCCCCGTGGCCTCCCCGTACACCGCTCCCCCGTCAGCGACGGCGACCATGTAAGGCGCCTTGCGCTGACGTCCGACGCCGCGAACGCACCCCCGCCCGTTCACACCGCCGGACTTCTCCGTGCTCCGCGCGACGTCGTGCAGACGCGTGGCCACCGCGCTCGAGCTGCTGCCGTGCAGGGTGTTCATCTCGCGCCCCCCGTCGTGTGGAGTTCGTTTCGGTCCGTCTCGATGTCGAACAGCCTGCCCGGCCGACTTCATGGAGGTGTCCCCCGACTGTCACAGACGTGTCACAGGGCGCCCTGGATCCGGGTGTCGTCCGTACCCCGTGATGACCGGACGGTCGAACTCCGACGGCCGCATGCGACAGAATGAGTCCGTGCCTTTCCTGTTGCTGATCGAGGACGACGACGCCATCCGCACGGCGCTCGAACTCTCCCTGTCCCGCCAGGGCCACCGTGTGGCCACCGCGGCGACGGGTGAGGACGGCCTGCAGCTGCTGAAGGAGCAGCGGCCCGATCTGGTCGTGCTGGATGTGATGCTGCCCGGTATCGACGGGTTCGAGGTGTGCCGCCGGATCCGGCGCACGGACCAGTTGCCGATCATCCTGCTCACGGCCCGCAGCGACGACATCGATGTCGTCGTGGGTCTGGAGTCGGGTGCCGACGACTATGTGGTCAAGCCCGTGCAGGGCCGGGTGCTCGACGCCCGGATCCGCGCGGTGCTGCGGCGCGGGGAGCGCGAGTCCACCGACTCCGCCACCTTCGGCTCGCTGGTGATCGACCGCTCGGCGATGACGGTCACCAAGAACGGCGAGGACCTCCAGCTCACGCCGACCGAGCTGCGGCTGCTCCTGGAGCTGAGCCGCCGACCGGGGCAGGCGCTGTCGCGCCAGCAGCTGCTGCGGCTGGTGTGGGAACACGACTACCTGGGCGACTCGCGGCTCGTCGACGCGTGCGTCCAGCGGCTGCGGGCCAAGGTCGAGGACGTACCGTCGTCGCCGACCCTGATCCGTACGGTCCGGGGTGTCGGCTACCGGCTGGACGTCCCTGCGTGAGCAAGGGGATCGTGTCGGTGCTCCGTTTCACCAGCCTGCGGCTGCGGCTCGTCGTCGTCTTCGCGCTGGTCGCGCTCACCGCGGCCGTGTCGGCGTCGGGCATCGCGTACTGGCTCAATCGCGAGGCCGTCCTCAAGCGCACCCAGGACGCGGCCCTCAACGGCTTCCGGCAGGAGATGCAGAACCGGGCGGCGACCCTGCCGCTGCGGCCCACCCAGGAGGAACTGCGGCGCACCGCCGAGCAGATGGCGAGCGGGACGGCCGGTTACAGCGTGCTGCTCGTCGGCGAGCGGGACGCGGGCAAGCCGATCGTGGGGGCCTCCGACCCGGACCAGTTCACGCTGGCGGACGTACCGCAGTCGCTGCGCACGGCGGTGCGGACCAAGCGGGCGGTGACGGACGCCAACGCGTTCCCGTACCACCTCTTCTGGCAGCGCACCCAGCGCGGTTCGACGCCGTACCTGGTCGGCGGCACGAAGATCGACGGCGGCGGGCCGACGGGCTACATGTTCAAGTCGCTCGCCGCGGAGAAGGCCGATCTCAACTCGCTGTCCTGGTCGCTCGGCATCGCCACCGGTCTCGCCGTGATCGGTTCGGTGCTGCTCGCGCAGGTCGCGGCGACCACGGTGCTGCGGCCGGTGCACCGGCTCGGCGAGGCCGCCCGCAGGCTCGGCGAGGGCAAGCTGGACACCCGGCTGCGGGTCTCCGGCACCGACGAACTCGCCGATCTGTCGCGTACGTTCAACAGCGCCGCCGAGTCGTTGCAGAAACGGGTCGCGGACATGAGCGCGCGCGAGGAGGCCAGCCGCCGCTTCGTCGCCGACATGTCGCACGAGCTGCGCACCCCGCTGACCGCGCTGACGGCCGTCACCGAGGTCCTGGAGGACGAGCAGGACACGCTCGACCCGATGATCGAACCGGCCGTGGCGCTGGTGGTCAGCGAGACGCGCCGGCTGAACGACCTGGTCGAGAACCTGATGGAGGTGACCCGCTTCGACGCGGGCACCGCCCGGCTGGTCCTCGACGACGTGGACATCGCCGACCAGATCACCGCCTGCATCGACGCGCGGGCCTGGCTGGACGCGGTCGACCTGGACGCGGAGCGCGGGATCGTGTCCCGGCTCGACCCGCGCCGGCTCGACGTGATCCTGGCCAACCTGATCGGCAACGCGCTGAAGCACGGCGGCTCGCCGGTGCGGGTGTCGGTACGGACGGAGCACTCCGAACGGCCGGAGTGCGCCGAGCTGCGCGCCGAGCGGGCCGAGCGGGCCGAGCGCGCCGACCGGACGGACGGGCACGACGGATATGAGGGTTACGAGGGACGCGACGGGCACGGTCGACGCGACGGCCACGGCCGGCACGACGGGAACGGTCGGCACGACGGGCCCGACGACGAGGTGGACGAGGACTCCGGGCCGGACTTCCGGGAGTGCGAGGACCTGGTGATCGCGGTGCGCGACCACGGGCCCGGCATCCCCGAGGAGGTGCTGCCGCATGTCTTCGACCGCTTCTACAAGGCGAGCGCGTCGCGGCCGAGGTCGGACGGCAGCGGTCTCGGTCTGTCGATCGCCATGGAGAACGCGCTGATCCACGGCGGCTCGATCACCGCGTCCAACTCGACGGACGCGGACGGACGGGTGGACGGCGCGGTGTTCGTCCTGCGGCTGCCCCGGGACGCTTCGGGAGTCGCGCGGGAACTGCGGGCCGGGCGCGGTGGCCAGGGCGAGGTGGAGGAGAGTTGAGGCGTCGCCGTACGGGACGACGGGGCGCGGCGAGCGGGCTCATAGCCCTGGCCGCCGCCACCCTGCTCGCGGGCTGCGGGATCCGGACGACATCCATCCCGGTGGACGCGGGCGCGGCGCCCTCACGGGTGCCGTGCGAGGCGGCGGCCGGCGGGACGACGGAAAGCGGAACGCTGACCGAGGGCGGGAGCGCGGGTGCGGGATCGGACACCGGTGCCGGTGGGACGCGGTCCGAGGGGGTCGCGCCCGGGCCGCGCGGGGTGCCGTTGCGGGTGTACCTGCTGTGCGGGGCCCAGCTTGAGCGGGTGGAGCGCGGTTCGTCGCTGCCCGAGGAGAAGGCGAGTGACGACCCGGTCCGTACGGCCGCGGCGCTGCTCGCCCAGCTGACGTCCGAGCCGTCGGAGGGCGAGCGGCAGGCGGGCTTCTCGTCGGCCGCCCAGGGGACGCTGACGGTGAGCGGCCCGCGCCGGGGCGACCCGGCGGCCACGCTGCGGCTGAGCCGTCAGCCCGAGGACCTGCCGGCGGCGGCGCTCGCGCAGCTCGTGTGCACCTTCGCGGAGAGCGCGGCGGGGGCGGGCGGCGACACGGTGGTGCTGGGCGGTCCTGGCCCGTACGAGCCGCGCCGCTACCGCTGTACGGAACAGCTGAGGGAACGACCGGAGTCCCCGGTGCCGTCGTCGCGCCCCTGAGGACGTGGGCCGGGCTTCCCGGCCATGAGGTTTCCGACCATGGGCCCCGGCCAGTGAGGGGACCCCAGGGGTCCTGGGGGCAACCCTGAGAGGCGTCTCAGGGTTACCCCGGAGGGACCGGGGAGGGGGCCGGAGGCGGGGGTGACCTCTCCCCCGAAACGGTCCTGCGGAACCTTGTGCGGAACCGATTCGGCCAAGGGGCGCGTCTTGGGGTGCGTGCAGCGTCAAGGTTCGGGCAATGCAGGCAATGCGGGCGGCAAGACCGCCCCGGTCGTACGTGTGGCGGGGTTCGTGCTCCTCCTCGCGCATCTGGGAATCGTCGCCTGGGTGGCGCTGAGGCCGCGGGACGTGGCCTGGGTGACCGCGCCGAATCTGACCCCCCTGGCCGGACTGCGCGCCGACCTGGCGCTCGGCCCCGCCGAGGCGGCGCGCCGGATCGGCGACGGACTGTTGCTCATGGCCCCGCTCGGGGTGCTGCTGCCGATGGCCGACGGGCGGCTGCGGGTCTCGCCGTGGGCGTCGCTGGCCCGTACGACGGCGGCCGGGGCGCTGGTGTCCATGGCCGTCGAACTGCTCCAGACCGCGGTTCCGGGCCAGGTCGTGGACGTGGACTCGGTCTTCCTGAACACGGCGGGCGTCGCGCTCGCGCACGTCCTCGTGGTCCCGGCCGGCCGGGCCCGGCTGCGCCGCGTATCCGCCCCGGAGGCACACACAGGACCCCGGGGCCGTCCGAACAGGCCCGGCAGGCCCGGCAGGCCGTACGGTCCGGGGTCCCGTACCTCGTCCGGTCCGGCGTCCCGTACACACACCGTCGCACGCTCCGTGGCGCACCCCGGGGGCGCGTCCTCCTCCCGGGGCGGGCGCCCCGGGTCCCCTCAGGGCCCGACCCCGACGATTCCCAGGGTCGGGATCGCCCCGTAGAGCGACGCTTCGCACGGCCCCCGGGCGGCAGGATGGAGTCATCCGAGAGCGGACATCCCGATCCTCCGGAACCGAACGAAGGAGCCCACCATGGCCACACTTGCCCGCCCCCGCGACGGACGCGTGATCGCTGGAGTGTGCGCGGGTCTGGCCCGGCGCTTCGGCATCTCCTCGAACACGATGCGACTGATCTTCCTCGTCTCGTGTCTGCTGCCGGGCCCGCAGTTCCTGCTCTACCTGGCGCTGTGGGTGCTGCTGCCCGAGGAGAAGACGTCGAGCTCGGCCTGGTAACCCGACCCCTCGCGAACCCCGCCATCGGCGCACCCCCGCCATGAGAAGGACGCCCGTCCGGTCAGACCGGACGGGCGCCCTTCGTGCGTGCGGGGTGCGCGGGATTCAGAGCACGCGCGGGATCTCGGAGCGCGCGGGGAATCGGATGCGCGCGGGGGATCAGAGCGGGAGGCCGCCGAGGGGCAGGCCCTTGAGCGGCAGACCGCCGAGGAGACCGCCGACCGAGCCCAGCGGGGTCTTGCCGAGACCGGACTTGACGCCATCCAGCGGCAGGCTCGACGTCTGCTTGCCGACCTCGCCCTGGAGGTTCTGCTGGCCGAGCGCGCCGGGCAGGGTCTTCGTGCCCTGGCCGAGGGCCTCGGTGGCCTGCTGCGGGGCCTGACCGAGGGCCTGGGTGGCCTGCTGCGGGGCCTGGGCCAGGCTCTGACCGCCCGGGATGAGCTTGGACGCCAGGGCCAGCGGGTCCGGGGTGGCCGGCTGCGGGACCGGGGCGGCCGAGGCCGTACCGGCGGCGGTGGCGGCGAAAGCGGCACCCAGAACGGCGACACCCAGCTTCTTGGCGGCGGACTGCTTCATCAGAAAACTTCCTCGGTAATCTCGGGAATCGCGGAGCGGGGAATGCACGGGAAAAGCGAGTGGCTATGAAACGTAACCATCGAACGCCCGCCCCGCAAACACCGAAATGCGGCCGGGCGTGGCTCGCCCGACCGCATCGATTCCCGCCCCTTGCCCCTTGATCAGCCGTTGCCGCGAGAAGAGTCGCTGGTGACAGCGGTCTGCTGGAACAGCCATTCGGACTTCAGCTCGGCATATCCGGGCTTGATGACATCGTTGATCATGCCCAGTCGTTCATCGAAAGGAATGAACGCTGATTTCATCGCATTGACAGTGAACCACTGCATGTCGTCGAGCGTGTACCCGAAGGCATCGACCAGGAATTCGAATTCCCGGCTCATGCTGGTGCCGCTCATCAACCGATTATCGGTGTTGACGGTGGCCCGGAAGTGGAGCGTGCGCAGCAGCCCGATCGGGTGCTCGGCGTACGAGGCGGCGGCCCCGGTCTGGAGGTTGGAGGTGGGGCACAGCTCCAGCGGGATCCGCTTGTCGCGGACGTACGCGGCGAGCCGGCCGAGGGTGACCGAGCCGTCGTCGGCGACCTCGATGTCGTCGATGATCCGCACGCCGTGCCCGAGCCGGTCGGCGCCGCACCACTGGAGCGCCTGCCAGATGGACGGCAGGCCGAATGCCTCGCCGGCATGGATGGTGAAGTGGTTGTTCTCCCGCTTCAGGTACTCGAAGGCGTCCAGGTGGCGGGTGGGCGGGTAGCCGGCCTCGGCGCCCGCGATGTCGAAGCCGACGACGCCCGCGTCCCGGTAGCTATTGGCCAGCTCGGCGATCTCCAGCGCGCGGGCGGCGTGCCGCATCGCGGTCAGCAGCGCCCCGACCCGGATCCGGTACCCCAGCTCCCGCGCCTGCCGCTCCCCCTCCCGGAAGCCCTCGTTGACGGCCTCGACGACCTCTTCGAGCGTCAGCCCGCCTTCCAGGTGCTGCTCGGGGGCGTAGCGGACCTCGGCGTAGACGACCCCGTCCTCGGCCAGGTCGACCGCGCACTCGGCGGCGACCCGGATCAGCGCCTCACGGGTCTGCATGACGGCGCAGGTGTGCGCGAAGGTCTCCAGATACCGCTCCAGCGACCCGGAGTCGGCGGCTTCCCGGAACCAGACGCCGAGCTTGTCGGGGTCGGTCTCGGGGAGGGCGTCGTAGCCCTGCGCGCGGGCGAGCTCGACGATGGTGCCGGGCCGCAGCCCGCCGTCGAGGTGGTCGTGCAGCAGAACCTTCGGGGCACGGCGGATCTGGCCCGCGGTGGGTGTGGTGGGGATCTGGCTCGTCATTTCCGCACTGTAGCGCCTACGCGCGTAGAACACCCGGCGTGCCACGTAAAGAGTCGGTACGCCCCCACCGCACCCGTACCGGGGCCCAACAGCCGCCCCCCAATCCCTTCTTCTCCCTCTCCCCCGAGGCGGCCCACCCCCTGCACCACCCACCCACCTCCCTCCCACCCACTGGGCGCACCCCCTCCCCTCACCCAAGCGGGAGGGGTGCGGGGCGGTGCGCCACGACGCGGACGGGAGCGGGGGGCCGGGAAGGGGGTCGTGTTCGAAACGTAAAGCGTGATTTGTGGCGCGGAAAGAGGACGCCTCACGCACAAGCGAGGGTTCCGCGCCGTAAATCATGCAGTGCAGAACACGACCCCCGGACCGGCCCACGCGCACCCACCCACACCCCCCAGCGCACCACCCCGCAACCCCGACCGCGCCCCCGCACCCGCGCCACCCCCACAGCTCAGCGCAGCGCCCCGCCCGCAAAACCCCCAGCGCACCCCCGCGCCCCGCGCCTAGCCTCCCCCCATGACCGACCTCCAACGCGCCCACGCCTTCCTCGCCACCTTCACCCGCCGCCAAGCCGAACGCGTCCTCGACCTCCCCGGCGCCTTCGCCGCCCTCGACGACACCTTCCGCCACTCCCACGGCAACAACCTCGTCCTGGTCACCGGCACCCCCTCCCCCGACCCGACCGCTCTCCCCGCCTTCGTCGACGAGGCGATGTCCCACCTCCCGTTCCGCATCGTCTCCATTCCGGACGCCACGACCGCCGCCGCCTGCGCGGGTCCGCTGCTGGAGGCCGGTTACACCCGTTCGACCGTGGCCGTGATGCGCCACCACGGCCCCGTCCCGGCCGAGGGTGGAGCCCGAGAGGTCGGGCTGCCGGCGTTGCGCGAGCCGATGGCGGAGACCTGGCGTCATTTCCTGCCGAACGCCTCGGACGAGGTGATCCGCGATCTGGTGGAGCGCCGGGCGGTCCGGCCGCGGGGCGCGGACGACGTGCGGTTCCTGGCCTCGCACGACGCGTTCGGTCAGGTCGCGTCGTGGGCGGATCTGTATCTGGATCCGGCGTCGGGTATCGCACAGATCGAGGATCTGGTCACGGCGGTGCCGTATCTCAAGCAGGGGCACGCGGGCGTGGTCCTGGACACGGCGCTGCGGATCGCGGCGGCCGAGGGCTGTCCGACCGTTTTCCTGACCGCGTTGAAGGACGACTGGCCGATCGAGTGGTACGCGCGACGCGGTTTCGAGTCGATCGGGGAGATCACCTGCTTCGAACTCTTGCAGACGGAGGCGGGGCAATTCCCCGTCCGAAAACAGGTGTTCGACGGGCGAACACCAGCGGACGATACGCAACAGTGATCGCGCGTACGGGTCACGTACACCTCCGCTTCTGAGAATGTTCCGTCATGGCGCACAACGCACTCGTGGGAACGGCCGGCACCCGGACTCCCCGGCTCGGCCGGGCCGTCGGCGCGACGCAACCCGTCACCGGGGCCGGCGGGGTGGTTCTGCTGCTGCCGGACGGGGAGGCCGCGTCGGGGCGGCGGCCGTCCGCGCGGGCGCACGCGGGTGCGCTGCCGCTGGCGCGGCGGCTCGCGCGCGAGGGACGGGCGGACGGTCTGGTCGCGCATGTGGTCCGCTACCGGGGCCGGGGCTGGAACGGTTCGGACGCGCAGCTCGCGGCGGACGCCGCATGGGCGGTGTCCGAGGTGGTACGGCGGTACGGCGACGTCCCGGTGTGCCTGGCCGGCCGGGGCATGGGCGCGCGGGCGGCGCTGCGGGCGGGCGGGCACGACGCGGTGTCGGCGGTGCTGGCCCTCGCGCCGTGGCTGCCGGAGGAGGACCGGGCTGCGGAGCCGGAGCCTGTGCGGCAGCTGGTGGGGCGGCGGGTGCTCCTGGTGCACGGGACGCGGGATGCCCGGACGGATCCGGAGCTGTCGTTCCGGTTCGCCGAGCGGGCGAAGAAGACCAACCGGGACACCTGTCGCTTCGAGGTGCACGCGGACGGCCACGCCCTGCGCCAGTACCACGCGGAAGTCCACGCGCTGGCCGTCGACTTCGTCCTGTCGTCGCTGTTCGGGCACGCGCGCAGCCGACCGCTGACGGACGCGCTGGCGGCGCCGCCGCCGCTGGGGCTGCGGATGCCGCTGGCGGCGGGTTTCGGCCGTTCCCTGCGCCGTCCGGGCGGATCGGGCGCGGCCCGCTGACGTCAACCCCTGACGCCACTCCCGCGCCCTGCCACAGCCCCGCCGTCACTCCACCGCGCGCCGGTCACTCCGGCAGCAGGTTCCCCCGCTTGCTCAGCAGGAACTTCTTGAAGGCGGCGACCGGCGGGGTGTCCGGGTGCCCGTCGAGCCAGGCGACGCCGATCTCGCGGGCGGCGCGCGGCGAGGTGACCCCGAGTTCGACGACACCGGGGCGCGCCACCGCCGGGGGCGGCAGGAGCGCGACGCCGAGACCCGCGGCGACGAGTCCGCGCAGCGTCTCGGCCTCCTCGCCCTCGAAGGCGACGCGCGGGGTGAAGCCCGCCCGGGCGCACAGGTCGTCGGTGATGCGGCGCAGCCCGTAGCCGGGTTCGAGGGTCACGAAGAACTCGTCGGCGGCCTCGGCGAGCCGGATGCGCTTGCGGCCGGCGAGCCGGTGGTCCTCGGGGACGACGAGCCGCAGCCGCTGCTCGTCGAGACGGCGGCCGACGAGGTCGGGGGCGTCGGGGACGGGCGAGGTCAGGCAGAGGTCCAGCTCGCCGGCCCGGAGCCGTTCGAGCATGGCCTCGCCGTAGTTCTGGACCAGGGTGAAGCGGATGCCGGGGTGGTCGACCCGGAAGGCGCGGATGAGGGCGGGCACCGTCTCGGAGCCCATGGTGTGCAGGAAGCCGAAGGCGACCCGGCCGGCGGTGGGGTCGGCGTCGTCGCGTACGGTGCCCGCGGCACGCTCCACCTCGGCGAGGGCGCGTTCGGCGCCGCCGAGGAAGCGGCGACCGGCCGGGGTGAGCGCGACCGTACGGCCGCGGCGGGCGAAGAGGGTGACGCCGAGGTCCTCCTCAAGCCGGACCATGGCCCGCGAGAGCGTGGACTGGGGGACGCCCATCTCGGCGGCGGCCCGGGTGACGTGCTCGTGGCGGGCGACGGCGGCGAAGTACGCGAGGCGCGGCGCAAGCAGCAGTCCCATGTCTTCTTCGTTACTGTTCGATGACAGACGAGGCTGTGACCTGTACTCATGCACCATAGGAACGATTACAGCAGGTTCGTGCATTGGACGCATGAAACCGGGCGGCCTACGTTCTGGGTATGCCTTCCGCCAGTACCAAGGCGGCCGCCCACCCCGCGGTCGCCGACTCCCGCACCACCACCGATTCCCTCGATTCCCCCGGTTTCCGCGACGCGAACGCCGCCGTCGTCGCCGCCTCCACCGATACCGGTGTCGACGCCGACGCCGACGCGGTCGCAGAGGCCCGCGAGGCCCGCGAAACCCGTGACGCCCACCGGGTCTGCGCGGCCCGCAAGGCCGCAGCCGCCGCCGCACGCGAGGCGGACGACACCCGCCTGGCCCCCGGCGCCCCCGGTTTCCGCCGCCTCAGCCTGGCGCTGTTCGCCGCCGGAGTGGCCACCTTCGCCCTCCTCTACTCCACCCAGGCCCTGCTCCCGGCCGTCTCCGCCGAGTTCGGCGCCACCGCCTCGGCCGCCTCCTGGACGGTCTCCGGCGCGACCGGCGCGCTCGCCCTGTGCGTCCTGCCGCTGAGCGCGCTGTCCGAGCGGTTCGGCCGCCGCCAGATGATGACGGCCTCGCTCGCGGTCGCGGTGGCGCTCGCCCTGCTGGTGCCGCTCGCCCCCAACCTGGAGTCCCTGATCGTGCTGCGCGCGCTCCAGGGCGCGGCGCTGGCCGGTGTGCCGGCCTCGGCGATGGCGTTCCTGGCCGAGGAGGTACGGCCGAGGGCCCTGATCGCGGCGATCGGCCTGTTCGTGGCGGGCAACTCGATCGGCGGCATGAGCGGCCGGCTGCTCACCGGCTGGGTGGCCCAGCTGTGGGGCTGGCGCGCGGGTCTGGCGGCCGTCGGTCTGCTGGCCGTGGCCTGCGCGGTCGCGTTCCGCTTCCTCATCCCGCCGGCGCGGCACTTCACGCCCGCCTCGCTGAACCCGAAGGCACTGGGCCGGACCGTGCGCGGTCATCTGGCCGACCCGCTGCTCGTCCGGCTGTACGCGATCGGCGCGCTGTTCATGACGGTGTTCGGCGCCGTGTACACGGTGATCGGCTACCGGCTCACCGAGGCCCCGTTCTCGCTCCCGCAGGGCGTGGTCGGCTCGATCTTCCTGATCTACCTGGTCGGTACGGTCTCGTCGGCGGCGGCCGGCAAGCTGGTCGGCCGCATGGGCCGGCGCGGCGCGCTCTATCTCGCGGTCGGGGCGACGACGTCCGGTCTGCTGCTGTCGCTCGCCGACACGCTGCCCCTGATCCTCGCGGGCCTGGTCCTGATCACGGCCGGCTTCTTCGCCGGGCACGCGGTCGCCTCGTCCTCGGTGAGCCGTACGGCGAAGACGGGCCGCGCGCAGGCCTCGGCGCTCTACCAGTCGGCGTACTACCTGGGCAGCAGCGTCGGCGGCACGCTCGGCGCGGTCGCCTTCCACTCGGGCGGCTGGTCCGGGACGGTCGCGATCGGTCTGGTGGCGGTGTTCGGCGTCGTGTCGATCACCCTGTACGGGTCGCACAGCGCGCGTGCCGCCGAGCGGCGCCACCGGCTGGCGACCGTCTGACGCACGACGGCACGACGGCACGACGGCACGACGGCACCACGGCCCACGGGCCGGGGAGCCCGCGGCCCGGGGACGCTTCGGGGCGCGAACCCTTCAAGAGGTGAATACGGGAAGGCGTGAAGACACGCACGGCGCCCGGGACCGAATCGGTCCCGGGCGCCGCCGTATGCGGCCCGCACTTGACCCGTTCCCTTCCCGGTGCAACTGTCCAACCCTTCGAAAGCGTCATAACACAGAAGAGCGAAGGGGGAGTTGAGCGTCATCATGAACACGCGCGCGACGATGAGGAAAAGAGCCGGGCTCGGCCTCGCGGTCACGTCCCTGGTGGTACCGCTGACGGTGGCCGTGGGTACCGCCCCGGCACAGGCGGCGTCGTCCTGCAACGTGACGACCGGCCCGTACCAGAAGCAGGTGGAGAAGTTCCTCGGCCGGACGGCCGACGGGCGTCAGTCGCTCGCCGACTGCAAGGCCATCCAGAGCTTCCAGCGCACGCACGGGATCACCCCGACGATGGGCTACGCCGGTCCGCTG
Organism: Streptomyces sp. NPDC046203; assembly: GCF_040646255.1. Lineage (NCBI taxonomy): Bacteria > Bacillati > Actinomycetota > Actinomycetes > Kitasatosporales > Streptomycetaceae > Streptomyces > Streptomyces sp. NPDC046203. Next base: position 113,885 of record NZ_JBEYZX010000005.1, on the reverse strand, counting down.
ACCTGGCGCACCATGTCGACGATGCTCGCGCAGCGGGCCGCGGGCAAGAACCCGAACAAGGCCGGCAAGTGCCCGACGAACAAGGGCCGGATCGCCTGTGTCGACCTGACCCGGCAGCTCAGCTGGATCCAGGACGGCAAGACGCTCAAGTACGGCCCGGTGCCGGTGCGTACGGGCCGGGACGGAGCGGAGACCCGTACCGGCTCCAGCAAGATCTACTGGCGCAACATCAATCACTGGTCGACGCTTTACAACGTCTCGATGCCGTACGCGCAGTTCTTCGACGGCGGCCAGGCGTTCCACTCGGTGACCAAGTCCATGTGGAATCCTCCGGGTTCGGCCGGTTGCGTCAACATGCGGCCGAGCGACGCGAAGGCGTACTGGAATCTGCTGAAGAACGGCGACGACGTCTACATCTACGGGCGCAAGCCCGGGACCTGACCGGCCCGCGGGCCGCGCCCGGGACCGCGGTCCGGGGCGTAGTCCGGGCGTACTCCGGGGCGTAGTTCGGGGCGTAGTTCGGGGCGTACTCGGACCGTAGTCCGGACCGCACTGTGGACCGGGTTCCGGCCGGCTCCGGTTCGCGACCTGGCCAAAGGCGCCTCCGGCCGTCGGTGCGCTGCGATAGCTTCCCTTCATCGGTGCCGGACGGGCGCCGGTGAAGGGCAAGCGCGCGGGGTGGACCGATGGACCTGATGACGGAAGACCTGGAGAAGTACCGCCGGGAGCTGACGGGTTACTGCTACCGGATGCTCGGCTCCGCCTTCGAGGCGGAGGACGCGGTCCAGGACACCATGGTGCGCGCCTGGCGCTCGCTCGACTCCTTCGAGGGACGTTCCTCCCTGCGGTCCTGGCTCTACCGGATCGCCACCAACGTCTGCCTGGACTCCCTGAACGCGGGCAACCGGCGGGCCCGTCCGATGGATCTGTCGGAGCCGACGCCGGTGGCGCAGGCCCGGCTCAACGAACGCCCCGAGATCACCTGGCTGGAGCCGGTGCCGGACGGCCGGGTGCTGCCGTCGGTGGCCGACCCGGCGGAGACGGCGGTCTCGCGCGAGACCGTACGGCTCGCGTTCGTCGCCGCGCTCCAGCATCTCCCGCCGAAGCAGCGGGCGGTACTGATCCTGCGCGAGGTGCTGGCCTGGAAGGCGAGCGAGGTGGCCGAACTGCTCGGCCTGACCGTCGCGTCCGTCAACAGCGCGCTCCAGCGGGCCCGCGCGACGATCCAGGAGAACGCGCCGACGGCCGCGGACGGCGCCGATCCGCTCGACGAGGAGCAGAAGGCGCTCCTCGAACGCTATGTGGCGGCCTTCGAGGGTTACGACATGAAGGCGCTCACGACGCTCCTCCACGAGGACGCCACCATGTCCATGCCGCCGTACGACCTGTGGCTGCGCGGCCACGAGGACATCGTCGGCTGGATGCTGGGCGTCGGCGACGCGTGCCGGGGCTCGAAGCTGGTCCCGACCGTGGCGAACGGCCAGCCGGCGTTCGCGCACTACCACCCGGACCCGGAGGGCGGCTACGCGCCGTGGGCCCTGATCGTGCTCGAACTGCGCGACGGGAAGATCGGCGGGATGGACTTCTTCCTGGACACCAAGCGGTGGTTCCCGCTGTTCGACCTGCCGGAGCGGCTGGAGGCCGCTGCGGGCTGAGCCGGTCCACTCTCGCGCCGGCCCGGCGGAGCTCCGCGAGGGGCGCACGGCGGGCCGGCGCGGGGCACGGGGCGGGCCGAAGTGGGCCCCTGCGGGTCACAGCAGGTCGCCGAGCCCGACGAGCGCGAGGACATCGCGCAGCTCGGGCCCGGCGCCCCGGAACAGCAGCCGGTGTCCGCCCCGCCGGGCGGCGAGCCGGAGCCGGGCGACCGCGTCGACGGCGGCGAGCCCGGCACCGGTGAGCCCGCCGAGGTCGCAGACGACGACGGTCGGCGGGGTGGCGGCGAGCAGCTCGCAGAGCCGCCGCACCTCGTCGGGCGCGGGCCGGCCGGCGAGGCGTAGTTCGAGAGTTCCGGACATGTCCACAAGGGGTGGACCGCCCGGGCGGCCGGAACTCATCGCGGGCTGTTCCCCGGCTGCCCCGTGAACCCCGCCAGGGCCGTCTTCCGCACCTGTTCCGTGGGTCTCTAGGCTCGACGCCATGACTCATGACCGCGCCCGCACCCGCGCCGAGCTGGTGATCTTCGACTGCGACGGTGTCCTGGTGGACAGCGAGCGGATCTACTGCCGTATCGACCGGGAGGTGTTCGCGCGCCTCGGCGCGGAGTTCAGCGAGGAGGAGATGGTCGACCTGTTCGTCGGCTCCTCCGGCACGCAGCTCACCACCCTGATCGAGGAACGCCTCGGCCGCCGGCTGGAGCACGGCTGGGACCAGCCGTTCCGGCATCTGTACGAGGAGGCGCTGGACGCGGAGCTGACCGAGGTCGAGGGCGTCACGGAGGTCCTGGACGCCTTGGACGTGCCATTCTGTCTCGCCTCCAACGGTAGCCACCGCTCGATACGCGGCAATCTCACCCGCACCGGCCTCCTCCCCCGCTTCGAGGGCCGCGTCTTCAGCGCCCACGACGTCGCCCACGGCAAGCCGGCCCCCGACCTCTTCCTGCACGCGGCCCGCTCGATGGGCGTGCCGCCCGAGCGCTGCGCGGTGGTCGAGGACAGCGCGTACGGCGTCCAGGCGGCCCGCGCCGCGGGCATGCGCGCCTTCGGCTTCACCGGCGGCCTCACCCGCGCGGACCGCCTGACCGGCCCCGGCACCCGCCTCTTCACGCACATGCGCGAGCTGCCGGAGCTGCTGGGGGTGGGCGCGTGAGCACGGACGTGGCATGGGAGCGGCTGTTCCACGCGTACGGGACGGCGACCGACACCGGCACGGCCCTGGCCGGTCCTCTCGCGGAGGCCGAGGACCACCTGTGGTCGGCGATCCTGCACCAGGGATCGGTCTGGCCGGCCACCCCGCCCGCCCTCCGGGCCGTCGCCGACCGCCTCGCCGAGGCACCGGCGCTCGGGCTCGCGTTCGTACGGGACGTGGCGTCCGCCGTACGGATGGGAGACGCGGCCGAGGAGCTGCGGGCCGAGGTGGCGGCGGCCGACACGGCGGCGTGGACGGCCGCGTACGTGGCGGCCGACGAGGACGACCAGGTCGACATGTGGGACGACGAGACCGGCGACCTGGTCCTCGCCGAGGCGGCCCTGGCCTGCTGGGATCTGCTGCCGGAACTGGTCGGACCGGTCACCGCGTTCCTGGACGACCCGGACCCGGGGATCCGCGCGGGCGCGTGGGCCACGACCGCCGAACTGCTCGCCCACCCGGGCGCGGCGGACCGGCTGCCCGTATTCCTCCCCCGCCTCGCCGGCGCCGCCGAGGCCGCCGTGTCCGTACGGGAACGCGCCTCGCTCGTCCTGGACCTCGGCCGGCTCGGCGGCGACCCGGCGCCCTTCCTCACGGACCCGGACCCGCTGGTCCGGTGCGCGGCGGCGCTGACCGGGCCGCTCGCCGACGCCCCGGCGGCCCATGAGGAGCTGCTGCTGGCGGCCGTCCGCCCCGACGCTCTCGACCCGCTCGCGGGCATCCCCGGCTTCGGCGGCCACTCCCCCCGCCAGGTGCTGATCGCGACGCTGACCGGCCGCGTCCCGGACTTCTCCCGCCTGTACGAGCCGGCCCTCGCGGCCCTCCCACACGCCTTCCGAACCGCCCCCTGCCCCGACCTCGGCCCCTATCTGCGGGTCGCCTTCCCGTCCGGCCTGCCCGACGACCCGACTCCTGAACAGCAAGGACTGGCACGGGAGTTGGCAGCCAGGGACGAGCTGTGGGATCCGGCGAACGGCAACCGCCGTTTCACTCTGGGGGCGTTGGGACTGCCGGACGACCGGGAGGCGTGGCGGGCGCTCAGTCGAGTGGGAACCTCGCGGTGTCGAGGGTGAGATCGAAGGGGGCGGGGAGGTGGATCTTCTCGCCCAACTTCAATCGGTCGTCACCGATCCCAGCATGCCGAACGGGACCGATGGGGGTCCACCGATCCCGTTCAGCCATACGTGTCACTGACACGTGCCAGGGGCGTTCAGCGCCAGCCGGACCCTGGTGGCCCTACTGGATCACCCGCGACCAGCTTCGCTCTGGGCAGGCAGACCCCGAGAGGTCATCATGCGAACGAGCGACAGCACCGCGTCCGCCCCCGGCACCACCACGTCGGCCGCTAGCGTCGGCACCGTGAACACCGACACTGCCGACGCCCCCGCCGTCGACCGCCTCCGTGCCCGGCTCGTCGACCGGCTCGTCAAGACCGGTGCGGTCCGCACCCGGAGCGTCGAGGACGCCATGCGGACGGTTCCGCGTCATTCCTTCGTCCCGGACGCCCCGCTGGAGAAGGCGTACGAGGATGCTCCGGTGAACACCAAGTACGACGAGGGCGGCATCTCCATCAGCTGTGCCTCGCAGCCCTCCATCGTCGGCCTGATGCTCGAACAGCTCGGTGTCGAGCCGGGCCATCGCGTCCTCGAAATCGGCGCGGGCACGGGGTACAACGCAGGACTCCTCGGCCACCTGGTCGGGGAGACGGGCCATGTCACCACGATCGATGTGGACGACGACATCGTGCAGGGCGCTCGTACCGGGCTCGCCGCCGCCGGCATCGACAACGTCGAAGTCGTCCTCGGAGACGGTGCGGTCGGTCACCGCGTGAACGCGCCCTACGACCGGCTCGTGGCGACCGTCGGTGCCCACGGTGTCCCGCACGCCTGGCTCGACCAGCTCGCCCCCGGCGGTCGCCTGCTCGCACCGCTCCGGCTGCGCGGCAGCGTCTCCCGGTCCATCGCCTTCGAGCGGGACGTGGACGGAGTCTGGCGCAGCGTCGGCTCCGAGATGAATACGTTCATGCCGTTGCGGCGAGGTATCGCGGACGATCCGCGCGTCCTGGTGCGGCTGACCGCGGACGGGTCGGTGACCTTGGTGACCAACAGCGATCAGGACGTGGACATCGAGGCTCTGTCCACCGTGCTCGCCCAGCCGCGCGTGGAGGCATGGACCGGCGTGACGTTCCGGGGGCCCGAGTCGGCGGAGTGGCTGGAGCTCTGGCTCACCTGCACCCTGCCGAACGGTCTGAGCCGTATGCCCACCGAGAACGACGCCCGCGAACAGGGTCTGGTCGTCTCGCCCTACCCCAGCTCCACAGCCACCTTCGCCGGCGGCACACTGACTTACCTCTCCCGCCGCACCGCCGCCGAGAAGGCATCGGACGGCGCCACGCTGTACGAATTCGGTGTCATCGGCCACGGTCCCGAAGCCCAGCAGCTCGTCGAGCGTGTCGTCACGGAGACGCTGACCTGGGACAAGGAGTTCCGGAGCCGAGACGTCGTCTTCGAGGTCCGGACCCGGGACGGCGCGGCCCCGGCGGAACGGCCGGGCCGCTTCTGCTTCGACAACGGACTCAACCGCATGATCATCGAGTGGCAGTGACGACGTGATCACGGAGGCCGACCGGAAGGCCTGGCCGGCGCTCAGTCGACGGGGAACTCCGAGGTGTCGAGGGTGAGATCGAAGGGGGCGGGGAGACGGATCTTCTCGCCGAACTCGACGACCTCCAGGACCCGGTAGAGGCCGTTCTTCGGCTCGCCGTAGAGCGTGGCCGTCGGCCGGCCCGCGACCCAGCGGTCGATGAGCAGATAGAGGGGCACACCGCCGGCGGCATAGCCACGCAGCTTGCGAACCCGATCGTGGTGCGCGTTCCCCTTCGAGGTGACCTCGACAACGAGTTCGGCCACCTCGGCGGGGAAGGAACTTCCGGTCGCCTGGTCCACGGCGGCTTCAGGGACGACCACCAGGTCGGGCACATACAGACTCGACCGCTCGGGAATCGCGAGGGCGAGCGACTGGTACACGTTCACCTCCTCGGAGATGCCGTGGATCAGCCATCGGTGGACCTTGGCTGTGATGCTGCCGTGCTGAACTGTGGGCAAAGGGGCCACGGTGATGATTCCCTCGACGATCTCCACCTTGCAGCCCTCGGGCCAGTCCATCGATTCCCAGCGACGGACCAGGTCGTCCCAGCCGTTTCCCTGCTCGGGTCCGGCCTCGGCGGCGAGTGCGCTCATGCTGTGCTCCTCAATCGGTCGCCACCGATCCCAGCATGCCGAACGGGACCGGTGGGGGGGGCCACCGATCCCGTTCACTCATACGTGTCACTGGCACATGCCAGGGGCGTTCAGCGCCTGCCGCTCCTTACGCGAGCGGCCGACGGTCCTTACGCGATGCGGTCCAGGACGATCGGCGTCCGCGTGAAGGAGGTGCCCTCCGGGGCGATGTCCCAGGACGACCCCAGGGACTCCAGGGCGTACCCGAACTTCTCCGGGGTGTCCGTGTGCAGCGTCAGCAGCGGCTGGCCCGCGGTCACCGTGTCGCCCGGCTTCGCGTGCATCTCGACGCCCGCGCCCGCCTGCACCGGGTCCTCCTTGCGCGCGCGGCCGGCGCCCAGGCGCCAGGCGGCGACGCCGATGTCGTAGGCGTCCAGGCGGGTGAGCACGCCGGAGGCCGGGGCCATGATCACGTGCTGCTCGCGGGCGACCGGCAGGGCCGCGTCCGGGTCGCCGCCCTGCGCGGCGATCATGCGGCGCCAGACGTCCATCGCGGAGCCGTCGGCCAGCGCCTTCGCCGGGTCGGCGTCCTTCAGGCCGGCCGCGTCGAGCATCTCGCGGGCGAGCGCGAGGGTCAGCTCGACGACGTCCGCCGGGCCGCCGCCCGCGAGGACCTCGACGGACTCGCGGACCTCCAGGGCGTTGCCGGCGGTCAGGCCGAGCGGGGTGGACATGTCGGTGAGCAGCGCGGCCGTGCGGACGCCGCTGTCGGTGCCGAGCGCGACCATGGTGGAGGCCAGCTCGCGGGCGTCCTCGATGGTCTTCATGAAGGCGCCGGTGCCGACCTTGACGTCCAGGACGAGCGAGCCGGTGCCCTCGGCGATCTTCTTCGACATGATCGAGGAGGCGATCAGCGGGATGGCCTCGACGGTGCCGGTGACGTCGCGCAGCGCGTAGAGCTTCTTGTCGGCCGGGGCCAGGCCGTCGCCGGCCGCGCAGATGACCGCGCCGGTGCCGTCGAGGACGGACAGCATCTCCTCGTTGGACAGCAGCGCCCGCCAGCCGGGGATGGACTCCAGCTTGTCGAGGGTGCCGCCGGTGTGGCCGAGGCCCCGGCCGGACAGCTGCGGGACGGCCGCGCCGCAGGCGGCGACGAGCGGGGCGAGCGGCAGCGTGATCTTGTCGCCGACGCCGCCGGTGGAGTGCTTGTCGGCGGTCGGACGGGACAGCGAGGACGAGAAGTCCATCCGCTCGCCGGAGGCGATCATGGCCGCGGTCCAGCGGGCGATCTCGTCGCGGTTCATGCCGTTCAGCAGGATCGCCATGGCCAGGGCGGACATCTGCTCGTCGGCGACCTCCCCGCGGGTGTAGGCGTCGATGACCCAGTCGATCTGCTCGGGGCTCAGCTCGCCCTTGTCCCGCTTGGTACGGATGACGGAGATGACGTCCATGTGGTGATGCCTCTTTCTACGCGCATAGAGGAGCAAAAGGAGAAGGCGGCCCCTCCATCCTGCCGGAAGGGCCGCCTCAGGGAATTACGAAGCCGGGGAAGCCGGGTGGTCGTCCGCAGCCGGGTGGCCCGCCACCAGGTGGTCCGGGCCGAACGCCTGCGGCAGCATCTCCGCCAGGGTGCGGAACCCGGCGGGCGTCTCCAGGACCAGTTCGGGGCCCCCGAACTCGTACAGGAGCTGCCGGCACCGGCCGCACGGCACCAGGGGCTCGCCCCGGCCGTCCACGCACGCGAAGTGCGTCAGCCGGCCGCCGCCCGTCGCCTGGAGCCGCGAGACCAGTCCGCACTCGGCGCACAGACCGAGCCCGAAGGAGGCGTTCTCCACGTTGCAGCCGGAGACCGTCCGCCCGTCGTCGACCAGGGCCGCCGCGCCGACCGGGTAACCGGAGTACGGGGCGTACGCGCGGGCCATGGCCTCGCGGGCCGCCGTGCGCAGCGACGCCCAGCCGGCCTCGGAGAGGCCCGTACCGGACAGTCCGCCCTTGAGCCCGGACTCGGCCGGTGCCCCGGCCTCGGTCTCGCCGGCGGCCCGGTTCTCCGACGGGTCCATCGGCCCCGCCGTCACTTGCCCTGGCCCTTCCGGTACGGCAGTCCGTCCGCCTTCGGCATCCGCAGCCGCTGCGCCGACAGGGCCAGCACGAGCAGCGTGGTGATGTACGGGGCGGCGTCCACGAACTGGCTCGGGACCTCGTCGGTGAACGCGTACCAGCAGAAGAAGCCGGCCGCGACGACGGCGGCGACGACGGCCGCCACGTACTTCTTCTTGTACAGCTGCCACAGCATCGCGATCACCAGCAGGACGGCGACGAGCAGCAGCAGCGCGTGGACGTTCTCGGCGCCGCCGCGCAGCTTGAGGCTGTCGGTGAAACCGAACAGGCCGGCGCCGAGGGCCATGCCGCCCGGCATCCAGTTGCCGAAGATCATCGCGGCGAGACCGATGTAACCTCGGCCGCCGGTCTGGCCCTCCTGGTAGATGCCGGTGGACACGATCGCGAGGAACGCGCCGCCGAGGCCCGCGAGGCCACCGGAGATCGCCACGGCGATGTACTTGTACTTGTAGACGTTGACGCCCAGCGACTCGGCCGCGACCGGGTTCTCGCCGCAGGAGCGCAGCCGCAGGCCGAAGGCCGTGCGCCACAGCACCCACCAGGTGGCCGGGATCAGCAGGATCGCGACGATCGTCAGCAGCGACAGGTTGGTGACCAGTCCGCCGAGGATGCCCGCCAGGTCGGAGATCAGGAACCAGTGCTTGCCCTGGAGCTCGGCCAGCTTGTCCGAGAGCCCCGGGACGGTGATCTGGGTGATCTGGTCGATGCGCGGGGACTGCTTGGAGGAGCCGCCCTCGGCCTCGGCGAACGTGAAGTTCGACAGGTACTTGGTGAAGCCGAGCGCCAGGATGTTGATCGCCACACCGGAGACGATGTGGTTCACGTTGAAGGTGACGGTGATGATCGCGTGCAGCAGACCGCCGAGCGCACCGCCGAGGATGCCGACGAGGACACCCGTCCACGGGCCCCACTGGTAGCCGGCCCAGGCACCGAACCAGGTGCCGAGGATCATCATGCCTTCGAGACCGATGTTGACGACGCCCGCGCGCTCGGACCACAGACCGCCCAGACCGGCGAGGCCGATCGGCACGGCGAGCTGGAGAGCGCCGGAGACCTGGCCGACCGAGGTGAGGTCGTCGGCCCCGGAGACGGCGCGGACCAGCGAGAAGAGCACGAGACCGGCCGCGACGATCAGCAGGATCCAGGGCCAGGTCAGCTTGCGGCGCGCACCCTTGGCGGGGGCGGCGCTGGGCTTGGCGACGGTGCCGGTGCTCATGCCGCCACCTCCTTGTCGGTCGTGAGGGCGGCGCCGGCGGCCAGCTGCTCGCCGACCTTCTGCTGCTGGCGGCGGAGGCCGTAACGGCGGACCAGCTCGTAGGAGACGACCACGGCGATCACGATGATGCCCTTCATGATCTCGGTGATCTCCTTCGGGTAGCCCTCGGTGTCCAGCGTCGAGGACGCCTTCTCCAGGAACGCGAAGAGGAGCGACGCGAAGAGGATGCCGACCGGGTGGTTACGGCCCAGCAGGGCGATCGCGATGGCGGTGAAGCCGACGCCGACCGGGAAGTCGAGGCTGTACGTGTGCGTCTCGCCGAGCAGCGTCGGCATGCCGGACAGACCGGCGAGGCCGCCCGAGATCAGCATCGAGGTGAGGACCATCTTCTTGGCGTCGACGCCGCTGGCCTGGGCCGCGGACTCGCTGGCGCCGGTGGCGCGCAGGTCGAAGCCGAAGCGGGAGCGGTTGAGGACGAACCAGTAGACGACACCGAGCGCGAGCGCGACGAAGGTGAAGCCGTAGATGACGCCGTTGCCCTCGCCCATGTCGATGCCGGGGAACCAGCCGGACTCGGCGATGTCGCCGGTGGTCAGGTTGTTGGAGCCCTCGGGCTGGACGCCGAAGTTCTTCGGCAGGATCAGCCAGGCCACCAGGGCCGTGGTGATCGAGTTCAGCATGATCGTGGAGACGACCTCGGAGACCCCTCGGGTGGTCTTGAGGATGCCCGCGATACCGGCCCAGAAGGCACCGGTGAGCATGGCGACGAGCACGATCAGCAGGATGTGCAGCGGGCCGGGCAGGCTCACGGAGGCGCCGACGAGGGCCGACACCATGGCGGCGAGGCGGTACTGGCCGTCGACGCCGATGTTGAAGAGGTTCATCTGGAAGCCGATGGCCACGGCCAGCGACGCCAGGTAGTAGATGCCCGTCTGGTTGACGATCAGCACCTGGATGTCGGAGTACGCCGCGTTGTCCAGCATCAGCCGGATCGGCTCGATCGGGTCGAGGCCCGTCACGAGCAGCACCAGCACGGTGAGCACGAACGAGGAGACGAGCGCGAGCACGGGGCCGGCGGCCCCGATGATCAGCTTGTCCTTGTCGATTTTCGTCATCGGGCGTCACCGTCTCCGGGCTGCTGGTCGTTGCCCTCCAGGTGACCGGTGGCGGCACCGGTCATGGCGGAGCCCAGCTCCTCGGGCGTGATGGTGGCGGGGTCCGCGTCGGCCACGAGCCGGCCTCGGTACATGACCCGGAGGGTGTCGGACAGGCCGATCAGCTCGTCCAGGTCGGCCGAGATCAGCAGCACCGCCAGGCCCTCGCTGCGGGCGTCGCGGATGGCGTCCCAGATCTGCGCCTGCGCGCCGACGTCCACACCGCGGGTGGGGTGGGCGGCGATCAGGAACTTGGGGTGGTGGCTCATCTCGCGGCCGACGATCAGCTTCTGCTGGTTGCCGCCGGACAGCGAGGCCGCGGTCACGTCGATGCCGGGGGTCCGGACGTCGTACTCGCGCACGATCCGCTCGGTGTCGGCGCGGGCGGCCTTCGGGTCGAGGATGCCGCGCCGGGAGTTCGGGGCCTCGGTGACATGACCGAGGATCCGGTTCTCCCAGAGCGAGGACTCCAGGAGCAGGCCGTGGCGGTGGCGGTCCTCGGGGATGTAGCCGATGCCGCCCTCGCGGCGCTTGCGCACCGAGGTCGTGGTGATGTCCGTGCCGTCGAGCGTGATGACGCCGGCGTCCGGGCTGTTCATGCCCATCAGGGCCTCGATCAGCTCGGTCTGGCCGTTGCCCTCGACGCCGGCGATGCCGAGGATCTCGCCCTTGTGGATGGTGAACGAGATGTCGTCGAGGAGCTTGCGGGCGGCGGCGGTCGCCGGGGCGGCCGGAGTCGCGGCGGGCGCCTCGGTCTTCGCCGTCTTCACGAGGGCGTCCTGCGGCTCGGCGTCCCGGGGCTCCGGGATGTCGAGCACGGCGGCCGGGTCCTCGGGAGCGGCGGACGTCAGCGGGGCCGCGGCGGCCGCGCCGGACTCGGTCAGGGTCAGCCCGGCCACCTGGAGCATCGGGACGTCCGTCACCGTCGACTCGCGGGTCTCCGGCGAGGGCAGCTCGGAGCCGACCATCAGTTCGGCGAGCTGCTTGGTGGTGGCGGTCTTCGGGTCGGCGGTGCCGACCGTGGTGCCGCGCCGGATGACGGTGATGTCGTCGGCGACCTTCAGGATCTCGCCCAGCTTGTGCGAGATGAAGATGACGGTCAGACCCTCGGACTTGAGCTCGCGCAGGTTGTCGAAGAGCGCGTCGACCTCCTGCGGGACCAGGACGGCGGTCGGCTCGTCGAGGATCAGGATGCGGGCGCCCCGGTAGAGGACCTTGAGGATCTCCACGCGCTGCCGGTCGGCGACCCCGAGGTCCTCGATCAGGGCGTCGGGCTGGACCCCGAGGCCGTACGCGTCGGAGATCTCCTGGATCCTGCGACGGGCCTTGCCGCCGATGCCGTGGAGCTTCTCGCCGCCGAGGACGACGTTCTCCAGGACGGTGAGGTTGTCGGCGAGCATGAAGTGCTGGTGCACCATGCCGATACCGCGCGCGATGGCGTCACCGGGGCTGCTGAACGAGACCTGCTCGCCGTCGACGGCGATGGTGCCCTCGTCCGGCTTCTGCATGCCGTAGAGGATCTTCATCAGGGTCGACTTGCCGGCACCGTTCTCACCGATGAGGGCATGGACGGTGCCCTTGCGAACGGTGATCGCGATGTCCTTGTTGGCGACGACGCCGGGGAAGCGCTTGGTGATGCCGTGGAGTTCGACGGCAGGGGGGCTGGACGCGTTGATGGCGCACTCTCCTTGGCCGGAAGGAGTGGGAGCGGACGGGCAGGGCGGGGCGAAGTTATCGTGCCGCTGGGACATCTACACGCGTAGCACTGCCGAGAATGGAAAACCCGTACGGTAATGAGACCGGGCCCGGCCGCCGGGTCCGCGGGGGCCGTACGGAGCGGCCGGAAAAGCGGTGGCGGGCGGACCCGAGGGCCCGGTGACGGCGGGTGTTCCCCCCGTCACCGGGCCCTCGGTCGATCATGGAGCGATCAGCGTCACGGAGTGGTCTTGACGGTGATCTTGCCGGCGACGATGTCCGCCTTCGCCTTCTCGACGGCGGCGATGACATCGGCCAGCTTCTTGTACGCCGGGTTCGAGTCGGCCAGGCCGACACCGTTCGCGGCGAGGCCGACACGGACCTCACCGGACTGCGGCTTGCCGTCCTTGACCGACTTGATCAGGTTGAAGACGGAACCCTGGACGTCCTTGGTGACCGAGGTCAGGATGTGGTCCTTGTACTGGTCCAGGCCCTTCTGCAGGTACTGGTCCGAGTCGACGCCCACGGCCCACTTGCCGGCCTTGGCGGTGGCCTCGATCGCACCCGAACCGGCGAGACCGGCGGCCGAGTAGATCACGTCGGCGCCCTTGTCGAGCTGGCCCTGCGCGGCGGCCTTGCCGAGGTCCGGCTTCGAGAAGCCGTCGAAGTTCGGCGGCTGGGTCAGGTACTGGGTGAGCACCTTGGCCTTGGGGTCGGTGTCCTTGACGCCCTGGACGAAGCCCGCCTCGAACTTCTTGATCAGCGGAACCTCGACACCGCCGATGAAGCCGACCGTGTGGGACTTGGAGACCTTGGCGGCGGCGACGCCGGCCAGGTAGGAGCCCTGCTCCTCGTTGAACACCAGGTTGGCGATGTTCGCGCCGGTCTTCGAGGTGTCGTCGATGATGCCGAAGGTGGTCTTCGGGAACTGCTTGGCGACCTTCTCGATGGCCGGGGCGTAGGCGAAGCCGACACCGATGACCGGGTTGTTGCCCTTGCGGGCCAGCGAGGTCAGACGCTGGACCTTGTCCGCGTCGCTCTCGCCGTCGGAGGGCTCGGCCTCGGCACCCTTGGCGCCCAGCTCCTTCTCGGCCTTCTGCAGACCCGCGAAGGCGGCGTCGTTGAAGGACTGGTCGCCGCGGCCGCCGATGTCGTACGCGATGGCGGCCTTGAGGCCCTTGGAGTCGGAGGACGCCGAGGACGAGGACGAGGAGCTCTCGTCCGACGACGACTTGCCACACGCGGTGGCGGACAGCGCGAGCGCCGCGGAGGCGATGCCCACGGTGGCGATCCTGGTGATCCGGCGCAAGAGGAGGGTCCCTTCAAGACTGACCGAAAGCGCCTCTTCCGGCGCTGGTTTCGCCGCGATCGTAACGCGCGTAGATGTCAGTTAAAGACCCGTTCATGAGTCGTTATCGGATCGACGCGAACCAGCCAGAACACCACGCACCGTACCCATTCCGGCACGGTCCGACATCGTGCCTGGTGACGGCCGGTGCGGCGAGCCCGCAGGGGCCTCGCCGAGCCACCGGACGCTTTCCATCCGGTGGCGGTCATGGCCGAAAATATCCGCATATGCGATGCCGGGCGGGGCTAGGCGGTCGCGTCCAGCAGAACGGCGGCCGTGAACAATTCCACACCGACCGTGATGGCGTACTCGTCGACGTCGAAGTCGCCCGCGTGCAGATCGCGCACCCGGGTCTCGTCGGGGGCGCGCACCCCGAGCCGGGCCATGGCCCCGGGGACGTGCTCCAGGTACCAGGAGAAGTCCTCGCCGCCGAGCGACTGCTCGGTGTCCTCGACCGCGTCCGCGCCGAGCCGGGCCGTCATGGCCTCGCGCAGCAGATCGGCGACGGCCGGATCGTTGACGACCGGCGGGACGCCGCGCACGTAGTCGACGGTCGACTTGGCCCGGTGCAGCGCGGCGACCTCGTCGATGGCCGCGTGGACCAGGTCGGGGGCCTCGCGCCAGGACGGCAGGTCGAGGCAGCGCACGGTGCCGGACAGCTCGGCGTGCTGCGGGATGACGTTCGGGGCGTGACCGGACTCGATCCGGCCCCAGGTCACCGAGAGACCGGAGCGGGCGTCGATCCGGCGGCCGACGACGGCGGGCACGTCGACCGCGACCCGGGCGGCGGCGGTCACCAGGTCGGTGGTCAGATGCGGGCGGGCGGTGTGCCCGCCGCCGCCCGACAGGGTGACTTCGAGCCGGTCGCAGGCGGAGGTGATGGGGCCGTGGCGCAGCCCGATCCGGCCGGCGTCGACCTTCGGATCGCAGTGCACGGCGATGATCCGGCCGACCCCGTCGAGCACGCCCGCCTCGACCGCGTCGGTGGCGCCGCCGGGCAGCACCTCCTCGGCGGGCTGGAAGATCAGCCGGACCGGCGCGGGCAGCCGGCCCTCGCGGTCGAGCGCGGCGAGGACCAGACCGGCGCCCAGGGCGACGGTGGTGTGGACGTCGTGGCCGCAGGCGTGCGCGCGGCCGGGCTCGGTGGAGCGGTACGGGACGGTCTTGGTGTCCGGGATCGGCAGCGCGTCGATGTCGGCGCGGATGGCCAGCACGGGACGCCGTTCCCGGCCGAGGCCGTCGCCCGCGGCGCCGCCGGCGCGCGGAGTGCTCCCCTCGCGGTGGTCCCCGTCGTTCCCGCCGCCGCGCTTCCCGTCCCCGCCGATCTTCCCGTCCCCGCCGATCTTCCCGTCTCCGCCGGGCTCCTTGTCGTCGCTCCCCCCGTCGCCGTCCATGCCGTCCACGCCGTCCATGCCGCCGACGACACCGACGAAGCCACCGATGTCGCACACGAGCCCGGTGCCGCCGGGGAGTACGCGCGGATGCAGCCCGGCGGCCTCCAGTCGGGCCTTGAGCACGGCGGTGGTACGGAACTCCTGCTTGCCGAGCTCGGGGTGCATGTGCAAGTCCCTGCGGAACTCGATCAGTTCGGCGCGCAGGGTTTCGGACAGCTTCCCGGGCAGCGCCGCGGGCGCCGGACCGGGGTCGGGCTCATGGGACTTCAACTGGTTCACCTTGGGAAGGGTATGCCCCTTGGAAGATCAACTACCGCTTGATCGCGAAAACTTCAGCCCGATAGGGGAAAGAAATCGCTCTCTTCAAGCTTGGCTGTCATCCTCACTGGGTATGCCTACCCGAATTCGAGCCTTTCAGTCAGGGTGGCGCTGCCCGCCACCCCGGCCAGGAAGCCGCGCGCCCTCGGCGAGGCGGTCCGTCTGATCCACTCGGGCGCTATCTCGCAGACGGCGACCTTCACGCCCGTACCGGCGAGCGCCAGTGGCAGCGTGTGCACGACCGTCGACGGAAAGCTGACCACCGTGCGGCCGATCGGGCCCCGGCGGGCGATCAGTTCGAGCGGGAGGTCGGGGCGGACCACTTCGAGTCCGGTCTCGGTGGCGACCCGGTGCAGCTTGTCGGTGCTCTCGCGGCGGTGCGCGAAGTAGCGGGTGGCGCCGTGGGTGCGGGCGAGGACGGTCACGGCCCGCAGATACTCGTCGGGGTCGACCACACCCGTCTCCACCAGGGAGGTGCCGACCAGATCGGCGCCCCGGGTGAGACGGGGCGGGCCGAAGGCGGCCCGGGTCCAGGCGAAGTCGTTGGCGGTGACGGTGGTTCCGGGCGGTGCCTCGACCGGCAGCGAGGTGAAGATCTCCACCGTGCGGTGGCGGCCCGGCGCGAGCTTGCGGCGGGCCAGTGAGGTGACGGGGGCGAGCGCCAGTTCGCGCGGGCCGAGGCTGCCCCGCCGGTGCCAGCGCACCAGGCGTTCGCCGCGCGCGAGCTGGGCCGCGTACTCCATGGTCGCGGTGCCGTCGTCGACGACGGTGACCCGGCGGGGGCCGTAGAGGGTGAGCAGCAGCTGGACGTAGCGCGAGAACGGGTCCCCGACGATCACCCGCTCCGCGGCGCGCAGGGGCCCGGCCAGCTCCCCCAGGGTCCGTACCACCGCGCCCCTGCCCTGCCGGGCGTCCTGCCAGGTCACCGTGACGCCCTCGTCCCGGGCCAGCTGGGCCATCCGGCGCAGCTGGCCGCGGGACATCGGGTCGGTGGGCGCGAGGACGACCACATGGAGGCCGGCGTGGGCGAGCGAGGGCGGGCGGGGGGCGGGGTCCGCGAGGTCGGAGTCCCAGGCGGCGGGGGCTGCGGGGGCAGCGGGGCTCCGGTCGCCGGGAGCGCCGTCGGCCGTGGCCCGGTCGCCGGGGGCCGTGTGGTGCGCGGCCCCGCCGGCCGGGGTGCCGTCTTCCCGGGGCCCGTCGGCCACCGTCCCGCCGCGCGCGGGCTGCGGCGGGACGGTGGCGAGGGGGCGGGGACGCCCGAGGGCGTCGGCATGGGCCCACTCCAGGACGTTCAGGAGCTGGACCGGGCTCTCGACGAACGCCAGCCGGCCGGTCATGCGGCGTCGGTGTCCTGGACCCGGCGGAGCTTCTTCATCGGGCCGAGCTCCGACTCGTAGACCTTCTTCACGCCGTCGCCGAGGGCGGTCTCGATCGCGCGGATGTCGCGGACGAGGCGGGTCAGGCCCTGCGGCTCGACGGAGGCGGCCTGGTCGGAGCCCCACATCGCGCGGTCGAGGGTGATGTGGCGCTCGACGAAGGTGGCGCCGAGGGCGACGGCGGCGAGCGTGGTCGACAGGCCGGTCTCGTGGCCGGAGTAGCCGATCGGGACGTTCGGGTACTCGTCCTGGAGCGTCTGGATGACGCGCAGGTTCAGCTCCTCGGCCTTGGCCGGGTAGGTCGAAGTGGCGTGGCAGAGCAGGATGTTGGCGCTGCCGAGGACCTCGACGGCGTGCCGGATCTGCTTCGGGGTGGACATGCCGGTGGAGAGGATCACCGTGCGGCCGGTGGCGCGCAGTTCGCGCAGCAGCTCGTCGTCGGTGAGGGAGGCGGAGGCCACCTTGTGGGCGGGCACGTCGAACTTCTCCAGGAAGGCGACGGCCTCGTTGTCCCACGGGGAGGCGAACCAGTCGATGCCGCGCTTCGCGCAGTGCTCGTCGATGGCGCGGTACTCGTCCTCGCCGAACTCGACGCGGTGGCGGTAGTCGATGTACGTCATCCGGCCCCAGGGGGTGTCGCGCTCGATGTCCCACTGGTCGCGCGGGGTGCAGATCTCCGGGGTGCGCTTCTGGAACTTGACGGCGTCGCAGCCGGCTTCGGCGGCCACGTCGATGAGCGCGAGGGCGTTGTCCAGGGAGCCGTTGTGGTTGATGCCGATCTCGCCCGTGACGTAGACGGGGTGGCCGGGGCCGGCGGTCTTGGCGCCGAGGGTGCGCAGACGGGAGTTGCCCATGATGGTGGTTCCTTACGAAGTGGAGGGCTATGCAGGGGTGTTGAGCTCGGGTCCGAGGAGCCAGGCGGCGATCTCGCGGATCGCGCCGAAGCCACCGGGGGTGCTGGTGACCGCGCGGGCGGCGGCCCGTACGGAGTCGTGGGCGCTGCCCACCGCGACGGGCCAGCCGACGAGACGGAAGCAGGGGAGGTCGTTGACGTCGTTGCCGGCGTAGAGCACGCGCGCGGGGTCGATGCCGTGCTCGTCGCACCAGTCCTTGAGGGCGAGGTCCTTGCGGTCCACGCCGTGCAGGACCGGGATCCGCAGCTTGCGGGCGCGGGCGGCGACGACGGGGTTCTCTTCGGTGGACAGGATCAGCAGCGGCATTCCGGCGCGGCGCAGGGCGGCGATGCCGAGGCCGTCGCCTCGGTGCACGGAGACGAACTCCCGTCCGTCGGCGTCGATATGGACGCGGTCGTCGGTCTGGGTGCCGTCGAAGTCGAGGACGACCGCGTCGATGTCGCCGAAGACCGGACCGGCCGGCCGGTCCAGGAGCGGCGCGAGGGCGCGGGCGCGGGCGAGGTCGTGCGGGTCGTCGATCTCCAGGACCCGGGCGGGGTCGGTGACGACGAGCGCGGTGCGGCCGAAGAAGCGGTGCCGGTGGGTACGGAAGCCGTCGGTGGCCATCGCGTAGACGGCGCCGGTCTCCAGGTACTCGGCCTCGCGGTCCTGGCGGCGCGGCCGGTGGGCCTTGTCGTGGTTGACGCCGGTGGCGCCCTGCGTACCGCTCCTCCAGAGGAAACCGTGGCTGGGGGCGGCCGTGAAGGCGGTGTCGGCGCCGCCGCCGGCCACCTCGGACGCGACCTGGTCGATCTCCTCCGAGGTGAGGAAGGGGCTGGTGCACTGGACGAGCAGGACGACATCGGGGGTGCGGCCGTGCAGCGCCTCGAAGGTGTCCAGCGCGTGCAGGACGGCGGCCTCGCTGGTGGCCGTGTCGCCGGAGATCCCGGCGGGCCGGCGGACGGCCTCGGCGCCGTGGGCGCGGGCGGCGTCCGCGATGTCCTGGTCGTCGGTGGAGACGACGACATCGGTGACGGCGGGCGCGCCGAGGCAGGCGCGGACGGCCCGGCCGACCAGCGCGATCCCGGCGACCGGGGCCAGGTTCTTGCCGGGGACGCCCTTGGAGCCGCCCCGGGCGGGGACGACGGCGAGCACGGTGGGGGCGGGCGGGGCGGCCGGGGTCGTCGGTGCGGGTACGGCCGCCGGGGTGGCCTGGTGCGTCGGCGCTGTCTGGCTCGTCGGCGCTGGATCGTTCGTCGGGGCGGGCATCACAGATCTCCCAGGCGTCGGATGACGGGCGCCACGCGCTGGACGCCATGGCGGTAGGCGCCGCGCGCCGCCTCGCGGACGATCCGGCGCACACCGCTCGCGCGGGGCGCGGGTGCGGTGACGTCGAGGCGGTGGCGGGCGAGGATGCCGGGCAGATAGCCGCCGGCGGTGGACGTGGTGTAGTACGGGGCGACCGGCGGCAGCGCGGGTCCGGCGAGAAGCCGTGCGACCCGGTCGCGGGCGGCGTCGAAGGCACGGTCGTACGAACCGTCGGCGGCCACGCCCTGCCGGTCCAGCCAGTCCTTGTCGGGCTCGGGCGCGCTCCCGGCGTCGAGCCCGTCGAAGGAGGTGAGCAGCCCGGAGCCGATGAAGTGGTGGTTGCCGAGCGCCTCGCGCACCCCGAGGTCGGTGAGGATCGCGGTGGGGATCCGCCGGTGCAGGGCTTCGAGGGCCGCCGTGGAGGAGACGGTGACCAGGACGTCGGTACGGTCGAGGACCTCGCCCATGTGCCCGTACACCAGACGGAAGTTGGGCGGCACGTCGAGATCGCGGACGAGTCGCTGGTAGGGGAACTCCTCCAGGTGCGTGGTGTGTTCGCCCGGCTTGGAGCGCAGCTTCAGCAGCACCTCTCGGTCGGGACGCTGCCGCGCGTGCTCGATCAGCCGGCGCAGTACGTACGTCCGCTCGGCCCGGGTGACCGGTACGGAGGGCTGGGCGGCGAACACCAGGGTGTCGCGGCCCTCTTCACGCCGGTACGGGGCTCCGCCGAGGAACGGCAGCGCGGCCTCGACGACGGCCGACGGGTCGGCGCCGACCCCCTCGTACACGGCGCGGAAACGGTCCGCGTCGTGACGGGAGTTGGCGAGCACGACATCGGCTCCGTGGCGCAGCAGCAGACCGTCGGCGAGCTTCTCGTAGACCACGCCGACATAGCCGGTGACGAGCACCGGGCGGCGTTCCAGGGCGAGTTCGGCGATGCCCTGGAGCAGGGCGCGCACGGTGCCGCCGACGAGGGCGAGCACGATCACGTCGTATCCCTCGCCTCGGTCGGCCGCGGCGCGTACCTCGCGCAGGAACTCCGCTCCCGTCACCTCGCGCGGCGCCACCGGGGACACCCCGGTCTCGGCGAGCTGGCGGGTGGTGGGGGTGGCGCGGCCGCGCAGCACGAAGCCGGTGGGCCCGGCCGGTGCGGCGGACTCCGCCGATCCGGGGGCGGCTTCGGCGGTTCCGGGGGCTCCGGGGGCTCCGGGGGCTCCGGGGGCTCCGGCATTCTCGCCGCTCGCCGGCAATTCCGCGGTGATTCTGCGTGCGGTGAGCACGCCCCATTTCCACCGCGTGTCGGAATCGGCGAGAACGGCGACGCGCACCGCTCGTTCGGTACGTGAGGACACGTCGAGGACGCTAGGAGGGATACGGGATTCGCGGCCCAACACGGCTGCAACAAAGGGTGAACAGCATCGATCCGCCGAGCGGGAAACGGACAGAAAGGGGCCGGGAAGGGGGCGGGAACAAGGGCGGTTAAGAGGCCCGCCGCTTCGTGTTCACCGCTCGTCCCCTTTCCGGTCAGGGCGAATGCCGGGGCGCCGCCTAGCGTCGGCCGGGTGGTCAAGCTCTCCGTCGTCGTGCCGTTCCACAACGTGCAGACATACGCCTCCGACACCCTGCGAAGCCTGCGCGCGAACGCCCGCGAGGACTTCGAGTTCCTGCTCGTCGACGACTGTTCGACGGACGGGACCACCGAACTCCTGGCCCGTGCCGAACACGAGATCCCGGGCGCGCGGCTGCTCCGGCACCCCCACAACAAGGGTCTCGCCACCGCCCGCAACACCGGTCTGGACGCCGCCCGCGGCGCGTATCTGACCTTCCTCGACGGGGACGACTGGCTCTCCCCCGGCTTCTACGCCCGGCTCGTCGCCGATCTCGACGCCCTGGACTGCGACTTCCTGCGCGTCGACCACGTCCAGGTCACCGGCCGCAAGCGGTCGGTGCGGCGGGTGCCGGTGGGCCGGCGCGACGAGGTGCTGAGCCCGCGCGACGTGATCCTGCCCTCGGACCGGAGCACGGCCGTGGACTATCCGTACGCCTGGGCCGGGATCTACCGGCGGCGGCTGCTCGACCGAGGGCTGCTGCACTTCACCGACGGGCTGCGCACGGCCGAGGACCGGCCGTGGATCTGGCGGCTGCACCGGGAAGCGGAATCCTTCGCCGTGACCGGGGAACCCGGAATCTTCTACCGGCGCGGAGTCGCCACCTCGCTCACCCAGATCGGCGATGTCCGGCAACTCGATTTCCTGCGCGCTTTCGATCAGGTCATCGAGGAGACCAGCGCCGATCCGGAGGCGGATCTACTTCTTCCCAAAGCGGTCCGCACCTATTGCGCGGTGATTTCCCATCATCTCGGGAACAGCGAACGATTCGAGCCGCGGGTGGCCCGGGAATTGCGCATCCGGAGCGCGGCGGCCCTGCGCCGGCTGCCGCAGGACGTGCTCGCGGAGACACTGGCGGCGATGGGCGAGGACCGCGCGGGCCCACTGCGGCGGCTGAAGCGCCGACGTCCCGTCCTCGGCGCGCCGACCGCCGGTCCGGGCGGTCCGGGCGGGCCCGCCGCTGATCCGGCCGTCGACCCGGCCACCTCGGTCCACCAGGAGACGAGCACCGCATGAGCAGCCCTACGAACCGCCCCACCAGCCTCGGCACCGGCGCCGGTGCCGGCACCACGCAGATCTTTTACGTCTCCACGCTGTACGGCGCCGCGACGCTGGCCGCCGCCCTCGACAGCGGCTGCTTCGCACCGGCCGGCCGGCGGCTGCTGCTCGTCTCCACCAACGCGGCCGTGCCGGAGACCACCACCCCCGTCCACCGGATGCCCGGCTTCGAGCGGCTGCGCGGCCGCTTCGACGAGATCCTCGACTGGAACGCGACGATCGAGCCGCTGCACCCGGGCGGCTGGACGCCCCGCGCGGACGATCTGCCGCTGCTCCAGCGGTATGTGCGACGACTGTGGGGACTCGGCGAGGGCCCCGGTCACCGGGTCGAACTCGTCGTGGAATCCCTCCAGGTGGCGCCCGCCCTGACGATCGCCCGGCTGCTGCCGGAGGCGGCGATCCATGTGTACGCGGACGGGCTGATGAGTTACGGCCCCACCCGTAACAAGATCGATCCGCTGGTCGGCGAACGGGTCCGGCGACTGCTGCACCTGGATCTGGTGCCGGGCCTGAAGCCGCTGCTGCTCGCGGAGTTCGGGGCGGTCGCCGAGGCCGTACCGGCGAAGGCGTTCACCAAGGTCGTCGAGGAGCTGGCGGGGGCGAGAGCAGAGGCGGGCGAGGAGGAGAAGGGCGCGGAGGCGGAGGCGGAGCCCGGGCCGGCGCTGCTGCTCGGCCAGTACCTGGCGGCCCTCTCCCTCCTCACCCCCGAGGAGGAGGGCGACCTGCATCTGCGGATGGTGCGCGGCGCGATCGCCCGGGGCCACCGCCGGCTGGTCTTCAAGCCGCACCCGAGCGCCCCCGACGCCTGGTCGGCCGCGCTGGTCCGGGAGGCGGCGGCGCTCGGCGCCGAACTGACCGTCCTGGACCGTCCGGTGCTCGCCGAGGTGCTGTACGGAGAGCTGCGGCCCGCGCTCGTGGTGGGCTGCTTCTCGACGGCACTGTTCACGGCGAGCGCCTTCTACGGGATCCCGACGGCGAAGGTCGGCACCCGGCCGCTGCTCGCCCGGCTCACGCCGTACGCGAACAGCAACCGGATCCCGCTCGTCCTCACGGACGCGCTCGTACCGGATCTGGAGGAGGATCCGGCGGACGCCGGGCCTTCGCCCCTGACCAGGACCGCGCTCGCGGACCTGGTGGCGGCGGTCGGGTTCGTAATGCAGTCGAAGCTGCGGCCGGATCTGCGGGACGCGGCCGTACGCCATCTGTCCGGCCCGCACGCGGCCGTCACCCGGGAGCACGTCACCCTGCGCCGGCTGACCTCGCTCGGACTGCCCGGCGGACTGCCGGTCCCCCGACACCCGGGTCTGCGCCGGCTGGCCCGCCGCGCCCTGAAGCTGCGGCGGCGGGCGCTGCGGGCGGCGGCTTCGGTCCGGCGCGGCTGAACGAGGAGGTCGGCCGAGGAGGTCGGCCGTCGCGCCGGACCGACACCTGCGTCGGGTGCCGGTCCGGCCGGCCTCCGGGTCGACCGCACCCGACCGCAGCCGCCCGCGCTCGCCCCGACCGGTCAGACCCGGCTGACCGGCTCCTGGATCTCGGTGATCCAGCCGGCCGGGTCCTCGGGGCACTCCAGGTAGAGCTCGCGGGCGTAGCCGGCCGACCGGTAGCCGTTGGTGCCGATCCAGGCGGCCAGGGTCTGCTCGGTCGGCAGGATGCCGTCCATGGAACCCCGGTGGACGATGGTGGCGGCCTGCTCGACGCCCGGCAGGATGTGCACCAGCACGCCCTCCGCGACCGTCCCCTCCGCCACGGTCATCCCGGCGTGCACGACGACCGAGCCGTCGCCCCGGCCCGCGTCCTCGTAGTACGCGATGCCCGGGCCGAACCCGGTGACGCCCGCCGCCTCCAGTCGGGCGCACAGTTCCTCGTACAGCGGGCCGATGACCGGTGTGATGTCCTTCGGGCCGAAGCCGGCCGCGGCGGCGCTCAGCTCCGCGATCCGGACGGCCGGGATCTTCTTGACGACGACGTCCTGTGTGGACATGTGTCCCTCGCTCTCGATGGCTCGGAGCCGCGCGCCGACCTGGGCGAGCCGGGCCCGCGCCGCGTCCAGGGCCGATTCCAGTTCGGCCTGGCGCAGCCGCAGCATCCCGCGCAGCTCGTCCGCGCCGATCTCGTCGTCGAGGATGGCCCCCACCTGTTCCAGGGTGAAGCCGAGTTCCTTGAGCGCGATGACGCGGTTGAGCCGGGCGAGCTGGTCCGCCGTGTAGTGGCGGTAGCCGCTGTGCGGGTCGACACGGGCCGGGCGCAGCAGTCCGATGGCGTCGTAGTGGCGCAGCATGCGGACCGACACCCGCCCGTACCGGGCGAAGTCTCCGATGGTGAACATGACGACTCCTACGGGACCGCCTCACACGGTGTCAGGGTCAACCCGCGGACTCGCGACGAGGGGGCGAGGGAGGTGAGGGAACGAGGGAGGTGAGGGGGACGTGTCCGGATCAGGCCGCGCTGCTCAGCGAGAGCTTCACGGCGAAGCCGAGGAAGAGCGCCCCGGCGGCCGAGGTCGCCCCGGCGGACAGCCGCTTGCGGCGGCGGAAGGCGGCGGCGAGCCGCGTACCGCTGAAGATCAGGGTGGTGAGGTAGAGGAAGCTGCCGGTCTGCAGCAGCGTGCCCAGGACCAGGAAGGACAGCGCCGGATAGGCGTAGGACGGGTCGACGAACTGCACGAAGAAGGAGATCAGGAAGAGGATCGCCTTCGGGTTGAACAGGCTGATGACCAGGGCCCTGCGGTACGGGTGCTCCGCCGCCTCGGCCGCCTCCGACGCCTGGGCGATCTCCGCCGCGGCCGGCTCGGCCGGTTCCCGCTCCTGGTGGTGCGCGCGCCACATGGAGATCGCCGAGCGCATCATCCCGTACGCCATCCAGGTCAGATAGGCCGCGCCCGCGTACTTCACGACGAGGAAGAGCACGGGCGTGGTCTGGAGGAGCGAGGCCGCGCCGAGGGCGGCGAGGGTCATCAGGACCGTGTCGCCGGTGAAGACGCCGGCGGCGGCCTTGTAGCCGGTCCGGGTGCCCTTGCGGGCGGCGACGGACAGCACGTAGAGGGAGTTCGGCCCCGGCAGGAGAATGATGACGGCCAGGCCGGCGAGATAGGTCGGCAGATCGGTGACACCCAGCATGGTGCGGAGTGTCGCACACCAGTACGAGGTTCCGCTTTCGGGTTTCAGTAGGCGGAACCGACCGCCGCAGGGCGCCCGGAGAACGCTCGGATGACGCCCGGAGAACGCCCGGATGGCGCCCGGAAAACGGCCCGGGGAGGCCGCCGGAAGAGGCGGCCGGGAGAGGCCGGCGGAAGAGGCGGCCGGGAGAGGCGGCCGGAAGCGCGGACCGGAGGCCGCCCGACCCCGCCCGACCCGCCCGACCCGCCCGGCCCCGCCCGCAGGTGTCGTTCACCCGCGGGCGGGCCGGTGCCCGTGGACGTCGGCCAGAATCAGTCAGAAGGCGTCCGTCGGCACGTACGTGCCCCACACCTCGCGCAGCGCGTCGCACACCTCGCCGACCGTGGCCCGCGCCTTCAGCGCCTTCTTCATCGGGTACAGGACGTTGTCCGTCCCCTCCGCCGCCTTCTTCAGCTCCGCCAGCGCCGCGTCGACGGCCGCCTGGTCGCGCCCGGCGCGCAGCGCGGCGAGGCGCTCGGCCTGCTGCGCCTCGATCGCCGGGTCGACGCGCAGCGGCTCGTACGGCTCCTCGACGTCGATCGTGTAGCGGTTGACGCCCACGACGACCCGCTCGCCGGAGTCCGTCTCCTGCGCGACGCGGTACGCCGAGCGCTCGATCTCGCTCTTCTGGAAACCGCGCTCGATCGCGTCGACCGCGCCGCCCAGCTCCTCGACCTTCGCCATCAGCTCGACCGCCGCGGCCTCGACCTCGTCGGTCATCCGCTCGACCACGTAGCTGCCCGCGAACGGGTCGACGGTGGCGGTGACGTCCGTCTCGTACGCGAGGACCTGCTGGGTGCGCAGTGCGAGCCGGGCCGACTTGTCCGTCGGCAGCGCGATGGCCTCGTCGAAGGAGTTGGTGTGCAGCGACTGCGTGCCGCCGAGGACGGCCGCGAGGCCCTGCACCGCGACGCGCACCAGGTTGACCTCGGGCTGCTGGGCGGTGAGCTGCACGCCGGCGGTCTGCGTGTGGAAGCGCAGCATCAGCGACTTCGGGTTCTTCGCCCCGAACTCCTCCTTCATCACCCGCGCCCAGATCCGGCGGGCCGCGCGGAACTTGGCGACCTCCTCCAGGATCGTCGTCCGCGCCACGAAGAAGAACGACAGACGCGGCGCGAAGTCGTCCACGTCCATGCCGGCGGCGACGGCCGTCCGGACGTACTCGATGCCGTCCGCGAGCGTGAACGCGATCTCCTGCGCGGGCGAGGCACCGGCCTCGGCCATGTGGTAGCCGGAGATCGAGATGGTGTTCCACTTCGGGATCTCGGCCTTGCAGTACTTGAAGATGTCCGCGATCAGGCGCAGCGACGGCTTGGGCGGGAAGATGTACGTGCCGCGGGCGATGTACTCCTTCAGCACGTCGTTCTGGATCGTGCCGGTCAGCTTCTCCGCCGTGACGCCCTGCTCCTCGGCGACCAGCTGGTACATCAGGAGCAGCAGCGAGGCGGGCGCGTTGATGGTCATCGACGTGGAGACCTTGTCCAGCGGGATGCCGTCGAACAGCACCCGCATGTCGTCGACCGAGTCGATCGCCACCCCGACCTTGCCGACCTCGCCGTGCGACAGCGGCGCGTCGGAGTCGTGGCCCATCTGGGTCGGCAGGTCGAAGGCGACCGACAGGCCCATGGTGCCGTTGTCGATGAGCTGCTTGTAGCGGGCGTTGGACTCCACGGCGGTGCCGAAGCCCGCGTACTGGCGCATGGTCCACGGCCGTCCGGTGTACATCGACGGGTACACACCCCGGGTGAAGGGGTACGCGCCCGGCTCGCCCAGCTTCTCGGCCGGATCCCAGCCCTCCAGGGCGTCCGGCCCGTACACCGGCTCGATGGGCAGTCCGGACTCCGACTCGCGCGCCATGTGCTGTGCCTCCCGATCAACCGCTGCTGCTCAGCGGCAAACTCAACCGCTACTCGTGGGTACCGACCCCTCGCGACGGACTGTAGTGCCGGGCGTACCGGCCGGAGGAGAGCAGCCCGCTGGGACCTTCCTCACAGCATGCCCGTCTCGGTTCGGTCACGTGCGCAACCGCGCGCGGCGGGGAAGCATCCTTTGGGTACACACGACTTGGTGCACACGGTTTGGTGCACACGGCTTGCGCGGCTATCCGGGGGGACACCGATGAAACGTTCGTCGTCCGTCATACGTGCGGCGGTCCTGGCTGCCGCGGCCGTCGCCCTGGCGGCGGGCTGCGATCCGGGGCAGGGGTCCACCGCAGGGTCGGGCGGGGGCCCGTCCGGCCGGGCGCCGTCCACGTCCGCGTCGGCGGCGGCGCCGACAGCGGCGCCGTCCGGAACACCGACGGACGACGCCAAGCCCTCCTCCCCCGCTCCCGCACCCTCCCCCTCCTCCGCCGAGCCCACGGCCACGGCCACGCCTTCCCCGTCGCCTTCCGCGAAGGTCCTGATGGCCGAGGGTGCCGAGAGCGCGCGGGTCCGCGAACTCCAGGCGCGGCTGCGGCAGGCCGGCGTCTTCGGCCGGGCGCCCACCGGCTTCTACGGCTCGATCACCACGGCCGCGGTGCGCACCTTCCAGAAGAAGCACGGGCTGCCGGCGACCGGCTCGGTCGACCAGACCACCTGGGACCGGCTGGTCGCGGGGACACACCGGCCGACCGCCGCCGAGCTGACCCCGCCGACCACCAACGCCCTCGACAAGCCCGACCCGCGCTGTCTGACCGGGCGGGTGCTGTGCATCAGCAAGGAGAGCCGGACGCTCGCCTGGATGATCGACGGCAAGGTCGTCTCGGCGATGGACGTGCGCTTCGGCTCGGAGAACACCCCGACCCGCGAGGGCACCTTCCAGGTGGAGTGGAAGGCCCGGGACTGGACGTCGACGATCTACCACACGCCGATGCCGTACTCGATGTTCTTCAGCCGCGGCCAGGCCGTCCACTACTCGCCCGACTTCGCGGCCCGCGGCTACGCCGGCGCGTCGCACGGCTGCGTCAACGTCCGGGACCGGACGAAGCTCGCGCGCGTCTTCGATCAGGTGAAGGTGGGCGACAAGGTCGTCGTCCACTGGTGACGTGCCGTGAAGTGGGGGAACGGCAGCGGGAGAGGAAGGGGCGCGGTCTGCCTATTCGGTCTTTCGAGGCCGCTTGCTCTTGTGGCGCGGCTCGTTCCTCAGAGCGTATGCCTCAAGCATGCGCGGGACGTAGTTCTCTGCCGTTGCCGCATGTGACGGAGGAGCGTTCCTCGTCCATGCGCGGAAAAAGGAGTCCATGCGCTCTTGCAGTCGATGCAGCTGGGGCGCTCCGTCAGCGACCACCACCTGCGCGGAGTCCCCGGCCCAGGTGATACGCAGTGGGCGCGCCGATCCGTCGAAGGCATCCACGATGTCGTCCAGCAAGGCCGGCTCGACGGCACGAGCGAGGTCCTCTGCGGAGGAGTGGACGTATACCCATTGGTCGTCATCCACGATGATCAGTGGAGTGCGCGGTTCGTCCATTTCGTGGTTCGCGTGGGGCATCTTCACCATTTTCCCTGCCAAGGGCGGTGGTTGCAAAGTTCTCGCTGGTGACGTGCCGTGAAGTGCGGGGAACGGCAGCGGGAGAGGAAGGGGCGCGGGCGGGTCCGGGGGAACGTGACCCGCCCGCGCCAGGTGCGCCGAGCCGGAGGTACGGGGGGAACCCCGGCTCTGTGCGCTCGCCGATGACCAGTCGGCTCACTCTCTACTGCGTCTCGGGGCCGGAAAGTGTCACACCCTCCGGCATATGCCTCCCGGCGGAGGTGCCGGGAGCGGGCCGGAGCGGACTCGTCAGGCGAGGGCGAGGGCGGGTTCGCGCGGCTTGGCTTGGTCGTTCTGGCGGTCGTTCTGGCGGTCGTTCGGGCTGTTGTTGCCGTTGCCCTTGTTGCTGTTGCCGTTGCCGTGGTTGCTACTGCTCTGGTTGCCGTTGTTGTGGCCGGCCTGGCTGTTTCCGGCGGACTGCCCTTGGTTCCCCCCGTTGTTGTTGCTGTTGCTGTTGTTGCTGTTGTTCTTGCCGCTTCCGTTGCCGTTGCCGTTGCCGTTGCCGTTGCCGTGCCCGTTGCTGTTCCCGTGCCCGTTGCCGCCGTCGCCGTCGGCGTCGCCGCCGTCGGAACCGGAGCCGCCGCCGTTCCCGGAGTTGTTGCCGGAGCCGGAGTTTCCGGAACCCGAGTTGGAACCCGATCCGTTCCCGTTCCCGTTGCCGTTCCCGGAGTTGTTCCCGTTCCCGTTGCCGTTTCCGTTGCCCGAGCCGCCGCCGTTCCCGGAGTGCGTACGCCCACTGGTCGGCGTACGTCCCGCGGAGGGTGTCGCCGACGGGCCGGAAGCGCCGGACAGCAGCCGGTCGCAGTAGCGCTTGACGGTCTCGCCGTTGCGGAGCAGGGTGCCGAGCCGCTGCCGCCCGGTCGCCGCGAGCGTGCCCGCGCGGTAGTCGCGGCAGGCCTGGAGCGCCCGGGCGCGTTCGGCGGTGCCGTTCCCGTCCTCGTCCCCGTCCCCGTCCTCCTCCGGGTCGGTCCCGGCGTCCGTGCCGGGCGCGTCGGCGGTGCCGCCGGGGCGGGCCGGGCCGGTGCCCGGGCCGGAGGTCGTACCGGGTGTGGCGGACGACCCGCCGGAGCCGCCGGAGGACGTCGCGGGCAGTTCGGTGCCGAAGCCGCCGGCCGTACCGGAGGCGTTCGGACCGGCGGTCTGGGCGGCGCTGACCGAGTCGCCCGCCGGGTGGGAGGTCAGCGGCAGGACCCCCGTACCCGCGGCGACGGCGACCCCGCCGACCGTGACGGCGGCGAACGCGGCGGCCAGCCCGTACCGCAGCGAACGTCCCCAGCGGCGGGACCCGGCGGCGGGCCCGAGCCGGACTGCGCCGAGGTCGGTCGGCCGGCCCGGCCCGGAGGCCCCGGCCGACAGGGGCTTGGCGCCGGCGCCCCGTCCCGCTGCGGACGCCCGGAAGGCGGCCAAGGCGGCTGCCTCGCCGGGGAGTTCGCCGTCGGGACCGACGGGGGTCAGGGGTGGTGGCGTACGGGCCGATTCGAGGGCGCTCGCGAGGAGCCGGGCCTGGTCGCGGGCCTCGTCGTCCGGGGGGTCGACGGGCTCACCGCGCAGCAGCCGCTCCGAGGTCTCCTGGTCGAGCCATGCATACCGCTCGTCGGCCATCACATGTCCTTCTGCGTCCGCGCGCGTGTTTGCGTCACACGTCCGGGGGGCGGGGCTCCGGCCCGTACGGCGCGCTGGGCGGGCACGGCGCGGAGCGGACCGGTATCGCCGGCGTCGCCGTCCGGGCCGGAAGCGCCGAGGAGTTCGGCGAGTTTCCTCAGTCCGCGGTGGGCGGCGGTGCGTACGGCGCCGGGGCGCTTGCCGAGGGTGTCGGCGGCGCTCTTGGCGTCCAGACCGACGACGACGCGCAGCACCACGGCCTCGGCCTGATCCTGGGGCAGTTGGGCGATGAGATGCATGGTGTGGCCGGTGGCCAGGGCCTCCAGGGCCTCGTCCGCGGTGTCGGACTCCGCGGGTGTGTCGGTGAGTTCGGTCTCGTCGCCGCCGACGGCGGGACGGCGGCCGCGCATCCGGATGTGGTCGAGGGCGCGGTTGCGGGCGATCCGGGCGGCCCAGCCGCGGAAGCGGTCGGCGTCGCCGGTGAAACGGTCGAGGTCGCGGGCGATCTGGAGCCAGCTCTCGGAGGTGACGTCCTCGGCGTCGGCCTCGCCGACGAGGGTGCGCACGTAGCCGAGGAGCCGCGGATGCACCGCGTGGTACACGGCGCGGAATGCCCGCTCGTCGCCGTTCCGCGCGGCGAGCACTGCGGCCGTCAGCTCCGCCTCGTCCCCCAGCACTCCCCACACCTGCCCGTTGTCGCGCTCATCGTGGCCGGTGGTCACCGCCACGCCGCCCCCCGGCGCAGCAGAACGCTACGTCGTCTCCGGGCACCGCGTCCACGCGGTCCGGAACTTTGTACAACGCGCAACTTCCCGCTCGGATGCCCGGGTCGGGGTGGGGTGTGACAGAAATCGGGGCGACGGCGCTGTAAGGAATACGGAGCCGCCTCGGCGACTCCACGGTTGACGACCGGGGCCTCTCCTGTGGGGGGTGGCGGCCTCGGTCGTCTCCCTTTTCCGGCCGGATCACCGGATCTCCCGATCGCGGAAGTGCCCGGCCGCCGCCGGCTCGGCGCGAGTGCGTCGCGCGCCGGGCGTCCGCCGGGCTTCCTCCGTACGAGCCGCTCCCGCCCGAACCGTTGCCGCACGCCTCACCACCATGGGATCCGCCGCCGTAGGAGTCGTCCCCGTACTCGGGGGGCTCGGGCTGGAGGGGGACGTTCGCGAGAGAGCCGACTCGGCGATCAGTAGTGGTACCGAGCGGCGAGGATCACGACCTGTTGGTCTTGGACCAGGTAGACAAGGCGATGCTCGTCGTCGATCCGCCTCGACCACGCCCCGGGCAAGTGGTACTTGAGGGGCTCGGGTTTGCCGATTCCCGTGAACGGGTCGCGCTTGACGTCCTCGATGAGCTTATTGATCCGGGCGAGTATCTTGCGGTCGTTCTTGAGCCAGGACACGTAGTCCTCCCAGCCCTGATCTTCGAAGACGATCCTCACGCGGCATCCACGGCAGGATCCACCGCGTCCGGATCGATCAGCGCACGCTCCGACACGCCAACGTTGCCCAGAGCGTTCTCGTACGCCTTGAGCAGCCGCCGCGCATTCGCAGGTGAGCGGAGCAGGTATGAGCCTTCGCGCAGCGCGGCGTAGTCCTCGGCCGAGACGAGCACGGCATTCCCATGCTTGGAGACGATCTCAATGGCCTCATGATCGTCGTTGACCTTCTTGATCAGCGGGAAGAGGGCCTTGCGGGCTTCACTCGCGGTTATGGACATGGACTGCCTCCCTGAATCAAGTGGTACCACATAGCGTACCGCTTGCGATCCACTCGAGGAGTGCCTCACCGGAACACAACACGAGAACGGCGACACTCTCATGCACCCACGGCGTCAGGTCGCACGGATCGACCGCAGGATGCCGGACGCCCCATGGGCGAGGAGTTCGCCCGCGACCACCGCGCCCACCTTCTCCGGGTCCTCGACCGGGCCCTCGCCCGCCGCCGTGACCTGCTGGGCGCCGTCGAGGGAGGTCACCGTGGCGGACAGGTGGAGCATTCCGTCGGGGCCGATCCGGCCCCAGGCGCCGACCGGGACCGAGCAGCCGCCGTGGAGTTCGGCGAGCAGGGCGCGTTCGGCGCGGACGCAGGCGTCGACCCCCGGGTCCCCGGTGGCGGCCAGGAGCTCGGCGGCCAGGGAGCCGGCGCGAACCTGGATGCCGAGCGCGCCCTGGCCGGGGGACGGGAGGAAGACGGCGGGGTCGAGCACCTCGTGCGCCTCGGGCAGCAGGCCGAGCCGGTTCAGGCCGGCCGCCGCGAGCAGGACGGCGTCCAGTTCGCCCCTGGTGGCCCGGGCCAGCCGCCCGGGGACGTTGCCGCGGATCGGCACCACCCGCAGGTCGGGGCGCAGGGCGAGGAGCTGGGCCACGCGGCGCGGGGCGCCCGTACCGACGCTCGCTCCGCGCGGGAGGCCCGCGAGCGTCGCGCCGCACAGTACGTCCCGGACGTCCTCGCGCGGGCCGGGGGTGGTCAGCAGGAGCGTGCCCTCGCTCACGGCGGTGGGCAGGTCCTTGAGCGAGTGCACGATCACGTCGACCTCGCCCGCGACCAGGGCCGCCTCCTGGTTGGTGGAGAAGGCCGACCCGCCGGACGTCTTCGCCACCTCGGCCAGGGTCGGGGTCACGCGGTCCACGTCCCCGCCTTCGAGGATGACCTGGCGCTTGAACGTGACCCCGGGGAACCGCTCGGCGATCGGCGCGAGCCACTCCGCGACCTGGGCGCGCGCCAGCTTGCTGGCCCTCGATCCGATCCGTACCACGTCACCCATTCGGATCAACTCCTCGACAGAGATGGCCTATTGGGCCTTCATCGTACGCGCGTGGAGGGTGCACGGATTCCGACACTTTGTCACCAAAGGGTCGGTATGGGTGTCGGGAGGGAACAGTGCCGTGGGGGCGAGCGGGATCGGGCGCCGCTCGCCGGCTCCGAGGAGCGTCGGCCGGAACACGGTCCTCGGGCACGCCCCCGAGGACACCACGAGCCGATCGCCGTCCGCCGACGCGGAGACCGCAACCCGCCACCCCGCCACCACCCCGCCGCGCCATCGCGGGCATCCGGGGAGAGATGCCCGACGAAGGCGCGGCGGCCGCAGGGCGCGTCCCGGCCCTGACCTCCGGGCGCGCCGTGCACGGACTTCGGTCACCGGGCCCGCCGGCGTCGACCGTTCACCCTCCTCGACCCGGGGAGGAGTCGACGAAGACGACGGACGTCCGCGCGGTCGTGCCGGGAGGGCGGAGGAAGGCGGGCTCAGTCCTGGGGAAGCCGTGGAGGTGACGCCACCGTGCTGGCGACCATCCGCCGGACGGTCTGTTCGTCGAAGTTCTCCTCGAAGAAGAGGCTGCGGAAGAGGATCGCCCCCGCCCACGAGTCGAGGACCAGGGAGATGTCGGTGTCCGGCGGCAGGACGCCGCGTTCGACGGCGCGCTCCAGGACGACGCGCGAAGATGCCTTGCGGCCGTCGATCAAGCGCTCGGTGAGGAAGCTGCGCAGCCCCGAGTCGTCCGCGACGTCCGCCACCAGGGCCGGCAGCGCCGCCCGGATCTTCTGCGAGCAGTACAGGTCGGCCAGGGAGCAGGCCACCGCGATCAGTTCGGCCCCGCTGTCGCCCGTGTCCTCGTTCGGGATCGGGGGCAGTTCCTCGCGTACGGCGTCGAGCACCAGGGCCGGCTTGTTGGGCCAGGAGCGGTAGATCGTCGCCTTGCCGACGCGGGCCTCCGCGGCGACTCCGCCGATGGTGAGCTTGGAGTAGCCGTTTTGAGCCAGGATCCGCAGCGTCGCGCCGAGGATCCGGTTGCGCGCGTCCAAGTCCCGCATATGGGTGCCGGAGTGGTCCGATACTTGTTTCAGATTCCTGTTTTGTCCCATGGATCTCTCGTCTTTTGGGCGCGGAGCGCGGATGCCACTGGAGCTACTGGAACGAGACGACTCGTTCCATGCTGCTGGATGGTATCCGATCGCCCTCCTTCGAGAAGTACGGGATTGGCCGAAGTCAATACCGTCCCGAAGTCGGTTCCGTGGCCGTCCACACACGGAACGGCACACCGCGTGGTCACCCGCACCGGCACCCCGCCGCGCCACGGGCCCCACGGCAGCCCGCTCCCCCGCGACTGGCCCCAGAGGGCGGCCGCGTGCATTACCAAACGTTCTTTCTACGTCCACCGCAGGCAGAAGGCCAAGTCGGGACCGGGGTCCGCGGCGGCGGCCGCCCGCCCGGCGGCCGCCGGCACCTCACGGCGGGCAGGAGACGGTGGAACGACGCACCGTCGGTTCTCCGGATCGGCCCCGCCCGGACCCGTCCCGGCCACCGCGGCGACGTCTTCGCGGGTGTGGCCGAGACTCGCCGCTCACTCCGGCAACTCTGTTAAGTACGGGCGGCCGCGAGCCGAAGGCACGGCCCCCGGGGCGGGCCGACGCGGCGTCAGGCCACGCGCCGGCACACCACTCCGCCGCGCCACCCCGGCACGCCACTTCGCCGCGCCACTCCAACACGCCTGTGCCACCCCGGCGCACCACTCCGGCACGCCACTCCGGCCGCGCCGCGTGCTCCCGTACGAGCGGATGCGGTCAGAGGCCGTCGGCCCACGCGCGGATCCGCTGGGCCACCGGGGCGCCCTTGCGGACCCAGCGCACATGGTCGACCCGGACCCCCTCGGCGGGTTCGTACCGCCATCGCTCCACGGTGGCCGACGGCAGCGTGGCGCACAGCCGCTCCACCGCCGTCGCGGGAGCGAGGGTGTCCCCAGCCACCGAGACGGCGAGCACCGGAAGGCGTACGTCCCCCAGCCGCTCGGCGTAGTCGACGTCGGCGCCCGAGGGTTCGAACCGGCCGGTACGGGCGATCCTGGCCCAGTCCCGGATCAGCCGGGCCGGCTGCCGCCCCGCGAACCCGAGTCGGTGCCCCGGGAAGTAGCCCCACAACCGGGCGATCACGGCGGCCAGTTGCGTGCTCAGCAGCACCCGAAGACCGCCCAGGCCCGGGAATCCGCGAAAGTCCACCGACCCGGCGGCCACGAAGATCAGACCGTCGACGCCCTTCGGCTCCCGGGCCGCGTACAGCACGGAGACCTGGCCGCCGATGCTGTGCCCCAGCAGGTACAAGGGGACGCCCTCGCCGAAGCGTTCCCGTACCGCCGCCACCATCCGCGGCCAGTCCCGCGAGGCCAGTTCGTCGTAGCCGTGGCGCGATCCCCGGCCCGGCCTCGGCCCGCTCTCGCCCTGCCCGCGCAGGTCGGCGGCGACGGACGCGATGTCCAGAGCCGCCAACTCCTCGCAGAACGGGGCGTAGTACGAAGCCTTGACCGCCATGGCGGGCCAGATCAGCACCACCGCGCGCGGCGCCCGGGCCGGCTCGGTGACCTGGGCGACGATCCGCTGGGGGCCGTCACCGCGCTCCGCCGGCAGCGGCACCTCCCAGCGGGTCGCGCTCATCGGGCGGAGTCCGTGAGGAGCATGTAGTCCAGGCGGGCCTCCTGGGTCTCGGCCGACCAGCGGCCGGCCGCCTCCATGCGCTCCTCGATACCGGTGTCGACCAGTCGCCGGCCGGGCCAGATCTCGTAGTCGCCGATGAATTCGGCGTGCTGGGCGAGGCCCTCCTGGAAGAGCGACTCGCGGCGGAACAGCACCTCCTCCATGGGGAGCTTCTCCCACAGGCGGCGGCCTTCCGTGATGATGTCGAGCAGCCGCGGGCGCTGCTCCGGGTGCTTCGTCAGATAGTCGCGCACGACCGAGCTGCCGACCGCGAGGTGCCGGATCTCGTCCATGTTGGCGCCGCGCTCCACCAGGGCCGCGCCCGGGTCGAGCGGACGCCACTTGCGCTCGCTGAGCTCGGCGGCCGGCGCCAGGATGCCCTCCACGAGGACGGTCAGCACCAGCACGCCACCGTGGAAGTCGCCCTGGTCACGCAGGACTTCGAGACCGAACTTCTCCAGCGGGTCCAGCACCGAGGCCGCGGTCGTCGCGGCGGTACGGGCGACCTCGTCCGCGATCTGCCCCTCGGACAGGCCCACGCGCAGCAGGTGCTCCCGGAAGACGCGGGCGTGGCGGGCCTCGTCGATCAGCTGCGTCGAGAAGAATTCGAGGTCGTCGGTGCTCGGGGCGTGGAAGACCAGGAAGGACAGCGCGCGGGTCGCCTTCTCCTCCGCCAGGTGGCGGAAGGTGAACTCGTCGACGAGGGCGTCGCGCAGCGGGCCCGGCTCGCACACCGCCGCGGTCGGTCCCGCGTCGGGCACCGAACCGTCGGACAGCCGCCGCAGCATCGTGCCCGCGACATGCCGCAGCCAGTACGGCAAGTTGCAGTCCGCCGTGGTCAGTTCGAGCGTCCGGGCGCCTTCGAGCACGCTCGGGGCACGGTCCCAGTCGGCCTCGACGGGGGTGGTGGTCATGGGGATTCCTCTTTCTCTTCTCGGATGTCCCGCCGGAGCAGGGGGTGGTGCCGGGGGTGGGGGCGCCAGGCATGTGGGGGGGGTGCCGGGGACGTGGGGGTGCGGGGGGGGGTGCCGGGAACGTGGGGGGGCGCGGGGAGTCGTACGGGAAGCCGCGGCCGAGCCTCAGAGGGAGCCCGTGGTCCGCAGCAGGTGCCAGAGCGGAACCGGACGCACCCCGCCCTGGAACGCGACGTACTCCGGCTCGATCGCGTGCGGCGCCCACTTCAGCTTGAACGCCTCCTGCGACCGCGCGGGATAGACCAGCCGCCCGTGCTCGGCGACGAGCCGCAGCGCCTTGGTCATCCCCCGGCTCGCGCCCTCGGGCTCGTGCCGGTCGTCGAGACCGGCGAACGGGGTCAGCCCGAGGTGCAGCCAGGGCGCGCCCTCCTCCTGGAAGCGGGTGAGGGCGGTCAGGTTGACCAGCTCCACGGTCCCGACCGGAGCCCGGGGCGACCTGCGCGTCAGGTCGTACAGCCAGCCCGGCCGGCTGCCCCACACCGGGGAGTAGGTGATGTAGCCGACCGTGCGGCCGTCGTGCCGGGCGAGGAAGGTACGGCGCAACGGCGCCGCCGGGCCGCCCCGTTCACCGATCAGGAAGGACAGCTCCTTCACATGGCGGCCCTTCGCCGCGAGCCACTCGGCGTCGATGGCGTCGAGCTCGCGCCGGTCTCCCGGATCGCCCGGGTCCGTCTCCACGACGGTCACGCCGTCCCGCCGGGCCCGGTTGACGTTCTGCCGGACCTTGGCCAGGGCCTTGCCGCGCGAGGTGAAGCGGGCCAGGTCGATGCCGTACGTGCTGCCGACCTGGTTCACGGTGAACCCTCGCTCCGCGTACAGCCCCACGTCGGCCCGCCCGACCTGCGCCGCCGTCAGCCGGGGCGGCGCTCCCGGGCCAAAGGACAGCCGGCCGAGGAACTCGTCGAGCAGTCTCCCCCGCTCGTCCGGGGCGGCGAAGGGGGCCGCGAACTGCACCACGTCGCGGCGTCCCCGCCGCGTATAGGCGACAAGTCCGTCCGCATCGCGGCCCTGGTAGCGCTGGGTGGCCCCGTTGAGGGCCAGTGCCGCGCTCGGGTGGTCGGCGTGGGCGCGCAGCAGCTCCACGGCCCGCGCCACCTCCCGGTCCGCGACCGCGGCGGGACCCGCGGTCATCCGCGTGCCCCGACCGGGGCCGGGGCGTCCTGGCCGTCCGACTCCTCCGGGGACGGGGTGCTCTGGTCGCCCGACCCCACCGTCGACCCCACCGTCGACTCCCCCGCCGACTCCACCGCCGTCTCGAACTTCGTGAACGCCGGGTGCGGCTTCGGCTCGAACTCCACGGAGAACGGCTTGAGGAAGTTGCCCAGCAGGCCCCGGTCCCCGCACAGGTGGATCGGCACGGCGAGCAGCGCCCACTCCCAGCCGAACACCCACGCCCACAGGCCCACGACCGCGCCCGCGGTCAGCCAGCTGTGCATCGTGTTGTACAGGACGTAGTAGACGCGCGACACGCGCCCGTCCCGGGCCCGGTGGTGGGCTATCGCCCCCGGGATGTAGCCGATGAGGTCGATGTACAGGAACAGGCCCACGGCCACCGGCCAGCGCACCTCGTCCCAGTGCGCGATCAGCAGCCAGGCGCTGATGACCAGGCCGACCATGTACTCGGCGCGCAGCAGCCGGTACGTCGTACGCGACTCGAAGCGGTTCGCGGCGTCCACTACGCGGCCTCCCCGCCCAGCAGGGCCTTCAGGATGGTCGCGATGGTCTCGCGCAGCACCCGCTCGGCCACCGGGTCGATGATCCCGGCGAGGCTCGGCAGGCCGAAGTCGAACTTGGCCTCGAAGCGCACCACGCACCCGGCGCCGTCCGGCCCCGCGGGGGTCACCTGCCACTGGCCGTCGAACACCTCGAAGTCGCCCGCGGTCTGGCGGAAGGAGATCAGCATCTCCCCGTCGTCGAAGACGTCCTCCTCGGACCAGGACAGGACTCCGTTGCGGAAGTCCACCTCCCAGTCGCTGACGACCGCCCCGTCGGCGTCCGCCGGGTGCACCTCCACCTTGCGCACGATGTCGACGAGTTCGGGATAGCGCCCGAAGTCGCGCACCAGCCCGTACGCCGTCCGCGCGTCGACACCCGCGCCGCGGTGTTCCAGCTCTACCGCTCTCATGTCAGCTGCTCCTTGTTCGTATCGCCGGTGCCGGTGCCGGTCCGCGGAAAGCGCGCGCCGAGCGCCTGTGCGGCCGCGTGGACCGCCTCGGACAGCTCGTCCAGTTCCCCGTCGCCGAGCACCGCCGGCGGGGTGAAGCGGACGACCGTGTGTGCGTTGAGCGAGTGGTTCACGATGATGTGGCGGTCCAGCAGTTCCAGCAGGAACTCCCCGGCGGCGCCGGCGTCGTGGAACTCCACGCCGATGAGCAGCCCCACGCCCCGGACCTCGCGGACCAGGTGCGCGCAGTGCTCGGTGACGGAGGCGCGCAGCCGGGCGAGGAGTTCCTCGCCCAGCCGGGCCGCCCGGTCGGTCAGGCCCTCGTCCCGGATCACCTCGATCGCCGCCTCGGCGGCGGCCATGGCGACCGGCGCCGCGGAGAACGTCGAGGTGTGGATGAACGGGTCACGGTCGAAGAGCGCGAAGGCCTTCTCCGTGGCGATCGTCGCCGCCACCGGGATCACCCCGCCGCTGAGCGACTTGCCGGCCAGCAGGATGTCGGGCGAGACCGCCTCGCGGTCCGCGCCCCACCAGGCGCCGAGCCGGCCCATCCCGGTCTGGATCTCGTCGAGGACGAACAGGGCCCCGGTCGCCCGGCACAGGTCCGCCACCTCCTTGAGGTAGCCGTCCGGCGGGATGACGACGCCCGCCTCGCCCTGCACCGGTTCCAGGATGACCGCGGCGTCCGAGCCGTCGGATCCGAGCTCCGCCGCCAGCGCGGCCACGTCGCCGAACGGCACGTGGGAGACCAGCGGCAGCAGCGGCCGGAACGGGTCCTGGTACAGCGGCTTCCCGGTCACCGACAGCGCGCCGAGGGTCTTGCCGTGGTAGCCGCCGCGGGTCGCGATCACCCGGCGGTGGCCGAGGCTGCGGGCCATCTTCAGCGCCGCCTCCACCGCCTCCGCGCCCGAGCCGGAGAAGTGCACCCGCTCCAGGCCGTCCGGGCAGACCCCGGTGAGCGCTGCCGCGGCCCGCGCGGCCGACGGCTCCAGCAGCAGCCGGGTGGCCAGCGGCAGCGTACGGATCTGCCGCTCGACCGCGGCGACCACCCGGGGGTGGCAGGCGCCGGTGAGGAAGACGCCGTACCCGCCGGCGTTGAGGAAGTCCTCGCCGCCGGCCGTACGGATCCGGCAGCCGGCCGAGGAGACCTCGACGTGGCCGCCGAACATCTCGCCGAGCTTGCCGCGCCCCCGGCTCAGGTGCGCCTTGTACCCGGCGGCCACGCTCTGCCCGGTGAGGTGGGCGGGCGGGGCCACGCTCTGCCCCGTGGGGTGGGCATCCGCGGCCACGCTCTGCCCCGTGGGAGGGGCGTCCGGGGCCGCGCTCACGCCGTTCACCGGACCCGCAGGGGCTCGCCGGCGCAGTGGTCGAGCAGCGCCTGCGCGGAGGCCGTACGCGACGGCGGGTGGAAGGCCAGCGCCCGGCTGACGGCCAGCAGGCCGCCGATGTCGGGCGAGGTGGCGAACGCCAGCCCGCCGAGGGTCTCCGCCGCCCGGTCCGCGACGTCCACCAGCAGGTCCTGCACGGCGAAGCGCGCGTTGAGGGACGCGGCCAGCTCGTCGTTGCCCACCGGGCCCGTGTCGACCTGCCGGGCGACGTTCTCGGCCAGCCCCGAGGCCGCCTCCATCCCGGTGACCAGGGCGGCCCGGTCGGTGACGCTGCCGCGCCCGCCGGCCACCGCCGCCTCGGCGAGCCGGCCCACCGCGCCGGTGTACGCCGCGGTGACCAGCAGCTCGAACCAGACGAAGCCGACCGTCTGGAGCGTGTCCAGGCCCGAGCCCAGCTCGGTCTGCGTGCGCAGCATCAGCTCGTCCGGGACGTGCACGTCCTCCAGCCGGACCTCGTCGCTCTCCGCGCCGGCGAGGAAGGGGGCGCTCCAGAACGGCTTGCGGGTGATGCCCGGGGACTGAGCCGGCACCAGCGCCACACCCAGCTCGCTGCCGCCCTGGCCGTCGGCGGCGGGCAGCGCCACGCCGGCGGTCAGCAGGTCCATCGAGTGGGTCAGGCTGCACGGCTTCTTGACGCCGTTGACCAGGAAGCCGCCGCCCTCGGCGGGCACGGCCGTGACGGACGAGTCCAGGATGCCGGCGCCGGTACGGCCCTCGGCGAACCCGGACGCGACCAGCAGCCGGTCCCGGGCGATGGCCTCGATCAGCATCCACTCCAGGCCGCTCGCGTCCTCCGAGGCGACCAGGGCGACCAGGCTGGCCACCGAGAAGTTGTGCATCGCGGCCGCGACTCCGAGCGACGGGGAGATCGCCCCCAGCGCCCGCCCGACCCGTACGGCGTCCAGGGCGCTCGCGCCCCCGCCCCCGTACGCCTGCGGAATGAGCAGCCCCGGCCCGCCGCACTTGCGGAAGGCGGTGAGGCCCGGCCCGCCCGGCGCTTCGAGGGTCGCCAGGGGGACGTTCCCGAGCTCCTCGGCCAGCCCCGGCAGGTACGTCTCGCACGCCTCGCGGGCGTCGTTCATCGCGCGCATCAGACCGATGCCTCCTTCTTGTCGAGGTCCGCGAACACGGCCTCGGTGGGGCGCACGCCGTACGCCACGCTGACGCCCTGGAGGTGGGAGGTGCGCAGGACGGGGTAGTTGCCCTCGCCGCCGGGGCC
The DNA here is from genome assembly GCF_040646255.1 of Streptomyces sp. NPDC046203. Lineage (NCBI taxonomy): Bacteria > Bacillati > Actinomycetota > Actinomycetes > Kitasatosporales > Streptomycetaceae > Streptomyces > Streptomyces sp. NPDC046203. The sequence continues at coordinate 72,866 of NZ_JBEYZX010000005.1, read as the reverse complement.
GCCGGTCAGGCCGGTGCCGCCGTGGGTGGGCAGGACGGGGAGGAAACCGATGTGCGAGTCGTTCACCTTGAGCAGTCCGCCGCCGCGCACCCGGGCCACGTAGCGGTCGACGACCGCCCGGTCGCCGGTCCACAGCGAGTTGCGCAGCCCGTACTCGTTGGTGTTGACGAAGTCGATCACCGTTTCGAGGAGTCCTTCGGTCTCCTCCGGCGCGGGGACGACGACCGGCAGCAGCGGGAAGAAGGTCTCGTGGCGTACGGCCTCCAGGTCCCGGGCCTGCTTGAGCCCGTCGACGCGGACGACGGTGGGCTCCAGGAACAGCCCGCCGACCTCGTCCACCTCGCCCGAGACGGCCAACCTCCGTCCGCCGCAGACCAGTTCGGCGCCGCCTTCGAGCGCCTGGTCCAGCACGGCCTTGAACAGGTCGGTGCGCAGTACGGGCGAGAGCAGCGTCCCCGGCTCCTCGGGGTAGCCCGGCCGGATCGCCGCGGCCCGCGCGGTCACCTTCGCCAGCAGCTCGTCCGCGACGTCCGGGTGGACCACCGCGACGTTGGGCACCATGCAGATCTGCCCGGAGCCGTAGAACGCCTCGGTGAGCGCCTCGGCGGCCAGGTCGAGGTCCGCGTCGTGCCAGACCACGCAGATGTCGTTGCCGGCGAGTTCGAGGACGGGCTTCTTGCCGGCGGCCACGCACTGGGCGCCGAACTCGATGCCCTGCCGGCTGCCGCCGAAGTACATGACGTCGTCGACGAGCGGGCTCTCCAGCCAGGCCCGCATGGTGGCGGGCGCGTCCGAGCAGAGCACCGAGAGCGCCGCGGCGGGCGCGCCGACGGCCTCCAGGGCCGGCGCGATCAGCTCGCGCAGGATGTGCATCACGCCGAGCGGCGCGCTCTTCGGGGCACGGACCACCAGCGCGTTGCCGGCCGCGAGCGCCCAGATGCCCAGCAGGACGTTGGCGATCGTCGCGTTCTGCGGCGGGTTCAGGCAGACCACTCCGTCGGCGACCCGGCGTACCGTCAGCTCCCGCTGCACCGTGTCGACCCGGTGCGCCATCTGGCTCGCGAGGAACTCGCGGGTCTCCGGTGCGGTGTTGGCGAGGATGCCGGAGGCCTCCCAGCGGGCGAGCGCCGAGGGGTGCCCCTCCGCGATCATCAGGTCGACGATCTCGTCGTGCTTCTCGCGCACCAGCTCGTGGAACACCTCGACCAGCCGAAGCCGGGTGGCGAGCGGGGCGGCCGACCACTCGTCGGCGGCCCGCGAGGCCGACTGGAGCGCCGCCTCCACCTCGTGCGGATCGGCGACGGCCGAGCGTCCGATCACGTACTCGGGAGCGTCCTCGGGAGCGAGCTGCCCGCTCTCCAGAGCGCGTTTGGTTCGCACGGAACCGAAGAAGTCACGCAGCATGGCGGAGGCGCGCACGGTGTACACCCACTGGGTGCCCGGCCGGTCCTGCCCGTCCACGTAGGAGCCGTAACTCAGCATCGCGGTCAGCCTTCCTGGTCGCATGGGGCGAGGGCCGCGCCGAGGGCGGCCCCGAGACGGGCGATCCGGTCGCCCTCGTCGAACATCGAGAAGTGGTCGCCCGGAACCTTGTCCACCAGCAGGTGGCCGGTGATGTGGGCGCCCCACACGGACTTGTCACGCGGGTTCATGCGCAGGGCGTCGAGCAGCGCGTCCCCCTCCGGCTCCTCCGCCTGCAGCAGGACGAGGTCCCCTGCGAACCGGCGGTCCGGGTAGTAGCCCTTGAGCAGGTCGTGGTTGTGCTGCCATACGTCGAGGAAGCCCTGTTCCCGCAGCATCTTCGGGTCCACGCCGCGCACCGCCGCCGCCTCGAACAGGACGGGGAAGACCGCTTGGAACTCCTCCTCGTCCAGGTGTCCGGCCACGTAGGTCTCGGGCACATGGGCGTCGAGCATGACCAGTTGCTCGACCGTCTCGCCGCTCCGCTGGAGCTGGAGCGCCATCTCGAAGACCACGTTTCCGCCGAACGAGTAGCCGCCCAGGCGGTACGGTCCCTGCGGCTGCTCGCGGCGGATCCACTCGACGTAGAGCGCCGCCAGGTCGCGCAGCGTGCCGGGCCGCAGGGCCGGGTCCGAGGGGAAGGACAGCGCGCGCAGCGGTGCGCCCGGCGCCATCTGGTCGGCCAGCCGGAAGTACAGGAAGTTGGTGCCGCCCGCCGGCGGGACCAGGTACACGGGCGTGCCCTCGCCGTCGCGGACCGGCGTGATCCCGCTGCGCTCGGCCGCGGTGCCGGAGCGTGCCGCGCGGATCTGGGCGGCCATCTCGTCCGGGGTGCGCAGCCGGGCGAACTCGTCGACGTCCAGCTCGATTTCGAAGATGCTCCGCAGGGCGGTGACCATCTCCACGGCGAGCAGGGAGTCCCCGCCGAGCTCGTAGAAGTCGTCGTCCGGGGCGATCTGGTCCATGCCCAGGCCCTGTTCGAGCAGCTCGATCACGCGCTCCAGGACGTCGTCGTCGGCCGTGTCCGGCGCTACGGCGGCGGTGGCGCCGGCGGCACCGATGGAGGTCTGCGCGGCCCCCGCCGCGGGGGTGTCGGCGGGGGTCGCGGCCACCGTACCGGCCCCGGGGGTGGGCTCGATCCAGTGGCGCTCCTGCCGGAAGGGGTAACCCGGCAAGGAGGTCTTGAGGGCCGGGCCGTGGGCCCAACCAGCCTCGGGCAGCGCGGAGTTCGCCGGCGCCCCGGCGAGCAGCGCGTCGAGTCCCGCGCGCAGCTCGTCGTGGGTGGCCGCGGTGAACACGTGCCGTACGGGCAGCAGGGTCCGGCCGGTGAACAGCGTGTACGCGAGGTCCCGGACGGCCGGCGGTTCGGGCTGGTCCAGGAGGGCGCGCAGCGCGCGGGCCTGCTCGGCCAGCGCCTCGGCGTCCCGCGCGGAGAGCACGACCGGGTAGGGGGTCCCGGGCCGCCCGGCGGGCGGCTCCGGCCGTACGGGCGGGGCCGCGAGCACGGCGTGCGCGTTCGTGCCGCCGAGGCCGAAGGAGCTGACCGCCGCCGCCCGCAGCGGAGCGGCCGGCGTGTGCTCCACGGTCTCGGTGGGCACCGTGTAGGGCCGGTCGGCGAGCCGCAGATGCGGGTTGGGGGTGTCGTAGTTGATCTGGCGCGGCACCTTCTGGTGGAAGAGCGCGAGCGCCGCCTTGATCAGGCCGGTCACGCCGGCCGCCGCGTCGAGGTGCCCCACATTGGCCTTGAGGCTGCCGATCGCGCAGTCGGGGGCCGGGCCGCCGGCCTCCTGGTAGGCGGCGCTGAGCGCCTGCAGCTCCAGCGGGTCGCCGACGACGGTCCCGGTGCCGTGGGTCTCGACGTACCCGACGTGCGCGGCGGGGACGCCCGAGGCCTCGACGGCCGCCTTGACGACCGCGCGCTGGCCCTGCGGGCCGGGCGCGGTGAAGCCGATCTTGTCCGAGCCGTCGTTGTTGACGGCCGTGCCCCGGATGACCGCGTAGACGCGGTCCCCGTCCGCCAGCGCGTCGTCGAGCCGCTTGAGGACGACGACACCGCAGCCGTTGCCCTTGATCGTGCCGGCGGAGGCGGCGTCGAAGACCCGGCAGTGGCCGTCGCGGGAGAGGATCCCGCCCTCCTGGTACTCGTACCCCGAGGTCTGCGGGAAGGTGATGCTGACGCCGCCCGCGAGCGCGGCCCGCACCTCGCCGCGCGCCAGCGCCTGGCAGGCCAGGTGGACGGCGGTCAGCGAGCTGGAGCAGGCGCTCTGCACGGTCATGCTGGGGCCGCGCAGGTCGAGCTTGTACGAGACGCGGGTGGCCAGGAAGTCCTTGTCGTTGCCGAGCAGCACCGGGTACGTCAGGGCGGCGTCCGCGTATTCGGCCGAGCGCAGCACATTGGCCAGCAGGTAGGTGCTCATGCTGGTGCTGGCGAAGACGCCCACCGGGCCGCCCGGGGCGTGCGCGGCCAGGCCCGCGTCCTCCAGGGCCTGCCAGGCGCAGGTCAGGAAGACCCGCTGCTGGGGGTCCATCAGCCGGGCGTCGCGCTGGGTGACGCCGAAGAAGCCGGCGTCGAAGAGGTCCGCGTCCGCGAGGTCCGCGCCCCGCGGGACCCGGCCGGGAGAGGCGATCCGCTCCGGGGAGACGCCCGCCTCGGCCATCTCCTCGGCGGAGAAGGTGCGGACGGACTCGACGCCGTCGAGCAGGCCCTGCCACAGCTCGTCCGTCGTCGCCGCGCCGGGGAAGCGTCCCGCCATCCCGACGATGGCCACGGCATTGCCCATCGCATCGGGCGTGGTGGTCGGGGTCATCGGCTGTCTCCTCGTACGGCGTCGACGTGCGCGGCGAGCCGGCGCACCGTGGTGTGGGTGTAGAGCTCGATCATTTCCAGGTCGGGCACGGCCAGGTGTTCCTGGAGCAGTCGGTGGACCTGGACCACGTGCATGGACGAGCCGCCGATGTCGAAGAAGTTGTCGTCGGGGCCGATCTCGATCCCGGGGAGCACCTGGCCCCACACGGCGCGGACGGTCGCCTCGGTGCCGTCGCCGGCCTCGCCGGTCTCGCCGGTCTCGGCGGTCTCGGCGGGCGCACCGGTCGCGCCCTGCTCCGGGGCGGCCCCGGCCACCGCCGGCCAGGGCAGCGCCGCGTCGTCGATCTTCCCGTTGAGGGTCAGCGGGAGGGCGGCGGAGCGGACGAACTGCGCGGGCACCATGTACGAGGGCAGCCGGTCCCGAAGGGCCCGCCGGATCTCGCCGGTCTCCGGCAGGTCCGCGCCGGCCGCGAAGGCGACGAGCCGGGGGTGTTCCGGGTCGCGCTCGTCGAGCCGGACGGTGCACTCGCGGACGCCGGGGACCGTGAGCAGAGCCGTCTCGATCTCGCCGATCTCGATGCGGAAGCCGCGCAGTTGGACCTGCTTGTCGATCCGGCCGAGGTGTACGAGCGTGCCGTCGGGCCGCACCACGCCGAGGTCGCCGCTGCGGTAGAGGGTCCTGCCGCCGAGGACGGGGAAGCGCTCCGCCGTCAGCTCCGACTGACCGAGGTAGCCGAGCGAGACACCGGCGCCGCCGACGATCAGTTCGCCGGGGACTCCCGGCGGGCAGACGAGGCCGTCGGTGTCGACGACCGTGACCGTGAGGTCCGGCAGCGGGCGGCCGATCGCCGAGAGGGTCTCCGTACGGGCGCTTTCGGGGGTGATCGCGTGGTGGGTGACATGGACGGTCGTCTCGGTGATGCCGTACATGTTCACCAACAGGGCCCGCTCGCCCATCACTTCGTACCAGGCGTTCAGCGAGGCGAAGCGCAGGGCCTCGCCGCCGAAGACCACGGTGCGGACGGCGAGGCGCTCGTCGTCGCCCGGTTCGAGCACCTTCGTCAGCTGACCGAACGCGGAGGGCGTCTGGTTGAGCACGGTGACCTGCTCGCGGACCAGGAACTCCCGGAACTGGTCGGGGGACTTGGCGCAGTCCTCCGGGACGATCGCCAGCCGGCCGCCGTACAGGAGCGCGCCGAAGATCTCCCAGACGGAGAAGTCGAAGGCGTACGAGTGGAACAGGCTCCAGGTGTCCTCGGGGCCGAATCCGAAGTGGCCCTCGCTGGAGCGCATCAGCCGCATCACATTGCGGTGGGTGACCTGGACGCCCTTGGGGCGGCCGGTGGAACCGGAGGTGAAGATGACGTACGCGCAGGCGTCCGGGTCGTCCTGCGGCACCGGTCCGGCGCCGTTCTCGTCGGTCTCGTCGGGCCCGGCCGGCGCGAGCAGCGACTCCGCCGGCAGGAAGCGCGCGCCGGACGAGGGCCAGTACTCCGCGTCCACCGCGATCGGCAGCCCGCCCGGGAAGCTCTGCAGGATCGAATCGATGCGCGACGCCGGGGAGTTGGGGTCGAGCGGGACGTAGACCTTGCGCGCCATGAGCGTGCCGAGGATGACGGCGATCAGATCGGTGCCGCGCCGCATGGCGATGCCGACATGGCTGCTGTCGGTGGCGGCCGAGAGCCGGGCGGCGATCCGGGCCGCCCGCTCGGCCAGTTGGGCGTACGTCAGCTCCTCGTCGCGGTCGCGGACGGCGACCCGCTCCGGGTGCTCCCGCGCGGTCCGCTCGAACCAGGCGGCCAGGGACGGCGGCACCTCGAAGGGCTCGCCGCCGGCGTCCGGGTTGACCAGGGCGAACAGCTCGCGCTCGGCCTCGGCGGACAGCGCGGGGATCTCCTCGATCCGCCGCTTGGGGTCCTCGGCCACCACGGTCAGGACGTGCCGCATCACCCCCAGCGGATCGGTGAGCCACTGCTCGTCGCCGCACTCGGCGTTGATGACGAAGGCGGTCCCGAAGTCCTCGACGTTCATCGAGAGCGGGTACTTCACCTGGCGGCGCGGGAGCGGAAGGGACTCGACGGTGGCGCCGTCCAGCCGGAAGAACAGCGGCTCCTTGTAATAGGTGAAGGTGTTGTCGGTGGAGAGCAGGCCCCCCGCGAGCCCGGTGCTCACCTCACGGGCGTGCGCGCCCAGGTCGAAGCCCTGGTGGCGCAGCATGCCGACGGTCGTCGACTGCACGGCCCGGCACAGCTCCTCAAAGGAGCCGTGCTCCGTGAGGTCCACCGCGAGCGGGAGCGTGTTGACGAAGTAGCCGTACGCCTGCCGCTGGCGCAGTCCGCGGCGGTTGGCCAGCGGGATGCCGGTGACCAGCTCGCGGCCGCCGGTGACCCGTGCGTACGTGACGAGGTAGGCGGCGAGGAAGAACGCGAACGGCGTGCAGCCGAGCTCCTTCGTCCGCCGGCGGATCGACTCGCCCAGTTCCGCGTCGAGTTCGAGGCTGCGCTCCTCGCCGAGCCGGGCGCCGGAGGCGGTGCGGCGGCCCTGGAGGCGGTCGTCGCCCAGGGTGGTGAGGTGGCCGAGACGGCTACGGAAGAACTCCAGTGCGTCCGCGCTCGGCGGCGCGGCGGCGCCGAAGGAGGCCGGGCTGTCCTCGACGGACGCCGGGAGGTCCGCCTCGGGGTCGGCGTAGAGGCGCTCCAGCTCCGCGACGAAGTTGAAGTAGCTGTAGCCGTCGTTGACCAGGTGGGAGAAGAGGACCGTGGCGTAGGCGGCCTCGTCGTCCCGGTACAGGTGGAAGGCGTACTGCCGCTCACCGGGCGGGATCGGGGTGTCGCTCTGCTCCGCGATCAGCCCGGCGATCGTCCGCTCGGCGTTGCCGGGCAGCACGGTCAGCGGCACCAGGACGTCGAGGTCCGTCTCCGGGGTGCGGGGCACGGCGTGCACGGTGCCGCCGGTGGACTCGAAGGTCACGTTGAGGGCGTGGATGCCGCGGGCGAGGCGGCCCAGCGCCGCGCGCAGCCGCTCCAGGTCGACGTCGCCGGTGATGCGGTACAGCCGGCTGAGGTTGAAGGAGGCGTCGTCAGGAAAGAGCTGCTGGTGGGTGTGGAGCTTGAGCTGGGCTGTCGTGGCCGGTGATATCGCCGGACCCGTCATGGTGGGTTCCCCCTGGGGTACTTGCTGCGTGCGGAGTACGTGCTGCGTGCGGGAGTACGTGCTGCGTGCGGGAGTACGTGCTGCTTGCGCTCGGTGGTCGGGTGTGCCGATGCGCCACGCGGACCGCCGCGGACAGTGGTCCGGGCAGGTGGCGAGGGGCCGAGCGGACGACGTCGTCGGCGCGGAGTCGCGGTCGGGGCAGCGGAAGCGGGAGCGGGAGCGGGCGGCAAAAGCGGTGCCGGCCCGCGGGTGGAACTCGGTCCTGGTACGGACGGACGGGCGGGAGGGCCGTCATCCGTACGCCCGATCCGGGCCTTGCCGGCGGGGTACGCGGGATTCTGCCGGGCAAAGCCGGGTCTCGCGGCGTCGGGAAACTAAAGGGAAAGGTCGGCGGCCTTTTCCGCACGCGCTCTCATAAAGAAAACGCACGGATCGGAGGCGCCCACCATTCATCCCTCTGATGGATGGGAAAGTGAAATGAAGGTGCTTGCGGGTGGAATGCGGAGTTCAACTTCCCGAATGACCATGCCGAGAAGTCCGGACATGGTTGTCAGCTCCCATTCGTCCGACACGCGAGAGGTGTCGTGGGAGGTGGCGGTGATCGGGTGTTGCGGCTCCGTGAATGTATCGCGGAGCAGGGTCATCAGCGTTCCCGGGAATACCGGACGAGCTGAAGAGTAGACGCGATGTCGCAGAGTGCACCGGCCATCGCGGATGCGGCCTTGGTCATGCTTCCCCCCTGGAATGCTCGCGCACGCCGTCGTTCGCCGATGCGTGTGCACGGGCGGCCGGGAGGCGGGCGGTTGTGTGCGCTGCGGTGTCAAGCAGCAGCTCGCAAGGGTTCCCCCCCTCACTCAGAACGGCTCGACTCGTTCTAAGGTAGGGCTGCCGCTCGTGATCGTCAAGAGAAACCCAGCAGGCGGGCTTGCTTCTGTCCGAGGGGCCGAGAATCCCGCCGGCAGCCGAAACTTTTCGCCCCGGCGACCCCTTGTCACCACCTCCCCTCCGGGTCCCATACTCCTGGGTGTTCCGCACCCTTACGCCCGAGGAGAACGATGCGACGCCAGATGAGTACCGAAGTGGACATCTTCGTGAATTCCTCGCGGACAGCGGTGTACGAGGCCGTTGCCGACGTGCGTTCCATGGGGAAGTACAGCCCCGAGTGCAGGCTGGTCCTCGGCCCGCGCGGACGCGCCGAGACCGGCCGGAATTTCGTCGGAATCAACCGCAAGGGGCCGTTCATCTGGTTCACTTGGTGCCGCGTCACATGCGCCGAGGCTCCCGAACGATTCACGTTCGATGTGAGCACTTTCGGCCTCCCGGTGGCCCGCTGGAGCTACCGGTTCACGCCCGAGGACGGCGGAGTCCGGGTCACGGAGTCCTGGACGGACCTCCGCACGGGCCGCGGTGCCCGTGTCACCGAGCTGCTCGGCCTCCTCTTCACCGGAACGCCCGCGCGGCGCCGCGCCGACCTCAACCGCGCCGGCATGCGCACCACCCTCCTACGGCTCAAGCGCGCCGTGGAGCGATGACCTCCCAGAAAGGCGACAGCCATGACGACGGCCCAGGCCCCGGCCCCGGTCTCCTTCGCCCCCCTCCAAGCGGCGGTGCGCGAGGCGGGTCTGCTCAAACCCCGCACCGGCTACTACACCGTCAAGTTCCTGACCAACACCGCGCTGGTGGTGGGGGCTTGGGCTCTCTTCTGGCGGCTCGGCGACTCCTGGTGGCAGCTGGCCACCGCCGTTCTACTCGCCTTCGCGTACGGGCAGACCGCCTACCTGGGGCACGACGTGGGCCACGGCCAGGTCACCCGCAGCCGGCGGGCGATGACCGTGCTCGGCCTCACCCACGGCAACCTCCTGCTGGGCTTCAGCTACGGCTGGTGGATGAACCACCACACCCGCCACCACAACCACCCCAACCACCTGGACCACGACCCGGACATCCTGCGCCGCCTCGTGGCCTTCGCGCCCCGGCAGGCCGAGGGCGTCTCCGCGCTGCGCGCCTTCGTGATCCGCCACCAGGCGCCGCTGTTCTTCCCGTTGCTGAACCTGGAGGGCATCGGCCTGCGCGTCGGATCGGTGATCGCCATCCGGCGCGGCGTCGTCCGCAACCCGCGCACCGAGACGTTCCTGCTCGCGGTCCACGCCGTGGTCTACGCGGTGGTGGTCTTCTCCCTGCTCGGCCCGCTCCTCGCGGTGGCGTTCATCGCCGTGCACCAGGGTCTGTTCGGGGTGTACCTCGGCTGCGTCTTCGCCCCGAACCACAAGGGGATGCCGGTACGGGACGGCGAGGCGGAACCCGACTGGCTGAGCCGCCAGGTCCTCACCTCGCGCAACATCCGCGGCTCACTGCTCCACGACTTCTTCTACGGCGGGCTCAACTACCAGATCGAGCACCACGTCTTCCCGACGATGCCGCGCGCGAACCTGCGCAAGTGCCGGCCGCTGACCATGGCGTACTGCGCCCAGCAGGGGCTGCCGTACTACGAGGTCTCGGCGACCCGCTCGTACATCGAGGTCCTGGCACACCTGCGCGGGGTCACCGAGCAGGTGCGGCGGAACGCTTCGCGGCCCGCGTGACCCCGTCCATCAGCATGTCGACGAGGTCGCGGGTGTAGGTGTCGGCCACGTCGCCCCGGCGGACGAGGACACGCATCCACAGGGCGCCGGCCATGGCGTCCACGATCGGCGCCGGATCGGCGTCGGGCGGCAGATCGCCGCGCGCCACCGCGCGTTCGAAGGCCGGCTGGTGCCGTCCGAAGCGGTCGTCGAGGAACGAGATCACCAGCTCGCGCATCGCCTGATGGCGCACCGCGCCGACCAGCGCCGCCTCCACCACGGTCCGCCGGGGCTCGTCGTCCAGCAGATCCTGCAACCGCTCGGCGAGGTCGGTCAGATCGCCGCGGAGACTGCCGGTGTCGGCGATCTCGAACCGCAGCACGGGGGAATGCAGCAGGGCGTCGCGCAGCAGCTCCGACTTCGACGCCCACCACCGGTAGATGGTCGTCTTGTTCACTCCGGAGCGCTGGGCCACCCCCTCGATGGTCAGGGAGTCGTAGCCCAGGCTGCCCAGCATGTCCAGCGTGGCCTCGAAGATCTCGGCCTTGCGCCGCGGGCCGCCGCTGCCGCCTTCTTGCTTCCGTGTCACGGGATACCACCTTTGTTCAGGGGAGATTCAGCCTAGTCCAACGCAACGTAGCGTTGCATTTACGCGCCGAACCTCCTAGATTTGCAACGCAACGTTGCGTTTACTTCGGCACCTTCGGCACCTTCCCGTGCCCACGGACCTTCCATGCCCACGGAACCTTCCGTGCCCTCGGTGCCGTCGGAACCTCTCCGTGGCGCCACCATCGCACCGACCAGGGGGATCTACATGCGTGCTGAGCGACCCGGCGCCCGGAGACCGGGGCTGGCACCCGCCGCCGGCCGGCCGGGCATCTGGACCGCCGGACCGGACACGGGCATCCCCCTGGTCCTCGTGCACGGCATCCGGGTCTCCGCCCGCATGTGGGACCCGCACGCCCGCCGGCTGACCCCGCGCTTCCGGGTCACGGCCCCCGACCTCCCGGGCCACGGTACCCAGCGCGACCGGCCCTTCTCCTTGGCGGAGGCGGTCGCCAGGGTCGAACTCGCCGTGGAGGAGGCGGCGCTGGCCACCGGCCGCCCGCCCCTGGTGGTGGGCGCCTCCCTCGGCGGATACGTCGCCCTCGCCTACGGCGCCGCCCACCCGGGCCGCGCCGCCGCGCTCCTGGTGCAGGGGTCGACCGCCCGGCCCGACCGCTTCGTCGGCCGGATCTACCGCACCGCCGCACGGGCGATCCGGGCACTCGGCCCGGCTCGCGCCGCCCGCCTGAACGAACGGGCGCTCAAGAAGGCTCTGCCCGCCGAGAGTTACGAGGCCGTCATGGCCGGCGGCCTCTCGATGCACGCCTTCGCCGAGGCCGTCGAAGACCTCACGCGCCACGACTTCCTCGACGTGGCGGCCCGCACCCGGCTGCCCGTCCTGTTCGTCAACGGCCGCGGCGACCGGCTCTTCCGCTCCCAGGAAAGGAAGTTCGTCGACGCCGTCCGCTCCACCGGCGGATACGCGAGGCTGTTCCACGTCCCCGGCTCGCACGACATGTCGATCAGCGACCCGACCGCGTTCACCCGCATCGTGGAACGCGGCTACGCGCTCCTGTCGGACGCCCGGCCCGACGTCTTCTCCCCGCCACGGGAGACGCCGTGACCGCCTGGATCCAGGAATGGACCCCGCCCCGCCCCGAGGGCACGGCCACCGTCCGCGTGCTGTGCCTGCCCTACGCCGGCGGGGGCGCCACCCGCTACCGGACCTGGGCCACCGCGATGCCGCCCGGCGCCGAACTCCACGCGGTCGAACTCCCCGGCCACGGACGGCGGTTGCCCGAATCCCCCGCCGCCGGCCTCACCGGGATCCTCGACGCCCTGACCCCGCTCGCGGCACAACCCGGCCCCCCGCTCGTCCTGTTCGGACACAGCATGGGCGCCCTGCTCGCCCACGAACTGTGCCGCTCCCTGCTCGCGTACGACGTCACTCCCGCGGCGCTCGTGCTCAGCGGCATGTCCCCCGCGCACCTCGTCGACCGCTCCGTCCAACGGGCCCTCGCCGAGGACCCGGACGCCCTTCTCCACCACGTACGGGAACTGGGCGCGACCCCGCCGGAAGTCCTGGACGCGCCCGCGCTGCGCGCACTCGTCCTGCGCACCATGCGCGCCGACCTCCGTCTCCTCGCGTCCTTCCCGGACCCCTCCCCCGCCGACCCCCTGCCGGCCGGCGTTCCCGTCACCGCGCTGAGCGGGCAGGACGACGGGCGCTATCCCCCGCACGCCGTCGCCGCCTGGGCGGCGTTCGCCGCACGCTGGGAAGGAATGCGCACCCTGCCCGGCGGCCACTTCTTCCCCTGGCAGGACGACACCGTCCCCCGCCTCGTCGCCTCCCTCGCCCACACCGCCGCAGCAGCGACCACGGCCCGGCCCGCGGCACGCCCCGCCGTGCCCGCGTCGCGCCTCGCCGTGAAGGAGACCTCATGACCACCGCTCGCGCCGACCGGGCGCAGGCACAGTTCACGTCCCTCGACCCGGTGAACGCGGAGCCTGTGGCGACCTTCCCCGCCGAGGACGAGGCAGCCGTACGGGCCAAGGTCGCCCGCGCCCGCGAGGCCGCCGCCTGGTGGGACGGGCTCGGCCACGACGGCCGCCGCACCCGGCTGCTGACCTGGAAGCGGATCATGACCCGCCGCCGCGCGGAGATCATCGACCTGCTCCGCAGGGAGAACGGCAAGGTACGGGCCGACGCCGTCATCGAGCTCTCCGTCACCCTCACCCACGTCGACTGGGCGGCCCGGCACGCCCACCGGGTGCTGCGCCGCAGGTCGATGCCGTCCGGACCGCTCATGTTCAACCAGGCCAGCACCCTCGAGTACAAGCCGTACGGGGTGATCGGCGTCATCGGGCCCTGGAACTACCCGGTGTTCACCCCCATGGGCTCCGTCGCCTACGCCCTGGCCGCCGGCAACGCCGTCGTCTTCAAGCCCAGCGAGTACACCCCGGCCTGCGGGAAGTGGCTCGTCGACACCTTCGCCGAGGCCGTTCCCGAACACCCGGTCCTCCAGCTCGTCACCGGGGCAGGCCCCACCGGCGCCGCGCTGTGCGACTCCGGGGTGGACAAGATCGCCTTCACCGGATCCCGGGCCACCGGCTCCCGCATCCTCGCCGCCTGCGCCCCGAGGCTCACCCCGGTGCTCCTCGAACTCGGCGGGAAGGACGCCCTCGTCGTCGCCGAGGACGCCGATGTCGACGCCGCCGTCGAGGCCGCCCTGTGGGGCGGCTGCGCCAACGCGGGCCAGTCCTGCACCGGCATCGAACGCGTCTACGTCGCCGACGCCGTCCACGAACGCTTCGAGACCCGGCTGACCGAACGGGCCGGGCAGATCCGCGCCCGCGAGGACTTCGGCCCCATCACCATGCCGGGGCAGCTCGACATCATCCGCCGGCACGTCGACGACGCCCTCGCCCGAGGCGGCCGCGCCCTCGTCGGCGGCCCCGAGTCCATCAGCCCGCCGTACGTACTCGGCCCCATCGTCCTCGCCGACGTCCCGGAGGACTCCGCCGCCCTGCGCGAGGAGACCTTCGGCCCCGTCCTGATCGTCAACCGGGTCCGCGACGCCCGGGAAGGCGTACGCCGCGCCAACGCCTCGGAGTTCGGGCTCGGCGCGTCCCTCTTCGCCCGCCGCGGCGCCACCGCCCTGGCCCGCTCCCTCCGCTCCGGGATGGTCAGCGTCAACGACGTGATGGCCTTCCCCGGAGTGCCGTCGCTGCCGTTCGGCGGAGTCGGCGCCTCGGGCCACGGCCGCATCCACGGAGCCGACGGACTCAAGGAGTTCGCCGTGGCGCACGCCGTGACCCGCCGCCGGTTCGCCGCGCCGCTCGCCGTCTCGACGTACGCCCGGGGCGCCAAGGACATCGCCCGCCTGGAACGCGTGGTCCGGTTCCTCGGATCGCGCTGACCCGCGGGGCTGACCCCCAGGCCAGACCACAGAACCAGCCAGGCAGAAGGCAGAAGAGAGAAGCATGTCCAACAGAGCCACCAGGCGGCTGTCCCTCGGAGTACGGCTGCACGGAGGAGAGGAACGGGTCCCGGGGCTGCCACTGCTGCCCGCGCCACCCGACCCGCACGGCTATCCGTTCCACGAGTTCCTGGTGATGGAGCTGGAACGGGGACGGCTGGACGCCCTGCTCGTCCCGCGGCTGCTCGCCGCGCCGCCCGGCCCGGGGGACATCGCACCCGGACCCGTGTTCGAGGCCGCCACCCTGCTCGCGGGCTTCGCTGGCGCCGCCGACGGGATCGGCCTCGTCGCGACGGCCCCCGCGCTCGGCGGCCACGCCGGAGCGATCGCCCACCGGCTCGCCTCCCTCGACGTGCTGTCCTCGGGCCGGAGCGGCTGGCAGCCGGAGCTGTACGGGGCCGGGGCTGACGACGAGGCCGGGAGCAGTGACGACGAACCGCGCCGCGCCCGCGCGGCCGAACTCCTCGCCGAGATCGAGCGCCTCTGGAGCGCCGGGAACCAGGGCGCGCCCGACGCGCCGCCGCCGCTCCCGCAGGGCCGCCCCGTCCTCTTCCTCGCCGCCGGCACCCCCGCCGAACGCGCCCTGGCCGCCCGCCACGCCGATGTGGTCCTGGCCGCCCGGCGCCCCCTGGAGCAGGCCCGGTCCTGGTACGCGGAGACCAAGACGCGGGCCGCGACCCACGGCCGGCTCCCCGAGGACCTGCTGATCTGGACGGAACTCACCCCCCTCGTGGTGAGCGACGCCCACCAGGCCGCCGCACTGCGCACCGACGACGTCCTCGCCGGCACCCCCGCGCAGATCGCCGACCACATGGAGCAGTGGTTCGAACAGCGGGCCTGCGACGGCTTCACCCTCTCCTTCCCCTCCCTCCCGGGCCCGCTGGTCGACTTCGTCGACCACGTGATCCCCGAGCTGTGGCGGCGCGGCCTGTTCCCCAACGACTACGAGCACCCGACGCTGCGCGAGAACCTCGGCCTGCGTCCCCACGCCATCCCCACGGGAGCCACCCATGTCTGAGCCGAGGACGCCCCGCGGCCCCCTGCTCTTCGCCGCCCTGCCCGCCGTACGCCCCCGCCGCGACTGCGTGCCGTGGCCGCGTCTCCTCGTGGAAGCGGCCCGCACCGCGGAGCGGGCCGGAATCGACGCGCTCGTCGTCGAGTCCCGCGCCGCGCTCTCCGAACCGGCCCTCGAACCCGTCGTCGTGCTCGCGGGCCTCGCCCCGCGCACCTACCGCATCGGGCTCGTCGCGGAGCTTCCCGCCACCCGGCCCCTGCCGGAGGGAACCGCCCGGGAACTGGCGTCCCTCGACGCCATGAGCGAGGGCCGGGCGGGCTGTCTCCTCCGGGAAGGCTCCGCCGGCCCGTCCTGGCACGGACCGTCCTGGCGCGGCCCGCGCCCGGTCGTCCTGACCTCCTCGGCCGCCGGTCACACCGTCACCGGCCCCGGGCTGTCGCTCGACGTCCTCACCCCGGCCCCCGGCACCCCGGCCCCCGGCGAAACGGTCACCGACCAGGTCGCGGCCGCGCTCGCCCGTACCCGCGCCCATACCCGTAGCGACGGACTGTTCCTCCGCTTCCCCGACGGACCCGAGGCACTCCTCCGCTTCTCCGTCGAGAGCCTTCCCCTCCTGCGGGAACGCGGGCTGCTGCCCGCCGCGCGACTCAGCCCCCTCGGGCTGCGCGAACGGCTGACCGTCGCGGCCTGAACTGGCCCCGCCCCACTCCCCTCCCGAACACCGAAAGGCGGCCCCCGTGCGGGCAACGACCCTGTGGAGACAACCCCGTGCCTGGATGGCGGTGATCGTCGGCGGCCTGCTGGCGTCGCTGATCACCCTGGCCTACATCGGCCCGGCGGCCGATCCGCAGGCGCACCTGCGCGACCTCCCCCTCGTCCTCGTCAACGCGGACGAAGGCGCCGGTGCGGGCGCGGGTGCGGGCACGGGCGCGGGCGCGGGCGCGGGCACGGGCGCGGGCGCGGGCGCGGGCGGCTCCACCGTCCGGCTCGGCACCGACCTCGCCGCCCGCATCCAGGCGGCCGCGCGGGAGGACGGCCGGATCGCCTGGACGCTCGTCGACTCGCTGCCCGCCGCCCGCGGACTGCTCGAACGCGGCGAGGCGTCCGGCGCACTCGTCATCCCGCCGGACTTCACCCGGAAGTCGCTGTCGCTCGCCACCCCCGGCGCCCGCCCCGAGCGGCCCACGATGACGGTCCTCACCAACGAGGGCGCCGGAAGCGTGGCCTCCTCGATGGCGGAGAAGGCCGCCCGCCAGACCGCCGGCCAGGCGTCCGAGGCACTGGGCGCGCAACTCATCGCCCGCGCCGGCGCCACCCGGCTCGGCGCCGACCGTCTCCTCCTGCTCCAGGACCCGGTCCGTACGGCGACCAAGCCCGGGCTGCCGACGTCCGGTGCCACGGCCGGCGGCGCGATGACGCTGTATCTGACGATCGCCCTGCTGCTGGCCGGACTGCTGCCCGCGGTCCTCCTCACCATGACGGTCGACGCCTCCCTCGGGTACTCCCCGCTGGAGATGGGCCCGCGCCGCAGTGTGCGGCCCGTCGTCCGGATCGCCCGTACGTCGACGTTCGTGGCGAAGGCGGGCATCGGCGCGGTGACCGGTTTCGCGGCCGGCAGCGCGGTGATCGCCGTCGCCCTGTGGGGCCTGGACGTCGAGCCCGACCGGCCCGCGCAGCTGTGGCTGTTCGCCGGTCTGAGCTGCGCGGCGGTCACCCTGCTGACGCTGGCGCTGTTCGCGGTCTTCGGCATGGCGGGCCAGATCGTCGCCCTGCTGATGGTGACCCTGGTCGGCATCCCGCTCTCCGGCGGAACGATCCCCGTCCAGGCCCAGCCGGGCTTCGCGGCGGCGGTGGGCGACTTCCTCCCGGCCCGGCACGTCGCGGAGGGCGTCCGCTCCCTGCTCTTCTTCGACGGACTCGGCCCGAACCTCTCGCGGGCGTGGCTGGTCATGGGCGCCTACGCGGTCGTGGCGTTCCTCGTCGGTCTCGTGGTCGCCCGGCTCTACGACCACCGCGGCTTCGACCGCGCGACGGCCGCGGAACTCGCCCGCCACCCCCAGCCGGCGGTGACCGTCACCGCCTGACCCGTGCCGCCGGGCCGTCACCCCCGCCGCCCGGCGGCACCCCCCGGCCGGCTTGAGGTCTCCTCCCCCGTGGCCTCAAGCCGGCCCTGCGGCCCCACCCCCGACATGTCAACCATCGGTTGACGCCTCTCGGCTGTCAACCTAGGGTTGCACTCATGACGAATCCACTCGGCATGAGCCGCCCCGTGCGCCTGGACGACCTGATCGACGCGATCAAGAAGACGCACCCGGGCGACGCCCTGGACCAGCTGTCCGACGCCGTCATCGCGGCCGACCACCTCGGCGAGATCGCCGACCACCTCATCGGGCACTTCGTCGACCAGGCCCGCCGCGCCGGGGCGTCCTGGAGCGACATCGGCAAGAGCATGGGCGTCACCCGGCAGGCCGTCCAGAAGCGGTTCGTCCCCAAGGACGACACGGCCGGCGACGCGGCGAAGATGGATCCGAACGCCGGGTTCAGCCGCTTCACGCCCCGCGCCCGCAACGTCGTGATGGCCGCCCAGAACGAGGCCACCGCCGCCCGCAACGACAAGATGACCCCCGCCCACCTCGCGCTCGGCCTGCTCGCCGAGCCGGAGGGGCTCGCGCTCCACTGGGCCGGCTCCCAGGGCGTCACCCCGGAACGGATCCGCGAGGCGGTCACCCCGCACCTCCCGGCCGCCGCCGAGGAGGTGCCCGCGCTCATCCCCTACGACGCGGACGCCAAGAAGGTCCTGGAACTCACCTTCCGCGAGGCCCTGCGCCTCGGCCACAACTACGTCGGCACCGAGCACCTCCTGCTCGCGCTGATGGAGTTCGAGGACGGCAAGGGTCCGCTCGCGGACCTCGGCCTCGACAAGGCGCGGGCCGAGCAGCAGATCGCCGAGGCCGTCGCCGACCTCCTGACCGAGGAACCGCCGGCGGAGTCCTGACCGACCGTACGACCCGGCGGGCCGGGGACGGGTACGTGTGCGGGGGCGGTACGGGTACGGGCGCGCGCCTCGTACCCGTACCGCTCACGCCCCCTGGTTCACGCCGTGCGCGCCCGGCGCGCGACGACCGCGCGCAGCACCCGGCCACCCTCGGCGGACAGTTCGCGCGCCCGGCGCAGACCGGTCGGTCCGTGCGCCGCCGACTCCAGGACGGCCTGCTGGCGCCGGAGTTCACCCGCGCGGAGCAGGCCGATGCCCGGCTTCGCGTCGTAGTGCTCGTGTACGGCGAGCGCGGCGCCCGAGCATTCCCCGGCCCACGTCCGCAGCGGGCCCTCGGCCCAGTCGGCGGGCGCCCCGGCCAGCATCCCGTGCACCAGCGCGCCGGCCGTCCCAGCCGTACCGTCACCCAGTTCGGCCCGCACCTTGGCGAGGGCCGTCCCCCAGGCCGCGCCGTCCCCGCGCGCGACGGCGGCCCATACCGGCCGCAGCACCTCGGTGGCCCGGTCGGCGGACGCGAGCAGCGGCAGACACCGGTCCAGACAGGCGAGCCCGGCGGCGGCGAGCCCGCGCGCGTCGGCCCGGCCGATCAGTTCCGGCAGACCCGCGGCCGCGGCCGTACCCATGCTCGTGCTCGTGCTCGTCGCCGTGCTCGTGACCGTGCTCGTCGCGGACGTCATCGACGCCTCCTCGCCACCGATGCGGACGCAGCGTTCCCCACGACGCCTGATGGCGTGTTTTCGTCGCTACGCGGCCGGAATCATGCCATTGGCCTTCGCGTTCTGCATAGAGGTCACCCGACGCACGAAGAGAATCGCGAAAACGGCGGCGCCGATCTCGAGTCCGGTGCCCGCGAGGGACCACCACGTCGCCGTCAGCGCTTCGTCGACCGTCTCCGCCCGGTCCTCCAGCCGACCGGAGAGCCGGGCCACGAGGTTGCCCGCGACCCACAGCCCCCACCAGACGTTGACGACCGTCAGTTCACCGGAGCGGTCGGCGGCGTACGGATCCGGACGGCTGGAACGCCAGATGTCGCCGGCGATCCCGCGCGGGATCCAGAACCAGACGAACGGCACGAACCAGCCGCCGATCGCCCAGCCGGCGCCCCGGCTCTGCAGATCCGGGGCCCACACCCCGGCGTTCTGCCGCGCCCGGTGGAACCAGACGATGAACACGACGATGGTCGCCAGGTACAGCAGGATGGCCAGGCCGTAGACCGGAAGCATCAGGCCGATCTCGGCGGCCGCCTCGGACGGACCGTCGGGGGCCCCGGCCACCGTGTAGTCGAGGCTCAGGGTGTAGAGGTCGATCGTGGCGAGCGGAAAGTCCACGGCGATGTTCGCCGCGAGCAGGACGACGAGCGCACGGGCAAGCCCGTTCGGATCGCGAAGCATGAGCATGGAAACGGATCCCCCCAGGGATTCACGGCGCCCCTCCCCAGAAGCGCCGGCGCGGCCGTCCGGCCGCCGCAGATGACGGAACGTACGCCAAACGGACCATTTCCGTCTACATATATCCGCCAGACGGCCGCCCGCCCCGCCCGCCCCGCCGGCCCGGCCGCCCCCGCCCGTACCTCCGGCGCTACCGCACCCGCGCCGCCAGCCCCGTGAACTCCTGCCAGCTCGCCGTCGGCTTCCGCGCGTCCCACAGCTTCTGCGCCGTCGCCGTCACCGGCATCCGGATCCCGTCCGCCACCTGGGCCTCGGTCTGCGAGCCGGCCAGGTCGCACCAGACGGCGAAGCTGCCGCCGAGGATCTGCGGGTCGTAGCGGGCCGGGACCGGGGTGGTGCCGCGCAGGACGAGCGGGGTCCACTCCTCGTAGATCCGGCGGCCGGTGGGGTAGACAAAGGTGTTCGGCTGACCGAGTACGTAATAGAGGTACTCGTCGTTGTAGTTGAGCATCGTCCGGCCCTCGCTCAGATACGACGTCGGAGTCCGGGCGCCGATCTCCTTGCCGGTCCAGTACGCGACCTGGAGGTCCTTGTCCGCCGCGACGACGCCCCCGGTGAAGAAGCCGTCGTTCCAGGCGCGCAGGGCGCGGCCGGACGGGCGGACGGTGGCCGCGCGGTCGTTGAGCCAGCCGGTGGTGAGGTCCTTGACCCGGGCGCCGGCGCCGAAGCGGGCGACCGCGGCGCGGGCCAGCTGCGGATAGGTGGCCTCGGGGTTGCTCACCATCAGGGCCACGTACTCGTCGCCGCCCAGATGCCAGTACGAGCCGGGGAACAGCCCCATGTACTCGCGCAGCAGCTCGTCGACGATCTTCGCCGAGGCGGGCTTGGAGATGTCCACGGCCCCGCGCGGCGCCTTGCCGCCCGCGCTGACCAGCTGGAGGTCGGGGTGGGCCGCGATGACCGCGCCGAGGTGTCCGGGCGAGTCGATCTCGGGGACGACCTGGATGTGCAGGCTGTTCGCCAGGGCGACGATCCGCCGTACCTCCGCCTTGCTCAGGTGCTGGGCGGAGACGATCTCGGGGTGGCTGTCCGAGGCGATCCGGAAGCCCTGGTCGTCGGAGAAGTGCAGACCCAGCTGGTTGAGCTTGAGGTCGGCCATCTCGCGCAGCCGGGCCTCGATCCAGCCGGCGCTGAAGTACTTGCGGGCGATGTCGACCATCAGTCCGCGCTGGGGCTTGGCGGGCGCGTCGGTGACCGTGCCCTCGGGTATCGCGCCGGTGGACCTGACGGACTGTTTGAGAGTTCGGGTGCCGTAGAAGACACCGGCCTCGCCGGGTCCGGTGATCCGGACGCCACCGCCCGAGACGGCCAGGGTGTACGACTCGGCGCCGCCGGAGCCGCCGAGCGCGAGGCTGACGTCACCGGGGCGGGCGGCGGCGGTGCCCCGGTACGGGATGGCCAGTTCGCCCGCTATCAGCCGGGCCTCGTCGGCCAGGGCCGCCTCGTCCTTGGCGGCGACGACCACACCGGTGCCGGGGCCGGGTTTCCAGCCGGGGCCGCGGGCGGCCTCGTGGCGGCCGACGGCGGGGATGACCTGGGGCGCCGTGGACAGCGGATACGTCCGGGTCGGGGTCGGCGTGGGGGTCGGGCTCGGGCTCGGGTTCGCCGGGGCCGTCGCGGTGGGCGCCCCGGTCGCGGGGGCCGCACCGGTGCCGGTGGGCGGCGGCCCGGCGGAGGAGCCGTTGGAACAGGCGGTCAGGGTGGCCAGTGCCACCGCCGCCGCCATCAGTACGGGGCCCCGACGGGGCTCTCGTATGGAGTACCGCATCACCCGGAATCCTCCCTCACGGCGCGAAACCGCATCTTCTCGGCCTTTCGGTCTACCGAGGCGGCGAAACCCACTCGTCTTGATGAAATTCGCGCATCCGTCGGACGCCTCCCCCGTCCCGCCGATAGCGTGACGTCACACCCACACCTCGGCCACCACCCTTTTCACTTCCTTCGCACCATCCCCCCTTCTCGCGCTTCCCGCATGTCCCGCACGCCACGCACCTCGCACGCCCGTCCCGCGCTCCCGCGCGTACGGGCCCGCACCTCGTCCACGCGTCACCGGCCCACCTCGTCGCCCGCACTCGTACCCGCGCCACGCGCGCGTACCCGTGAACCCGCGCCCGCCCCGCCCTCTTCCCGCCGCCACGCGCGCGGGGACGCGCCCACGGGGCCGCGCCCACGAAAAGGCAGGGCCGCGGGTCCGCCGTACGGGTGGGACCGTGAGGGACGTGACCGCACCCGCCCGGGTGCCACGCCCCAGCCGCCCTCGCTCCCGGAGTCCCCCTGACCAGCCACACCCCCGCCCGCACCGCAGGCCACACCGCCGGATCCTCCGGCCCTTCCGGCCCCTCCGGCCCCTCCGGCTCCGCCACCCTCTCCGCCCCCTGCCGGATCCTGGGGCCCGCCGCCGTGTCCGCCGTGTCCGCCGAGCCCGGCGCCGGGCGGCATCTGCGCGGCCTCGCCCGCTTCAACGCGGCCCCGCCCACCGCCGCCACGACCCTGCTGTTCGGCTGCTGCGGCAGTCACCGCTGGGCTGAACGAGTGAGCGCGCACCGCCCGTACCCGACCGTCGACTCCCTCCTCGCCGCCGCTGACGAGGCCGGATACGACCTGTCGGGCCCCGAGCTGGACGCGGCCCTCGCCCACGAGACCGCCACCCCGGCGCCCCCGGACGCGCCGCCCGCGGCCCGCACCGCGCTGGACGCCGGCCTCGCCGCGTACCAGGGCCGGTTCGGCCACGCCTTCGTGATCAGCCTGGACACAGTGGCCCCGGCCGAACGGCTGGACCGGATCCTGGCGGCCATCCGGTCACGTCTCGGCAACGAAAAGGAGGAGGAACGGGTCGTCGCCGCCGATGAACTGCGGCGACTCGCCCGCGCTCGGATCAAGTGTTCGATTTATGCGGGCCCT
The DNA here is from genome assembly GCF_040646255.1 of Streptomyces sp. NPDC046203. Taxonomy (NCBI): domain Bacteria; kingdom Bacillati; phylum Actinomycetota; class Actinomycetes; order Kitasatosporales; family Streptomycetaceae; genus Streptomyces; species Streptomyces sp. NPDC046203. The sequence goes on along the minus strand of NZ_JBEYZX010000005.1, from coordinate 50,501 downwards.
GTTCGCCCGGAATGTGGCGAATAGGGGTGTGACGATAGGCCGAACGTGCCTGTTTGATCACACCTATGGACCCCGCGCGAGCGAACCGACAAGTCGTCGCTACGATGACCGGGGCCGGTGGACCGTACCCGGCCGGGCCAGACCGACAGAAAGCCGGCCGGCCCCGATCCCCGCTCCCGGAGGGTTTTTCCGTGCCGGCTGGAACGCTGTACCGCGGCCGGGAAGGAATGTGGTCCTGGGTGGCTCATCGAGTCACCGGCGTCCTCATCTTCTTCTTCCTGTTCGTCCACGTGCTGGACACCGCTCTCGTCCGCGTCTCTCCCGAGGCCTACGACAACGTCGTGGCGACCTACAAGACGCCGATCGTCGCACTCCTCGAGTACGGCCTTGTCGCCGCCATCCTTTTCCACGCGCTCAACGGCCTTCGCGTCATCGCCGTGGACTTCTGGTCCAAGGGCCCGCGCTACCAGAAGCAGATGCTCTGGACCGTCGTGGGCATCTGGGTCGTGCTGATGGCGGGCTCGCTGTACCCCGTCCTCGGCCACGCCGCACGTGAACTGTTCGGGAGCTGACGCCAGACATGTCCACTGAGACCTCCACCGCGATCGGCCCCGTCGAGGGCGGCGTGCGTTACGACGTCGACAACCCGGCGCCGTTCATCGAGGCCCCCCGCAAGCGCACGGGCAAGACCCCGCGTGCCACCCGCGGCAACTTCGAGATGGCCGCGTGGCTCTTCATGCGCCTCTCCGGCGTGGTCCTCGTCGTCCTCGTCCTCGGCCACCTGCTGATCCAGCTCTTCCTGGACGGCGGCGTCTCCAAGATCGGCTTCGCCTTCGTGGCCGGCCGCTGGGCGTCCCCGTTCTGGCAGGTCTGGGACCTGCTGATGCTGTGGCTGGCGATGCTGCACGGCGCCAACGGCCTCCGTACCGTCGTCAACGACTACGCGGAGCGTGCCAACACGCGTCTGTGGCTCAAGGGCCTGCTGTACACCGCCACGGTGTTCACCATCCTTCTGGGCACGCTGGTGATCTTCACCTTCGACCCGAACATCCGCTAGGCACGGGGCTGAGGTAATCCACGTCATGAAGTTCCACAAGTACGACACCGTCATCGTCGGCGCCGGCGGCGCCGGCATGCGCGCCGCCATCGAGGCGACGAAGCGCAGCCGCACCGCCGTGCTGACGAAGCTCTACCCCACCCGCTCCCACACGGGCGCCGCGCAGGGCGGCATGGCCGCCGCGCTGGCGAACGTGGAGGAGGACAACTGGGAGTGGCACACCTTCGACACGATCAAGGGTGGTGACTACCTGGTCGACCAGGACGCCGCCGAGATCCTCGCGAAGGAGGCCATCGACGCCGTTCTCGACCTCGAGAAGATGGGTCTGCCGTTCAACCGGACCCCCGCGGGCGAGATCGACCAGCGCCGCTTCGGCGGTCACTCCCGCAACCACGGCGAGGCCCCGGTCCGCCGTGCGTGCTACGCCGCCGACCGCACCGGTCACATGATCCTCCAGACGCTGTACCAGAACTGCGTCAAGGAGGGCGTGGAGTTCTTCAACGAGTTCTACGTCCTGGACCAGCTGATCACCGAGGTCGACGGCGTCCGTACGTCGGCCGGTGTCGTCGCCTACGAGCTGGCCACCGGCGAGATCCACGTCTTCCAGGCGAAGTCCGTGGTCTACGCGTCCGGCGGCACCGGCAAGTTCTTCAAGGTGACGTCCAACGCGCACACCCTGACCGGTGACGGCCAGGCCGCCTGCTACCGCCGTGGTCTGCCGCTGGAGGACATGGAGTTCTTCCAGTTCCACCCGACGGGCATCTGGCGCATGGGCATCCTGCTCACGGAGGGCGCCCGCGGTGAGGGCGGCATCCTGCGCAACAAGGACGGCGAGCGCTTCATGGAGAAGTACGCGCCGGTCATGAAGGACCTCGCGTCCCGTGACGTCGTCTCCCGCTCCATCTACACGGAGATCCGCGAGGGCCGCGGCTGCGGTCCCGAGGGCGACCACGTCTACCTGGACCTGACGCACCTCCCGCCGGAGCAGCTCGACGCCAAGCTCCCGGACATCACCGAGTTCGCCCGTACGTACCTCGGCATCGAGCCGTACACGGACCCGATCCCGATCCAGCCCACCGCGCACTACGCCATGGGCGGCATCCCGACCAACGTCGAGGGTGAGGTCCTGGCGGACAACACCACCGTCGTCCCGGGTCTGTACGCGGCCGGCGAGGTGGCCTGCGTGTCGGTGCACGGCGCCAACCGCCTCGGCACCAACTCGCTGCTCGACATCAACGTCTTCGGCCGTCGCGCGGGCATCGCCGCCGCCGAGTACTCCCACAAGGCCGACTACGTCGAGCTGCCGGAGAACCCGGAGTCCATGGTCGTCGCGCAGATCGAGAACCTGCGCAACTCCACCGGCACCGAGCGGGTCGCCGAGCTGCGCCGCGAGCTGCAGGAGACGATGGACGCCAACGTGATGGTGTTCCGTACCGAGCAGACCATCAAGGCCGCCGTCGACAAGGTCGCGGAGCTGCGCGAGCGCTACAAGAACGTGTCCATCCAGGACAAGGGCAAGCGCTTCAACACCGACCTCCTGGAGGCCATCGAGCTGGGCAACCTGCTCGAGCTGGCCGAGGTCATGGCCGTCTCGGCCCTGGCGCGCAAGGAGTCCCGCGGCGGTCACTACCGCGAGGACTACCCGAACCGCGACGACGTCAACTTCATGCGCCACACCATGGCGTACCGCGAGGTCGGCGACGACGGCGCCGAGACCGTCCGTCTCGACTACAAGCCGGTCGTCCAGACCCGCTACCAGCCGATGGAGCGTAAGTACTGATGGCTACTCCCGTACTGGACAAGGTGGAGAAGGACGCCGCCGCGTCCCCCTACATCACGGTCACCTTCCGCATCCGCCGCTTCAACCCCGAGGTGTCGGACGCGGCGGTCTGGGAGGACTTCCAGATCGACCTGGACCCGAAGGAGCGCGTGCTCGACGGTCTCCACAAGATCAAGTGGGACCTGGACGGCACGCTCACCTTCCGGCGCTCCTGCGCCCACGGCATCTGCGGCTCGGACGCGATGCGGATCAACGGCAAGAACAGGCTCGCCTGCAAGACGCTGATCAAGGACCTCAACCCCGAGAAGCCGATCACCGTCGAGCCCATCAAGGGCCTCACGGTGCTCAAGGACCTCGTGGTCGACATGGAGCCCTTCTTCCAGGCGTACCGCGACGTCATGCCGTTCCTCATCACCAAGGGCAACGAGCCGACGCGCGAGCGTCTGCAGTCCGCCGAGGACCGCGAGCGCTTCGACGACACCACCAAGTGCATCCTGTGCGCCGCGTGCACGTCGTCCTGCCCGGTCTTCTGGAACGACGGCCAGTACTTCGGTCCGGCCGCGATCGTCAACGCGCACCGCTTCATCTTCGACTCGCGTGACGAGGCGGGCGAGCAGCGCCTGGAGATCCTGAACGACAAGGACGGCGTGTGGCGCTGCCGCACGACGTTCAACTGCACGGACGCCTGCCCGCGTGGCATCGAGGTCACGAAGGCGATCCAGGAAGTCAAGCGCGCGCTGATCACGCGTCGCTTCTGATCTTTCACGCTGTTCGGCGGTTTCGCTGTTCGGCTGTTCGGCTGTTGACGGAAGGCCCCGTTTCCCGGGAGGGATGCGGGGCCTTCCGCATGTCCGGGGGCGGGAGGTGAGGGGGACCGTGGCGGCGGGGCTGGGGGCCCAGCGGCGCCGTCAGCCGTGCCAGGGGTCGAGGGTGCCGGTGCCGCTCTCGGCGGCGGCCATGACGCGGCGGAGCAGGTCGTTGAGGGTGGCTCGTTCCTCGGGGCTGAGGACGCCCAGCAGGCGGTACTCCTCGTGGCCGAGGACGTCCCGCGCGCCGAGCCAGGTCGCGCGGCCGGCCCGGGTGAGTTCGACGACCACGCGGTGGCGGTCGGCGGCGGCCGGGGTACGGCGGACGAAGCCGCGTTTCTCCAGGGCGTCGAGGCGGCCGGCGACCGAGGCGGGAGCGAGATCGAGGTCCTGGGCGAGGTCGGAGGGGGCGGCGGTGCCGCCGCGCCCGGCGAGCCTGTGGAGGGTGTCGAACTCGTGGCGTTCCAGCCCGAAGTCGAGCAGGGACTGCTCGCGCACCCGGCGGAGGTGGACGGACAGCTTCTTCATCCGGGTGACCGCGCCCTCGACGACCGGGTCGAGCTCGGGCAGTACGGCCTGCCAGCGGGCGACGTGACCGTCGGTCCAGTCCGGTGCGTCCGCGCGCGGTGTCCCGGTCGGTTCCCCGATCGGTGCCATGGGCCGATCGTCACGTCTGCGGCGGGTTTCGGCAACGCGGCCGGGTGACCGAGCCGGGGGGCGAACCAGGGACCGGACCGGGTGGCCCGGCCGGCCCGCCTGCTCGCGAAGGGCCGAACGGGTGGAGCGGACGAGGCTGCCGGGGGGTGAGGCCGGTACGAGGGTAGGCGGCGAGGGTCAGGCGGCGAGGAAGTCGCGGAGCAGGCGGGCCGTCTCCTCCGGCCGCTCCAGCGCGGGCAGGTGGCCGGCCCAGTCGAGGGTGACGCGGCGGGCGGCGGGGATGAGGGCCGCGTAACGGTCGCCGATCGCGGTGAAGTCGGGGACGTCCTTGGCGCCGGTGGCGACGAGGACGGGGAGGTCGAGCGCGGCAAGGTCCTTGTCGGTGACCTCGACGTCGACGGAGTCGAACTCGTCGGGCGCGGGCAGCGTGAGTTCGAAGACGCGGGTCTGCATCCGCCGCACCAGGTCACGGGCGGCGGCATCGGCGTCCGGGCCGAGCCAGAGGTCGACGTTGAGCTCGGCCGCGGCGGCGATGTCGCCGTCGACGAGCAGCTCCCACTCGCGCGCGTTGAACTCCCGTAGCCGCGCGCTGGGTTCGTGCTCGTGGGCGGCGGAGCAGAGCAGCGCGAGGGCGGTGGTGCGGCCGGGGTGTCGTACGGCGAACTCCAGGGCCACCTTGCCGCCGAAGGAGGAGCCGACGAGGGCGGCGCGCTCGATGCCGAGGTGGTCGAGCAGCTCGCGCAGGTCGTCGGCGTGGACGTGGGGCGCGTCGATCGGCGTCTCGCCGAACCCCCGTAGGTCGCATCGCACCACCCGGTGCCCGGCCTCGGCGAGGGCGTGGAACTGCCCGTCCCACATGCGCCGGTCACAGACGCCGGAGTGGATCAGCAGGACGGTGGAGGGGCCGTCGCCGGCCACGTCGTAAGCAAGTGTCATGCGCCTGACCCTATGGGTCCGAACTTCCAGCGACCAGCGGTTTCCTGATGGCCCGACATCCCGACTTGAACGCGTTCAAGGAGAGGTCTACAGTCACTCCCGTCAGCTTTGAACACGTTCAAGGGAGCGTGGGGCATGGACCTCACCGTCGTCACCTACATCGCCTATCTGCTCGTCAGCGTCGGGCTCACCGTCTGGGTCGCCCGTACCCTCAGCCGCAACGGCCGGGTCTTCCTCTCCGACGTCCTGAGCGGGAACGAGAAGCTCGCCGACGCCGTGAACCATCTGCTCGTCGTCGGCTTCTACCTCGTCAACCTCGGCTTCGTCGCCCTCTACCTGAGCGAGGACCACGGCGTCTTCGACGTCCGGGGGATCCTGGAGGCGCTGTCGGTCAAGCTCGGTGTCGTCCTGCTCGTCCTCGGCGTGATGCACCTCGGCAACTTCTACGTCCTCAACAAGATGCGCCGCCGGGGCACGACGCCGCCCGGCCAGGCACCGCTGCCCGGCGGTCTCCCCGGGATGCCGGGCCCGTTCCTGCCGCCGGCCGCCGGCGGACCGGGACAGCCGCACCCGTTCACCCCGCCGACGGCCCAGGCCTGAGGCCCCGCGATCCGGCCCCGCGACGCGGCCCCGCCCTCGACTCCCCTGACCGGAGGACGGTGCGGGGCGCCGCTCGCGGGCCGACTAGGCTCCATCCCGTGAACGACGCGAGGGCTAAGAAGGACGACCGGCACGGCACGACGCCGGGCGCCGAACCGGCAACCGGGCGGGAGGCCGCGCCGGACGCCAAGCCCGCCGCCAAGGCGCCGAAGAGCGAGCAGACCCGGGCGCTCATCCTGGAGACCGCCATGCGGCTCTTCCAGGAGCGCGGCTACGAGAAGACGACCATGCGGGCCATCGCGAAAGATGCCGGGGTCTCGGTAGGGAACGCCTACTACTACTTCGACTCGAAGGCGTCCCTGATCACCGGCTTCTACGACGGCATGAGCCACGTACACGCGCAGGTGTCGAGCGAACGCCTGCACGGGGTCAAGGACTTCGGGGAGCGCCTGGAGATCGCCACCGCGGCCTGGGTGGACTGCGCGCGGCCGTACCACCAGTTCGCGGGCCAGTTCTTCAGCACGGCGGCGGACCCGGAGAGCCCGCTGAACCCGTTCTCGGACGAGTCCCACCCGGCCCGCGCCGAAGCGGTCCAGATCTACCGCGACGTGCTCAAGGGCTCGGACGTGGGCCGGAAGCTGGACGCGGAGCTGGCCGAGCTCCTGCCGGACCTCCTGTGGCTCTTCCTCATGGGCGTCGTCCTGTACTGGGTGTTCGACCGCTCCGAGGACACCGAACGCACCCGCGCCTTCATCCACAAGTGCACGCCCATGGTCGCCCGCGTCGTGCGCCTGTCCCGGTTCAAGGTGGTCCGCCCCCTGGTCCGGGACGCCGTGTCGCTGATGGAGGAGTTCGTCATTCCGAAGGTCCGCAGCACCGTGGACAAGTAGTCGCCGAGCAGCCGCCGAGCAATCGCCAAGTAGTCGCCAAGGAGGGGTCGAGTAACGGAGAACGCCCCGCACGGCCGCCGGGGAAGGCGGGCCGTACGGGGCGGAGGCACCGGGACCGGCACCGGCACCGGAACCGGAACCGGGGAATCGTCCGGGTCTAGATCCAGCCGAGTTCCCACAGGCGCCAGATGCCCGTGCCGTCGGTCAGGTACTGCGAGCCCGCGACGGCCTCCGTGGACAGCACGAAGTCCTTCTTCTGCCACAGCGGCACCAGCGGTACGTCCTTGGCGACCTCGGTCTGGAAGGCCTTGAAGTGGGCTGTGGCCTCCTGCCGGTCGCTGTACTGCTGGGTCTCGGCGACGAGCGAGTCGATCGTCGCGCTGGAGTACCCGTTGTGCATGGTGTTGTCGGTGCCGACGAGCGGGCCCGCGAAGTTGTCGGAGTCGGGGAAGTCGGGAAGCCAGCCGACCGTGTACGCGTCGAACGCCCCCTTCGCGTACTCCTTCTGGAACTCCGTCCACACCACCGGCTTCACCTCGACCTCGAACAGCCCGCTCTCCTCCAGCTGCTTCTTCAGCTCGGCGGCCTCGGCGGCGTAGGTGGCGTCCTTGCGGTGGCCGAGGGTGAAGCGCACGGGCGTGGTGATGCCGGCCTCGCGCAGCAGCCGGGTCGCCTTGGCGACGTCGGGCTCGGGGTCGGTGTCGTAGAACGCGGTGCTGTGACCGTTGAAGCCCTGCGGGATGATCGAGTACAGCGGCTCGACGGTCCCCTTGTACGGGCCGGTCGCGATGGCCGGGCGGTCGACGAGCGCGGCGATGGCCTGCCGTACGGCCTTCTCCGTCATGACCGAGCCGGAGCGCACGTTGAAGTAGAGATTGCGCGTCTCGGCGCTGGCCGCCTCGGTGACGCGAGTGCCCGACTGCGTCTCGTCGCCCAGCTTGTTGAGGAAGTCCGGCGGCATCTGCCGGTGCGTCACGTCGACTTGGCCGGCCTTCCAGGCGGCGGCGAGCTCGGCGGACTCCTTGAAGTACTTCACCTCGACCGGGTGGCCGGCGCGGGTGACGGCGCCCCGGTAGTGGGGGTTCGGTTCGAGCGTGGCCGTCCGGCCGGGGTGGTACTCCTTCAGGAGGTACGGCCCTGAGCCGTCCACCGTCCCGCCCGTGCGCAGCGACTTGGCCGGGTAGGTGCTGTGGTCGACGATCGAGCCGGCGCCGGTGGCGAGCTTCAGCGGGAAGGTGGCGTCCCGGCCCCGGAGGTGGAACGTGACCTTCCGGCCCTCGGAGACGACGCTCTTGAGCGTCGGGAAGAGCGACGAGGGACCGACGTCCGACTTGATGGCGAGGATCCGCTCGAAGGAGAAGCGGACGTCCTCGCCGGTGACCTTCCGGCCGTTGGAGAAGGTGAGGTCGTCGCGGAGCGTGCACTCGTACGTGGTGAGCCCCGTGCCGTTGAACCGGCAGGACTCGGCGGCGTCCGGCACCGGGGTCGGGATGCCCGGCTTGAAGGTCAGCAGCGACTGGTAGATGTTGCTGTACATGGCCCAGGAGCCGACGTCGTAGGCGCCGGCCGGGTCGAGCGCGGTGACCTCGTCCGTCGTGCCGATGGCGATCGGGTCGGCCCGAACCTCGTCGGAGGGCAGCAGCTGCCAGCCGCCGACCCCGGCGGCCACCAGGACTCCACAAGTGATCAAGACGCGCAGACGGACCGTCGACCGCATGAGACGTGTTTCCTTTTGTCGTACCCACCCCGCTGCCGCGACGGCTCCCTGCCCCTGCCTTGCCCCTGCCGCGGTGGCGTCATCTCATCACACGGTTTTCACAAGTGGAAGAGTCAATTCTCTTTGGGCGCGCATATGTCCAGGGATAGGGGATTTCAGCGGACTGAGCGGCACGTATCCGGCGGGCATATTCCGTCTTCAGCCGTACGGGGCGGCCCATTTGGGACCGCCCCGTACGGGGGTATCGCGGTACGACGCCCCGTTGCGGGGGTTTCCTCACGCCTGCCGGGAAGCCAGCTCGACGACCGTGATGTCCGACGGCGCGCCGACCCGCACGGGCGGGCCCCAGGCCCCGGCGCCGCGCGACACGTACAGCTGGGTGTCGCCGTAGCGTTCGAGCCCGGCGACGGTCGGGTTGGCGAGTTCGGCGATCAGGTTGCCGGGCCACAGCTGGCCGCCGTGGGTGTGGCCGGAGAGCTGGAGATCGACGCCGTGGCGGACGGCGTCGTCGATGACGATCGGCTGGTGCGCGAGGAGGACGGCCGTACGGGCCGGGTCGCGGTCGCCGAGCGCCTTGTCGAAGTCGGGCCCCTGGCCCTGGCTCTTGCCCGCGACGTCGTCCACGCCGGCGAGGTCGAATCCGGCGCCGATCTCCACGCGCGCGTTGCGCAGCGGACGCAGACCCAGTTCGCGGACGTGATCGACCCAGGCGTCGGCGCCCGAGAAGTACTCGTGGTTGCCGGTCACGAAGTACGTGCCGTCGCGGGCAGTCAGCCGGGCGAGCGGTTCGGCGGCGGGGCCGAGATCGGCCACGGAGCCGTCGACCAGGTCGCCGACGACGGCGACGAGGTCGGGCTGGGTGGCGTTGATCGTGTCGACGATCCGCTGGGTGTGGGCCCGGCCCAGGATCGGGCCGAGGTGGATGTCCGAGACGACGGCGATCCGGTAGCCGTGCGCGGCGCGCGGCAGCTTCGCCAGCGGCACCGTCACCCGCTTCACGCGCGGGCCGCGCAGCACGCCGTACGTCCCGTAGCCGACGGTCCCGGCGGCGACGGCGACGGCGGAGGTGGTGACGAGCCGGTTGACGAAGAGGCGGCGGGAGAGGGCGGGGGTGTCGGGGGCCGGTTCCGTGGTGGCTGTCGGCTCGGGGGCCGTTACTTCAGGGGCCGGCGGCTCGGGGGCCGGTTCCGCGGCCGGGCCGGTGGCGGTCCGGGCGGTGGGGGCGGTGGCGGACGGGGCGGTGGCAGCGGGGGCAGCGGCCGGGACGAGGGCCGGGGCCACCGCCTCTCCGGCTCCCTCGGCTCCCTCGGCTCCCCCGGCGGCCTTACGGGCGAGGGCGCGGCGCAGCAGGGGTCGCAGCGGTTCGGTGACCGCCAGCGCGAGTGTCACGTACAGCAGCAGCGCGAGCCACAGGAACCCGGGCCAGGCGAAGATCTGCTCCACGACGAACGGCGCGCCGCCGCGCCCGGAGACCAGCGCCCCGAGGGAGGTCAGGGGCAGCGCGATCAGGACGGCGGTGCCCGCCCGGCGGGCGGCGGTACGGGGCCGCGTCAGATCGCGCACCAGGCGCCGCCACACGTACCAGTGGACCGCCCCCAGCAGTCCCAGCACCACGACCAGTACCAGCAGGAACATCACGATCACGTTCCGCCCACCCCTCTGCGTTCTTCCGTCGACGACACCATGGCCGCCCCCTGCCGTGGCAGCGCCGGGCGGCGGGGGCGAGACCCCGCCGCCCGGCTCCGGCGGGGCGGTCCGATACGGGCAGGGAACGTCCCGCGCACCCCGAAGGACTCCCGGCACATGGTGCCTCCGGGGAGGGCCGTGGTGTGGGCTCCTCCGCTTCCTAGTCCCGGAGGGCTCCCGCGCCGACCTGCTCGACTTCCTCCATGAGAAGCCGCAGTGTCAGCGAGTGCTTCTCGGACGGCAGTGCATCGAGCGCCGATCGGGCGTAGGCGACTCCGCCGCGCACGTCCCCGGAACGGGCGAGCATAAGGCCCCGGTGCATCTCCAGATGCGTTGCGAAGCGGGGAAGTTCGGCGGGTAGCTCCTTGTTTGCCGCGTCCTGTGCGGCTACCGCCGCGGACTCGTCCCCGAGCCTGGCGGCGAGCAGCGAGACGAACACGTTGAGCCGCCACCACGGCACCGCGTAGTCACTGGTCTGCTCGTACGATCCGGCCCGGTCGAACACCCGCCGCCCGTCGTCCATGAGCCTGCGCGCCGTGTCGGCGTCGCCCCGGATGGCTGCCGCGTGCGCTTTACCGAAGATGGCGTTCAACAGCCCGAGGGACGGCCGGTCGCTGATCGCCATCGCTTGATCGGCCAGAACGTCAGCGACGCCGAGGGACGCCCCCTCGTACCCCAGCGCGATGGCGGCCCGACCCCGGACCCAGACCCGCGCGTCGTCGTCGCCGGACTCGTCCGCTGCCTGCGCTGCCATCCGGTACCAGTGCACGGCCTTCGCCCCGTCCGAACCCGGGAACGTCTTCGCGTACAGGGTCATGAGCCGGGAGGCCGCCGACCAGAGCCGCGGATTCTCCAACTGCTGCTGCACTACAACGAGTTCGCCACTCACGCGCCGTTGGATGTCGGCAGCGCCAAGACTCATGTACTCCGTGCCGTAGGTGGCCAGCTTCGCCTCCCACGCATCCACAGACGGGCCACCTTGAAGCCGGGCCGCGAACCCCAGGCTGAGCAGATCCGAGGCGACTGCGGGCGCTATCACTGCCCCGGCGGCATCGGTCAGGAACGTACGACGCTTCACTTCACCCTCTAGAACGGCTAGGGGCACGTCCAGGACGGCCGACAGGCACCGGAGGTAGAAGGGCCCCGGCACCACCTTGGAACGCTCCCAACGACTGACGTACTCCCGATCAAGGTTGGTGCCGAAGGCAGCGTTGATTTCCGACGCTAGTCGGCCCTGGCTCCATCCGCGAGTCTTGCGGAGATCCGTGATCAGCACCCCGATCGTCATGCCGCCATCTTGCCTCCAGGGGTGCCACTTGACCGACAGATAGGGCGATTCGAACAGCGAATGCCCCTAGGTATGCCACTAGTTGGCTCGCCGGGTCGGCCAGATCATCGACGCACTACGCAAGAGAGGGCAGGGCACTTGACTGGACAGAGCCACGAAACGGTCGCGCCCCTGGGGAGCAGCTGTCCCGACTGCGGCTTGAGCTTTACTCCCAGCCAGCGGGCGCAGCGATTCGACATCGAGCGTCAGTCCGGGGTACCCGCGCACGTCTACCGACATGTGGCGTGCCCCAGGCGGGAGGCCCGTTCGTGAGTGCCCCTGCCTCTGGGCGGCTGTTTGTCGAGCTGTCCGACGACCCACGGCCGGTAGACCTTCGGATACTCGCGCGGGCCGAGCGATGTCACGCCGAGTGGTGCCCGGTGTGTCGGAGTGGGCAGATCTGCGCGCTGGGCGTCCGCATCGCCGTCACACAGGCTGCGGCAGCCGAGAGGAAGGCCGAGGGAACATGACGACGGTGTTCCAGTTCGCCGCGCACACGATCGCGGCGGCTTCGGAGAGCGAAGCGACCATGGCGGCCCACTGCCTGACGCCCGGGTGCGGATGGACGTTGGCACCCTCCACCGACTTCGACGCCGCCAGCGACGCGATCATGACCCACACGGGCCTGAACGCCACGCACACCGCCTTCGCCCGCGAGTGGACGGACGTGGCGGTCGTACGCCGGCTCGACACCTGACCGGACTCCGGCTCGGCGCGAGGTGGGTCTCTCCTGTCGAGTCGGCCCCGCCCCGCCCATTCCTCGCTTTGTCCGAGCCGGGGAGTGGGCGGGGCACCAGAGCCCCGGTCCGGTGGCTTCGTGATGGTCTCCACCGGACCGGTCCGACCCGGTACGGCCCCGCACTGGGGAGTTCAGGTCGTACCGGGTCCCTGTGTCCTGTGACACACAGGCGGGGACCTTACTTTTTGCTCGCCCGGACGCCCCGGAGGCCGATGACGCCGATGGCCGTTCCGAGGATGAAGGACGTGATCGCGAGCAGCAGGTGGACCCAGAAGTACGCGGTCGGGTCGCCCGCGTCGTCGAAGGCGAGGCCGCTCCCGTCCTTCCACAAGTTCTTCGCGAAGGTCACCCAGATCACCCAGGACCAGACGCCGAACGCGAGCAGGAACCAGGAGACGCGGCGGCTGAGCTTCATGAGGTGTCCTTCGGAGTGGGGTGGCCGTGCCCTGCCAGTATCGAACGAGGCCGGGGCGATCTTGCGGCAGGGTCCGCCTGGAAGTGACACCCGCGACGCCGGGCCCCTGCCCTGACACCGGGCCGTGGCATCGGGCCGTACCGCCGCCCCCTGGCACCGGCCCGTACCACCGCCCCCTGGCACCGGCCCGCACCACCGCCCCGGGCCGCCTGGCCGAATTCACCCGTTCACCGCGCCCGACCCGGATCCCGGGCGGGCTGATTGTCGTCCTTGTATGTGCGGACGGCCGCCCCGGCCTGCCGCCTTCTTCACCGACGACGGCAGGAATCGGGATGCGCGCGACATCAGCCACCAGGGATACGAGTGGACGAGCCTGGACGAACCGGGCCGCGTGGTCGGGATCGGCGTTCCGGAGATGTACGTTCTCGATCGTGCTGGTATCGAAGATGACCGCGAAGGTCGCATTGACGGTCGGTGTCGCCGCCTCCCTCCTCCCCTTCCTCGCCGCTACCCCCGCGTACGCGGACGGCAAGGACAAGGGACCGGAGCAGCCGAAGCCCCCCGCGATGATGTCGAAGGTGGGCGGCGAGGTGCTGTCCCGCCCCGGCGCCCAGGTGCAGTTGCTGCCGGGTGCGCCGGTGCTGCCCAAGGACGTGAGCGGGCGGTCGTGGATCGTGGCGGACGCCGAGAGCGGTCAGGTGCTCGCCGCCAACAACGCGCACTGGCGGCTGGCCCCCGCGTCGACCCTGAAGATGCTGTTCGCGGACACGCTGCTGCCGAAGTTCGCCCCGACGGAGAACCACACCGTCACCCTGGCCGACCTGGCCGGCGTGGGCGAGGGCTCCAGCCTGGTCGGCATCAAGGAGAACCAGACCTACAGCGTCCAGGACCTGTGGCTGGGGGTCTTCCTGCGCTCCGGGAACGACGCCGTGCACGTGCTGTCCGCCATGAACGGCGGGGTGGACCAGACCGTCCAGCAGATGCAGGCACACGCCGTCGAACTCCAGGCTCTGGACACCACGGTCAAGTCGCCGGACGGCTACGACCAGAGCGGCCAGCTGTCCTCCGCGTACGACCTGACCCTCATCGCCCGCAGCGGCATGCAGAAGCCCGACTTCCGCAAGTACGCCGCCACCGCCCGCACACAGTTCCCGGGCGAGCAGAAGAAGGGCGAGAAGAAGCGCGCGACCTTCGAGATCCAGAACACCAACCGGCTGCTGACCGGTGACCTCGACGTGGCACCGTACCCGGGCATCGCCGGGGTGAAGAACGGCAACACCACGCACGCGGGGGCGACCTTCACGGGCGTCGCGGAGCGCGACGGGCGGAAGCTGCTCGTCACCGTCATGAACCCGTCGTCGAAGGAGAGCCACGCCGTCTACAAGGAGGCCGCGCGGCTGCTCGACTGGGGCTTCGCGGCCTACGGGAAGGTGACGCCGGTCGGCGAGCTGGTGCCGCCGGCGTCGGCCGTGGTGAAGGAGGGCACGGGCAAGGGAGCGTCCTCGAACGGGACGGGCGGCACGGCGGCGCAGCAGGCCGCCGCGGCCGCCGCCGAGGATTCGGGCGGGGGCGCCGGCATCGCGCTGGGCGTGGTGGGCGGTGCGCTCGTGCTGATCGCGGGCGGCGCGTTCCTGGTCAACCGGCGGTGGCCGGCGGCGAGTCAGGCCCGGCGTTCCCGGGCCGCTTCCCCGGCCGGTCCCCCGGCCGATTCGCGCTCTTCCCGTTCCGCTCGTTCGTCTCAGTCCTCCCGGACGGCTCCTCCGGCCGACGAGGACGTGAATCCCTGACGGCGGACCGCGCCGCCCTGTCGCCCCCGGTCGCCGTCCAGGCGGCGCAGAACAGCAGCAGTTTCGCCATGAAGTTGATCCACAGCAGCAGGGCGACGGGCACGCCGAAGGCCCCGTACATGGACTTCGCCGCGACGCCCTTCATATAGCCGCCGAGCAGCAGCTTCAGGAGCTCGAAGCCGACCGAGCCGATCAGCGCCGCGACGACCAGGTCGCGGCGCCTCGGCTCGACGCCGGGCAGCAGGGTCAGGACGTACGTCAGGATCAGGAAGTCGGCGATTATCGCCACCAGGATCGCGGCCCCTTCGAGGAGCAGCCCGCCCGCGCCGCGGTGCGAGATCCCGAGCCGGCCGGCGGTCCAGCCGACGGCGGTGGCGCCGAGCCAGGACGCGGCGAGCGAGCCGAGCAGCACGCCGCCGAGGCCGAGCAGCACGATCGCGTCCTTGCCCTTGCGGACGAACGGATTGCCCTCGTCGACCCCGTCGAGTTCCCAGACGGCCCGCAGACAGTCGCGCATGGACCCGATCCAGCCGATGCCCATGAAAAGCAGCACACCACCGGCGACGAGGCCGACCGCGCCCGCGTTGGCGACGAGTCCGGCGATGTCGAGCTGTTCGGAGATGCCCGGCACCTGATCGGTGATCTTCTTCTCGATCGAGGCCAGCCCCTCCGGGCTCAGCAGCGCGGCCCCGACGGCGGCCCCGACCGTGATCAAGGGGAAGAGGGCCAGGAAGCTGAGGAAGGTGATGGCGGCGGCGAGCCGGCTCCAGTGGACGGCGTCGAGGCGTTCGTACGCGCGCCACGCATGGGTCCGCATCAGCCGTACGACCCAGGGGCCGACGACGGGGAGCTTGGTCAGCCAGTCCATCGCGTACGCGTCTCTTCCTCGGGGACGGGATCCGGAGCACCGGCATCCGGGCCTCCCAGAATCGCAGATGGCGTACGACTGCCCGGGGCGTGCCCGGTTCTGACGCCGTGTCGGCCGACGGGGGGCTGGGACGCGGGGTGTCGGGCGCGGCGGGCCGCTTTCCCGACCTTCGTTTCATCACCCATTTCGACGAACCGCCCGCCAATCACCGCATAAGCGACACTCCCGGCTATACGGTCACCCCCATGGCAGCCGAGACCGCCGTCGCGCCCGCGCTCACACCCGTCCCCGCGTCCGTCCCTGTTCCCGTCCCTGTTCCCGTCGCGTCCGTTCCCGTTCCGGTCCCGGTCCCGCTCGTGGACGGCTCCCAGGACGGTGCTGCGGACAGCGCCCCGGGGGATGGCACCGGCCCCGGCCCCGACGCCGACTTCGAGATCCTCATCGGGCGGGGCCGCACCGCCCCCAGCCTCGCCTACGTGCTCCGCCCCCGGACGTACGAGGAGACCGCCTCGGCCGTCCTGTCGTACGGCCACGGCACGCGCGGGGCGATCGCCCGCGGTCTCGGCCGCGCCCACGGGGACGCCGCCCAGAACGCCGGCGGCACGGTCCTCGATCTGACCCGGCTCGCCCGGATCCGCGCCGTCGACGCGGTCGCCGGGGTCGTCGTCTGCGACGCGGGCACCGGCCTGTACCGGCTGGCGCGGGCGGTGCTGCCGCTCGGCTGGTGTGTGCCGGTAGCTCCCGCCACCCGCCATGTCACGGTCGGCGGCGCCGTCGCCGCCGACGTCCACGGTGCGAACCACCCCGACTCCGGCACCTTCTCCCGGCACGTCGTCTCCTTCGACCTGCTCACCGCCGACGGGCAGACGCACACGGTCGTCCCCGGCATGCCGCTCTTCGACGCCACCGCCGGTGGCCTGGGCCTGACCGGTGTGATCCTCTCCGTCACGCTGCGGCTGCTGCCCGTCGAGACGGCCCTGGTGACCGTGGCCACCGAGCGTGCCGGCGGCTTCGACGACCTGCTGGCCCGGTTCACCGCCCCCGGCCCCGGGCACCGTTACACCGCCGCCCGGGTCGACCTCCTCGCGCGCGGGGCGGCGACCGGCCGCGCCGTCCTCGCCCGGGCCGACCACACTCCGCGCGAGGCCCTGCCCGCGCGCGCCCGCCGCACGCCGCTCGCCACCCTTCGGCAGGGACCCGAAGGGCTGCTGGGACTGCCGGGACTGCCAGGGCTGCCAGGGCTGCCAGGGCTGCCAGGGCTGAGCGTCGCCACTCTGATCGACGATGTCCGTGCTCGCGCTACGCGCGCGGGGTCGGACGGGTCGGCAGGGGCGACGGGCCGGTTCCGGTCGCTCACCGCGTTCCTCCACCCCCGCGACGGCTTCCCGCACGTCAGGCGGGGCGGCTTCGTGCGGTACGAGTTCGCCGTCGGGTACGGCCAGGAGGAGACGCTGCGCCGGGTGGTGGGGCGGATCGCGGCGCGCGGCTGCGCGAGGTCCCCGGGCGTACTGAAACGGTTCGGCGAGACCGGGCCCGGCCTGCTGTCGTTCCCCCTGCCCGGCTGGACGCTCGCCGTCGACCTCCCCGCGTCCTCCCCCGGTCTCGGCTGCTTCCTCGACACGCTGGACGAGGAGATCGCGGCGGCCGGCGGCCGGGTCCGGCTCTCGGAGGACGCACGGCTGCGTCCCGACCTCGTGGAGTCGATGTATCCGGGGCTCGGCGCCTTCCGCGACTTGCGCGCCGCGCTCGACCCGGGCGCGGTCTTCGTCTCCGACCTCGCCCGCCGTCTCGGCCTCTGAGCCCGCCCCCGGCCCTGATCACCGCCCCCTGCCTCCGACCTCCGCTGCCTCCGACCTCCACCCACCTGCCTCCCCCGTCCGTCTTCGGCCGTCCGTCTCTTCGGCGGCCATCCGCCAGGAGCGTGAACGCCATGAAGGACGCCTTCGGCGCACCCCAGTCCCTGCTCGTCCTCGGCGGCACCTCCGCGATCGGTCTGGCCACCGCCCGCCGGCTGATCGCCCGCCGCACCCGTACGGTGTGGCTGGCCGGCCGCCCCTCCCCCGCCCTCACCGACGCCGCCGACTCGCTGCGCGCGCTCGGCGCCGACGTCCACACCGTGTCCTTCGACGCCCTGGACCCCGAGTCCCACGCGGAACGGCTCGGCAAGGTCTTCACCGAGGGTGACATCGACATGGTGCTGCTGGCCTTCGGCATCCCCGGCGACCAGGCGCGCGACGAGTCCGACCCGCTCGCCGCCGTCCGGGTCGCGCAGACCAACTACACGGGCGCCGTCTCGGCCGGCCTGGTCTGCGCGCAGGCGCTCCAGGCGCAGGGGCACGGCGCGCTGGTGGT
This sequence comes from Streptomyces sp. NPDC046203, assembly GCF_040646255.1. Classification (NCBI taxonomy): domain Bacteria; kingdom Bacillati; phylum Actinomycetota; class Actinomycetes; order Kitasatosporales; family Streptomycetaceae; genus Streptomyces; species Streptomyces sp. NPDC046203. The sequence goes on along the minus strand of NZ_JBEYZX010000005.1, from coordinate 32,884 downwards.
GCTGTCGTCGGTGGCCGGCGAGCGGGCCCGGCGGGCCGACTTCATCTACGGCTCCTCCAAGGCCGGCCTGGACGCCTTCGCGCAGGGCCTGGGGGACGCGCTGTACGGCACGGGCGTGCACGTGATGGTCGTACGCCCTGGAGCCGTCCGTACACCGCACGCAGCGGCCGGAGCAGGGCGGCCGGGGGAATCAGGGGGCGCTGGGGACACGGGGCACGACTCGGCGGACACCGTGCTGGCGACCACCCCGGAGGCGGTCGCGACGGCGATCGAGCTGGGTCTGCGGCGCCGCTCGGAGATGGTGTGGGTGCCGGGAGCGCTGCGGGCCGTGATGACGGCGGTACGGCATATGCCACGCCCGCTGTTCCGACGCCTGCCGGTGTGACGGCGGGATAGCTGAGAAGGAACGGCCTGGAACGGCATATGCCCCGATGATCAGCCGGCCGTACTCACGGGACCGGCCGCACCATGATCAGCACATCGTGCGGGGCGCGTCGACCGGGCTGCCGCCCTGCGCCGGGACGGCGGTGATCGCGCGCCCGCTGCCGAACTCGTAGTCGTACAGCTTCCGCCACACCGCGTCCGCGCCCTGCTCGTACAGCGCGAAGGAACGGCAGGTCCACGCCGCCTCGTACCCGGACAGTTCCGCGAAGGCGCGGTCCATCGCCTCCTCGGCGATGGCGTGGGCGACGGTGACGTGCGGGTGGTACGGGAACTGCAGCTCGCGCGGCACGGGCCCGGCCTCGTCCCGGATCCGCTGCTGGAGCAGGTCGCAGTCGCCGGCCCCTTCCGCGAGCCGCACATAGACGACCGGGGACACCGGACGGAACGTGCCGGTGCCCTCCAGGCGCATGCCGAACGGGTCGCTGAGCGCCGCGACGCCGCCCAGGTGCGCCTCGATCGCGGGCAGCAGGCCGGTGTCCACCTCGGTGGGCGGGAGCAGGGTGACGTGGGTGGGAATGCCGTACGCGGCGGGATCCCCGAAGCCCGCGCGCCGCTCCTGGAGCAGGCTGCCGTGAGGCTCCGGGACCGCGATCGAAACGCCGAGCGTTACGGTCCCCACGTCGTTCTCCTCGCTCCTCGGTAGTCCGTCGTACGTCGTCCGCCGTCGCGCCGCCGCGTCGCCGTATCGTCGCGTCGTCGCGCCTTCCGCCGTCCATTGTCCGCCGTCCCTCGTCCGCCTGCGGACGGTTCGGGTCCGGGCGGTGCGATCGGGTGAGGCGATCGGGCGGCACGGCCGACGGATCGGATCGGATCGGATCCGGCGGGTCCGGATCCGGGCGGTGCGGTCAGTCGCCAGTGTGCGTCCTGCACCGCCCTCCTGGCCAGGGTCCTTGGACTCCAGGCCGCCGGTGACGCGCCGGGCACCGCCGACGGGCCGGGACCCGTCTCGCCGGGGCCCGGCCCGTTACCGGTCCGCCGCTCAGTGGCGGGCGGGCAGGAAGCCGATCTCGTCGTACGTCCGCGCCAGGGTCTCGGCGGCGACGGTCCGCGCCTTCTCCGCGCCCTTGGCCAGGATCTTGTCCAACGTCTCCGGGTCGTCCAGGTATTCCTGGGTACGGGTCCGGAACGGCGTGACGAAGTCCACCATGACCTCGGCCAGGTCGGTCTTCAGGGCGCCGTACATCTTGCCCTCGTAGCTCTTCTCCAGGTCGGCGATCGACGTGTCGGTGAGCACGGACATGATGGTGAGCAGGTTGGAGACGCCGGCCTTCTCCACCGGGTCGTAACGGATCACCGTGTCGGTGTCGGTGACCGCGCTCTTGACCTTCTTCGCGGTGGCCTTCGGGTCGTCGAGCAGGTTGATCAGACCCTTGGGGCTGGAGGCCGACTTGCTCATCTTGATCGTCGGGTCCTGCAGGTCGTAGATCTTCGCGGTCTCCTTGAGGATGTACGCCTCGGGGATCGTGAAGGTGTCGCCGAAGCGCGTGTTGAAGCGCTCGGCGATGTCGCGCGTCAGCTCGATGTGCTGGCGCTGGTCCTCGCCGACCGGGACCTGGTTCGCCTGGTAGAGCAGGATGTCCGCGACCTGGAGGACCGGGTACGTGAACAGACCGACGGTGGTGCGGTCGGCGCCGTGCCGGGCGGACTTGTCCTTGAACTGGGTCATGCGGGAGGCCTCGCCGAAGCCGGTGAGGCAGTTCATGACCCAGGCCAGCTGGGCGTGCTCGGCCACGTGGCTCTGGACGAAGAGGGTGCAGCGGTCCGGGTCGACGCCGGCGGCGAGCAGCTGGGCGGTGGCGAGCCGGGTATTGGCGCGCAGCTCGGCGGGGTCCTGCGGAACCGTGATCGCGTGCAGGTCCACCACCATGTAGAAGGCGTCGTGGGACTCCTGCAGCGCGACCCACTGACGTACCGCACCGAGGTAGTTGCCGAGGTGGAACGAGCCTGCGGTGGGCTGGATTCCGGAGAGCACACGGAGACGTTCAGAGGCCATGCCTCTCATTGTCTCAGGTACGCACCCCGCCTCCGGACGCGGGAGCGGGGGCGGGATCGGGGGTGGGAGCGGGCGCGGGAGCGGGCCCGGAAGCGACCCCCGGGCCGACGCGCACGGAAGCGTACGGACCCGGGTCCCCCGTACCCACCGCCCCCGGATCTCCCCCGCGACGCGACGCCCAGGTTTCTTCGTCCCGCGACCGAGCGACGATAAGAACGGGGTGCCACAACCCGCCCCTGGCTTCACGACGAACGGAGACCCCGTGTCGAGGACGCAAGACGAGCTCGCCGCCGCCGACGCGCACAGCGCGCACAACTACCACCCCCTGCCCGTGGTCGTCGCCTCCGCCGAGGGCGCCTGGATGACCGATGTCGAGGGGCGCCGGTTCCTCGACATGCTCGCCGGGTACTCGGCGCTCAACTTCGGGCACGGCAATCGCCGGCTGCTCGACGCGGCGAAGGCGCAGCTGGAGCGGGTGACGCTGACGTCGCGCGCGTTCCAGCACGACCGGTTCGCGGAGTTCTGCGGGCAGCTCGCCGAGCTGTGCGGCAAGGAGATGGTGCTGCCCATGAACACGGGCGCGGAGGCGGTGGAGACCGCCGTGAAGACCGCCCGCAAGTGGGGGTACGAGGTGAAGGGCGTGCCGGACGGGCACGCGAAGATCGTGGTGGCGGCCAACAACTTCCACGGCCGGACGACGACGATCGTCAGCTTCTCGACGGACCACGAGGCCCGTGACCACTACGGTCCGTACACGCCGGGCTTCGAGATCGTGCCGTACGGGGACCTGACCGCGATGGAGACGGCGGTCACGGAGAACACGGTCGCCGTGCTGATCGAGCCGATCCAGGGCGAGGCCGGGGTGCTGGTGCCGCCGGACGGGTATCTGCGCGGGGTGCGGGAGCTCACCGCCCGGCGGAACGTGCTGTTCATGGCGGACGAGATCCAGTCGGGTCTGGGCCGTACGGGGCGGACGTTCGCGTGCGAGCACGAGGGTGTGGTGCCGGACGTGTACATCCTGGGCAAGGCGCTGGGCGGCGGGGTGGTGCCGGTGTCGGCGGTGGTCGCGGACCGCGACGTGCTCGGGGTGTTCCGGCCCGGCGAGCACGGGTCGACGTTCGGCGGCAATCCGCTGGCCTGCGCGGTGGGCCTGGAGGTGGTCGCGATGCTGCGGACGGGCGAGTACCAGCAGCGGGCGACGGAGCTGGGCGAGCATCTGCACGCGGAGCTGGCGACGCTGCTGGGCGCCGGGACCGTGGAGGCGGTGCGCGGGCGCGGGCTGTGGGCGGGGATCGACATCGCGCCGTCGCACGGCACCGGCCGGGAGATCTCGGAGCGGCTGATGGAGCGGGGCGTGCTGGTGAAGGACACGCACGGGTCGACGATCCGGATCGCGCCGCCGCTGGTGATCTCCAAGGAGGACCTGGACTGGGGGCTCGAACAGCTGCGGGCGGTGCTCTCCGAGGACGGCTGACCGGGGTACGGGGAGGGGGGCGGCCCGCACCCCCTCCCCGTACGGCCGGTACGCCCCGTACGGCTCAGAGGATGACGTGCGGGATGAAGCGCGCGTACCCGTCCGTGATCGGTCCCGACGACTCCCGGATGCCGAGCCCCGCCGCCTCGTCGCCGACGGTCCACGCGCCGAGCACGACCCGGTTGCCGTCGAAGTCGGGCAGCGGGGACAGCGCCTGGTAGCAGCAGGGTTCGGTGCGTACGGGCGGGACGCCGCCCGGCCCCGGGGCCGGCTCCGGCTCCCGCTCCGGCTCCGGCTCCGGCTCGTGCAGGGTGACGCCCTCGCCCTCGCGGCCGAGCAGCGGCTTCGCCGCCCATCCCGTCGTCGTGGCGAGTTCGCGCGGGCCGTCGAGGTAGGCGGGGAGCAGGTTCGGGTGGCCGGGGTGCAGCTCCCAGAGGATCGCGAGGAGCGCCTTGTTGGAGAGCAGCATCTTCCACGCCGGTTCGATCCAGCAGGTGCTGCCGGTGCCGCCGCCGTTGTCGAGGGTGTCGAGGACGTGCGGGCCGAAGGTGTCCGTGGTCAGCCATTCCCACGGGTAGAGCTTGAAGCAGGCGCGGATGTAGCGGAGCCGTTCGTCGACGAACCGTCCGCTGATCCGGTCCCAGCCGATCCGCTCGACCGACAGCGCCTCGGTGTGGAGGCCGGCCTGCTGGGCGGTCTCGCGCAGGTACGCCACGGTCATCAGGTCCTCGCCGAGTTCGTCGGCGTCGGAGTGGGCGAAGTGGACGGGGCTGCCGGGCGGCAGCAGATGGGCCTGGCGGCGCCAGGCGTCGACGAGCCGTTCGTGGAGGGAGTTCCACTGGTCGGCGCCGGGGAACCGCTCCTCCATCCAAAACCACTGCGGGCTCGCGGCCTCCACCAGGGAGGTGGGGGTGTCGGCGTTGTACTCCAGCATCTTGGCCGGGCCCGTACCGTCGTAACAGAGGTCGAACCGACCGTAGAGGGTGGGCAGTTCGGCCCTGCGGCGCCAGGACTCGGCGACCCGGGCGACAACCCTGGGGTCGGTGATGCCGAGGTCGGCGAAACGGTCCTGCTCGACGATGTGCGCCGCCGCGCCCAGGCACATGGCGTGCAGTTCCTCGACGACCTCCTCCAGCGCCTCCACCTCGGGCAGGCTGAAGGAGTAGTAGGCGCTCTCGTCCCAGTAGGGGCGCAGGGAGCCGTCGGGGTGGCGGGTCAGGGGGTAGATCAGGCCCTGCTCCTCGACCGTGCGCTGCCAGTCGGGGCGGGGCTCGATGGTGTGGCGCCGCATGCGAGGTCAGCCGCCGGACGAGGAGGAGTGACCGCCGAAACCGCCCCTGGATACGGACGACTTGTCGAAACCGCCGCCACTGACCGAGCCGCCTCGGACCGAGCCGCCGTAGTAGTAGCGGCCGCTGCTGCTTGAGCCGCTGGAGCTGCTGCCCTTGCCGTCGTGGCACTTGTAGTCGGGGAGTTCCTTGTACGTCACGGGGTCGACGCACCGCTGGTCGGGCTCCGAGCCGCATGCCGTGAGTGTCGCGGCGAGCATGCCCACCCCGCCGAGTACCACCGCGCTGGACCTCAGTCTGCGCATGATGTTCCGCCCCCTCCCCGTCGCGTGGTCGCGAGCGCACAGTGTAGGCCGGGGGCGAACCGCCGCCCATGCCCGGGGCGGACGGTCCGGGTCCCGGTCCCGCCGGCGGGGTGACGGGCGCTCAGCGCGGGTCCATGCTCCCCCGGAGAGCCGTATGTGGGAGGTCCGTACGCCGGAAGGCCGCACGGTACGCGGCGGGGCGGCGGCCGGTGTGCCGGGCGAAGAGGGCGGCGAAGGTGCCCGGGTCGCGGTAGCCGACCGCCGCCGCGACGGCCGCGACGGTGCGGTCGGTGGTCTCCAGGAGGTGACGGGCGCGGCGGACCCGCGCGGCCTGGAGATGGGCGAGCGGGCTGTGCCCGGTCTCGTCCGCGAAGCGCCGGAGCAGGGTCCGGGTGCTCACCCCGAAGGCGGCGGCCAGCGCCGCGAGGTCGTACCGGGCGGCGAGATCCTGGTCGAGCCGGCGCATGACCCGCTGCGCGAACGCGTTGCCGGGCCGGGGCAGCAGCCCGGGATCGACGTACGGGGTCTGGGAGTCGCGCGCGTCGTCGACGAGCGCGACCCGGGCGGTCGTACGGGCCACCCGGGCGCCGCTGTGCCGCCGGATCAGGTCGAGCGCGAAGTCGTACATGGCGCTGAAGGCTGCGGTCGTCGTCACCCCGGCGTCGGTGACGACGAGTTCCTCGGCGCGGACGTCGGCCTCCGGGCAGCGGCGGGCCAGTTCGTCGGCGAACAGCCAGGCCGTGGTGGCACGGCGGTGGCGCAGCAGTCCGGCCTCGGCGAGCAGAAAGGCGCCGACGCATATGCCGACCACCGCCGTGCCCGCTTCGGCATATGCCCGGATGGCGGCCGTCTCGGGGGCGAGGGAGGCGAGCCGTTCGTCCAGGTCTAGGGCGTGTTTCGAAAGTAGCTCCGTCCGCCCGGAGGGCGGGGCCTGCGGCGTCTGGTGCGTGCGATCGCAAGGCGGAGGATCATCCTCGTACTGGGCGTACTTGGATGACTCCGACAACGCAGCGAGCGGGCGTGCCAGGGGTCGCGGGCCAGGAGGGACTTTCGAAACACGCCCTAGGCCCGTCCGGAGCGCGAAGCCCGGGACGACGAGGATGTCGATGTTGGGGCGCAGCGGGGTCACGTCCAGGGCCGTGTCCCCCGAGGCGAGAACGCGGCGGCGGGGCGAGAGGACCGTGACCCGGTAGCCGGGGGCGTCGGGGCCGGCGATGTGCGCGGCCATCGTGAGCAGGTCGGGCACGCCGAAGACCTCGGAGGCGAAGCAGCCCGGATAGGCCAGGACCCCGATCCGCAGGGCGTCCGTTCCCGTGCCGGGCTCGGTTCGGTCGGCTCGGTCGGCTCGGTCGACCCCTCCGGCGTCCCCGGCACCCCCGGTGTTCTCCGCCCCGGTCCACGGCCGCTCTTCCATGGCGTCTCCCCCTGTACCCCTGCCCGTGGCCCGCACCCCGCCCGCCCCCACGGTGTGGCGAGATTACCCCTGAGCCTGGCGGTCCGGCCTCTCCTGCGGCCCGGCGGCACCGGTCCACGCTGGTCCCCATGAACACCGACCCGAAGCCCGTTTCCCGCACGGTCCCGCCCTCTCCTTCCCCGTCCCCTTCCGGTCCCGCCTCCGCTTCCCGAGCCGGCCCCGGCCCAGACCCCGGCCCCCACCCCCTGGACGACCCGATCGACGACTTCACCCGCCGTCTCGTCGACATCGACGGGGTGGTGAAGAAGGTGTACGTGGCGGGCGCCGGGCCGGCCGTCGTCGTGATGCCGGAGATGCCCGGCATCAGCCCGGACGTACTGCGCCTCGCGCGGTGGGTACGGGACGCGGGCTTCACCGTGTACGTGCCGTCCCTCTTCGGGAAGGACGGCGCGTGGCCCACCGCCGAGGGCGGCAGGGAGGTCATCCGACGGGCCTGCGTCAGCGCCGAGTTCCGCGCCTTCGGGGGCGGCGGCAGCAGCCCCGTGGCGTCCTGGCTGCGCGGGCTCGCCCGGCAGGCGCACACCGAGTGCGGCGGACCGGGGGTCGGGGCGATCGGGCTGTGCTTCACCGGCAACTTCGCGCTCACCATGGCCCTCGATCCGGCGGTCGTCGCCTCCGTCGTCAACCATCCGTCGCTGCCGCTGGACGATCCCGGCGGGCTGGAACTCGGCGCGGAGGACGCGCGGGCCCTGCGCGAGCGGGCCGCGCGCAGTGGCCTCACCGTCCTCTCGTACCGCTTCGAGGGCGACCGCTGGTGCACGGGGCAGCGGTTCGCCGCCTACCGGGCGCTGCTCGGCGACGCCTTCGACGGGCGGGTGCTGCCGGGCAGTGCGGCGAACCCGGCGCCGTCGCCGTTCTTCGCCGAGGTGGTCGACAGCCCGCACAGCGTCGTCACCGCGCACCTCGTCGACGAGGCGGGCCACCCCACGGTGCGGGCCAGGGACGAGATCCTGGCCTATCTGACCGGGCGGCTGCTCACGGCGTCCTGACGCTCCCGACGCCCGGGCCTCCCGGGCCTCCCGCCGTCCCGATCCCTGAAGCCCCGCCTCCGCCCTCACCCCGCCCTCGCCCCGCCCTCACGGCAGCACCCGGCACAGCGTCTCCAGCGCGCCCGACCAGGCGCTGTCCGGCGGGGTGCCGTAGCCGACGACGATCCCGTCGGGCAGCGGGGCCGCGTCCGGGTGCCGGAAGCGGTCGACGCCGAGCAGGGCGAGACCCTGGTCGGCGGCGGCACGCAGGGTGGACTCCTCGGTGCCCGGCGGGAGTTCGAGGACGACATGGAGCCCGGCCGCGATGCCGCTCACGCGCAGGGCGGGCGCGTGCGCGGCGACCGCCGCGACCAGTTGGTCGCGGCGGTCGCCGGTAGCGCAGCCGCATGGCCCGGACATGACGGTCATACGCGCCCGAGGCGAGGAACTCCGCGAACGTGAGCTGATCGGTCGCGGCGGACACCCAGTCGATCTCCCCCTTCGCCGCCGCCACTTCGCCGGCCAGATCGCCGGGGAGCATCATCCAGGCGAGCCGCAGGCCCGGCGCGAGGGACTTGCTGGCGGTGCCGAAGTAGACGACCCGCTCGGGGTCGAGCCCCTGGAGGGCTCCGACGGTCTGCCGGTCGTACCGGAACTCCCCGTCGTAGTCGTCCTCCAGGATCAGCCCGCCTGCGGCCCGCGCCCAGTCGACCGCCGCCGCCCGCCGCGCCGGGGCGAGCGCGCCGCCGAGCGGGAATTGGTGCGCCGGGGTCATCAGGACCGCGCCGACTCCGCCCATCTGGCCCAATTCCTCGGTACGGGTGCCCTGTTCGTCGAGACCGAGAGCCGGGGTGCGCAGGCCCTGGCGGGCCAGCAGGTCCCGGTGGACGCGCAGACCGAACGACTCGACGCCCACCGCCCGTACCCCGCGATCCCGCAACACCCGCCCCACCAGCTGGAGTCCGTGCACGAACCCCGAGCAGACGACGATCCGGTCCGGGTCCGCGTGCACGCCCCGGGCCCGGGCCAGGTACTCGGCGAGCGCGGTGCGCAGTTCGATCCGGCCGCGCGGATCGCCGTACCCGAAAGCGTCGTTGGGCGCGGCGGTCAGCGCCTTGCGGGCGGCCTTGAGCCAGTCGGCGCGCGGGAAGGAGGCGACGTCGGGACGGCCGGCCTGGAGGTCGTAGAGGGGTGTGCCGGGCGCGGGCCGCAGGGGCGGCCGAGGGCGGGGGTAACCGGCGGCCCGGGGAGGCGGATCCGCCCTCGGCCCCGGGCGCGGTTCGGAGCGCGGGGCCACCCGGGTCCCGGAGCCCTGCCGGGCGGTGAGCCAGCCCTCGGCGGTGAGTTCGGCGTAGGAGTCGGCGACGGTGTTGCGGGCCATGCCCAGATCGGCGGCGAGGGAACGTGAGGACGGCAGCCGGGTGCCGGCCGTCAGCCGGCCACTGCGCACCGCCTCCCGGAGCGCGTCCATGAGCGCCTTGCGCCGGCCGCGCCCGGTGAGGTCGAGATGGAGGTCGGCGCCGAAAGTGGCCCACTCGTTTGCCATGGAAATGGACCATACCGGGGTGCCTTCCGCACCCTACGGTGGTCGGCATGACGACCACCGCACCACACTCCTCCCACGGGGCCGACGAAGCCCAAGGAGCCCGTAAGGCCCAGGGAGTCCAGGGATCCCCGGAGTCCCAGGAGGCCCGCGAGGCCCAGGGGGCCGAACAGGCCGGGTACGCACCGGAGGAGCCGGCCCGGCTCGCGTTCATCAAGCTGCACCCCGGCTTCTACCAGGCCATGCGGAGCCTGGAAGCGGCCGCGTCGGAGCACGTCGACCCCGCCCTGTACGACCTGATCAAACTGCGCGCCTCACAGATCAACCACTGCGCCTTCTGCGTGGACAAGCACTCCAAGGACGCGCTGGCGGCCGGCCAGAGCGTGGAACGCCTCGTCCAGTTGTCCGCCTGGCGCGAGTCGCGGCACTTCTACACCGCACGCGAACTGGCCGCCCTCGCGCTGACCGAGGCCGTCACCGTCCTCACCGACGGATTCGTGCCCGACGCGGTGTACGAGGAGGCCGCCCGGCACTTCGACGACACCGAACTGGCGCATGTCATCGGCGCGATCACCGCCATCAACGCGTGGAACCGGATCGCCGTGACGTCCCGCATGGTGCCGGGCCACTACCACCCCGGCGGGGCCAAGCGGTGAGCCCGAACAGCACGGCCGGCCCAGACAGTTCCGGCGGTACGGACAACGCGACCGGGGCGGCGGTGCTCCGGGCCCTGCACCACGGGCGGCCCGCCGACCGCCCGCTGGTCCTCCCGGGACCATGGGACGCGGCCTCGGCGCGTGTCTTCGAGGAGGCCGGCTTCCCGGCCATGGCGACGCCGAGCGCGGGGGTCGCGGCGTCGCTGGGCCACGAGGACGGGCGGACGCCCGCGGCCGAGATGTTCGCGGCGGTGGCACGGATCGCCCGCGCTGTGTCCGTACCGGTCTCGGCCGATGTCGAGGCCGGGTACGGCCTGCCGGCGAAGGAGCTGGTCGAACGGGTCCTGCGCACCGGCGCGGTCGGGGTGAACCTGGAGGACACCGCCCCCGGGCGGGTGCTGCGCGATCCGCGCGAGCAGGCCGACTGGCTCGCGGCGGTACGGGAGGCGGCCGGCCCGGCCCTCGTGATCAACGCGCGCGTGGACACGTACCTCCACGGCGGCACCGTCGCCGACGCCGCCGCCCGCGCGCGGCTGTACACGGCGGCGGGCGCGGACTGCGTCTACCCGATCGAGGCCCCGGCCGGCGATCTGCCCCGGCTGCGCGCGGCGGGGGTCGAGGGGCCGCTCAACGCCCTCGCGGTGCCCGGCGGTCCGTCGTTCGCCGAGCTGGGGCGGCTGGGCGCGACCCGGATCACCTTCGGCCCGATCCTGCTGCACCGCGCCCTGACCGGCCTCGGGGAACTGGCCCGGGAACTGGCGGCGGACGCGGGCGCGGGTACGGACGCGGGTACGGACGCGGTGTAGCGGGGCACCCCGGGGAACGCGGACGTGGACGAGGCCGGGGTCAGGGAGTGGGCCGGTAGTACGTGAGGGCCGTGATGAGGGTCTCCTGCTGCCTGGGCCACTCGCTCTTCGGCCCCGCGACGAGCATGATGCGGGGCTTGCCGCTGTCGGTCGCGAAGGCGCGCGCGACGACCTGGCGGCGGCCCTCGTCCCGGTCGTACGCGTACACCAGCTCGGCCGTGTCCCCACCGCCCTTCTTCTCCAGACTGATCTCCTCGTAGCGGGTGTTGACCGAGAGGCTCTGCGAAGTCTTCCGCAGCGCCTCGTACGGGGTCAGTCCGGACTCGCCGGTGTCGTAGATCTGGATCAGGGAGGAGCCGCCGGGGGCGACGTAGAAGACGCTCCCTCCGGTGACGGTCCGGGTCCAGCCGGCGGGGACGGCGAGGCGGAAGCCCGACTCGTCCTCGACCATCGTGAAGCCGCTCGGTGGGACGTCCTCGACAGGCGAGGGCGACGGGGAGGCGGGGTCCGCGGCCGGGTCGGACGGGCTCGCCGGGCCGGCCGGGGAATCGGAAGCGGAAGCGGACGGCGCGTCGGACACCGAGGTGCTCGTCCCCGGCCCGGCGGGCGGCCCCTGCGCCGTACCGCCGCCGTCACCGCCGTCCCTCCCCCACAGCAGCCAGCCGCCGAGCCCGCCCGCGACCAGTACGGCCGCCGCGACGGCGGTGACGAGTACATGGCGCGAGGGACCGGTGGCACCGCCCGGACCCGCGCCCCCCGGCGCCGGATCCATCGGGGGGTACGCGGGCGGGAACGCCGGCAGCGGCGGAAGCGGAACCACCGGACCGAACCCCTCCGCCGCGCCCTGCCCGGTGCCGGGCAGGGGCCGGGGGACGAATCCGGCGACGGGCGGCAGCTCCGGCAGCGGTCCGGAGCCGGAGCCAGCGCCGACACCGGTACCGCTGCCGAAACCGGTGCCGGAGCCGGAGCCGGGTGCGGCCGAGCCCGTCTCCCAGCTCTGCGACTCGTCGTTCCACCAGGCGCCCGACCCGCCTGACCTGCCCGACCCGGCCGTCCCGCCTCCGCGCTCGACCATCTCAGCCTCCGAGCAGTGCGGTGACGGACTCGCCCACGGCCGCCGCCGAGGCGAACAGGGCGGTCAGCGCGCCGGCGTCGGCGAGCGCCTGGCGCAGCCGGGTCAGCCGGCCCGGGCCCGCGGCACCCGATTCCTCGATCTCGCCCTCGGCACCGGCGAGTTCGCCGTCGAGCGCGGCCATCCGTCCCGGGTCGGCGAGCCGGCCCAGGTCGGCGCGCAACTCCCTGATGGCCGCGAGCAGTTCCTCCTGCCCCGGGTCGCGCTCGACTCCGGGGCCGTGCACGGTGTACTCGACGTGATTGTGGTCGCCGACGGTGACATTGCCGGTGACCCCTCTGATCTCGATGCGCCCCGCAGCGGGTGTGTCGCGCTCAACCACGGTCGCCTCCGGGGCCCTTGGTCCTGGTCTTCGTCTTCGCCGCCGGCTTCGTCGTGTCGGCGGTCGTGGTGCCGACCGTATTGTGGTCGCCGATGGTGACGTTCCCCTTCGTTCCTTCGATGAACACGCCACCCTCGCCGACCTGTACGATCTTCTGCTCGAACTCGGCCGTCTCGTAACCGGCTTGGCGCAGCGCCACGGTCACGCCGTTCGCCACCCGATCCTGGATGCTCTTCAAGTATCGGCTGACGTCCATCTCCTGGAACAGGGACGCGGTCGGGTCGGAGGCCATTTCCCGCAGGGAGCGGAGCGGCCCCTCGGGCAGGGCCCGCGCGTATCCGCCGACGCTGAGCGTGCCCAGGTTCTTCAGCGCCCGCCAGACGGTGACCAGGGCCTGCCCGGTGAACTGCGAGGTCTGCCCGATGGCCCAGACCGCCTTGCCGCCCTGGTGGTTGTTGCGGTGACGGTGGGCGATCCGGTCGGCGTTCCGGTAGAGCGAGGCGACCGGGCGCAGTACGTGCGGGGCCACCTCCAGCATCAGCATGCCGCCCTGGGTGTGGACGCGGACGAAGACGGTGGTGACGATCTCCTCGCCCCAGCCGCCGACCCTGATCCGCAGGAAGTGCCGGCGGGTCTCGCCGCCCTCCTCGATCGCCCCGGCGCGGTGCCGCTCGAACCCCTCGGGGGTGTACGGCGCGGCCGCGCGGCTCGGCAGCCCGTCCACCGGCAGGAAGACGACCTCGTCGATCTCCAGCTCGCGCAGCCGGTCGCGGACGACGTCGCCGTGCAGCGACGGGACACGCAGCGCCTCCAGAAGCGGAACGATGTGCCGCATGATCGCGGTGTTGTCGAGGCGTTCCGGCGCACGGCCGTCGAGATCCTCGCGCGGGCGCAGCTCGACGGAGAGCGACCAGGTCTCGTAGGGCGTTCCGGCGCCGCAGAACGGGTTTTCGGAGCGGTAGAGAACCAGCCGGGAGTGCTGTTCGGTCCGGATCCGGTCCCGCAGCCGACGGAAGCGGAATCCCAGCGCGTGCTCGGCGGGGTCGCCGCGCAGATCGGGGAAGCGGGTCCGGGACAGCTCTCCGGCGAGCGCGCGGGCGAACTGCCCCCGCTGGAACGCGGCCGCCGCCGCGACCAGCGGCAGGACGGCGAAGGAGCACAGGGCCTGGAACACGCCCGCGTAGTACAGCACGTAGAGCGGGCTCGTCACGGCGGCGGGGGCCACGCCCTCGAAGGCGGCCAGGGGGCTCATGAGGGCTTGCAGCACGTTCCCGAAGAACTCCACCGCGTGGCGCGCCACACCGAAGGCGAGCCCCAGGTAGACGAGGACGGCGGTGGCGTAGAGCAGGATCGCGTAGAGCCGCAACAGGAAGGCGGGGATGGTGCGTTGCAGCGGCGCCGGGACGGCCTTGCCGCGGACCTTGCGCGCGAGGGCCAGCAGCAGGACGGGGACGACGAGGAGCAGGACGAGGCCGCCGGTGACGGCGTAGGAGACGACCCAGACCCCGAGGATCGCGGCGGACCAGCCGAGTTCGATCCGGCGGGCGCGCAGGGCGTGGGCGAGGACGCGGGCGGCGTCGAAACCGAGGGAGGGCGCGGCGACGCGCTCCTCGTGGACGTACAGCTCGTCGATGACGGCGTCGCGGAAGCCCTCGTCGAGGTACGTGCCAGCGCACAGCAGCCGGGTGGCCTCGCTGGCTGCGGGATCCGCGCGCGGAAGGTCGTCGGACGGGACGCCGGGCGGTGGCGTACCCCGGGGCGGCGCGCCCTGCGCGGGTACGACGGGCGTGGGCGCGGCGGGTGCGGGCGTGGCCGGTGGCGGCGCGGCGGGTGTGGATGCGGCCGGCGTGGGCGCGGCGGCAGGCGTGGGTGCGGGCGGTGGCGGCGAGGGTGGGGTGCCGGGCGGTGTGCCGGGTGGCGGCTCGGGCGGTGGTCCTGACTGCTGAGGCAAGGGCGGCTGTGCCAATGTTCCCCCGAACAAGTGAACTACCCGTGTGGGGAGCCGAGTTGGCCGAGTCGACGACGCGTCGGCTGTGCGGGGGGACAGCATAGAACGCACGGCGCCCCCGGCCCAGTGGCCGGGGGCGCCGTGCGCGGAGATGTGTCGCGGGAAGCGCGACTCAGGTTCGGACTCCGGTTCGACTCGGACTCAGATGAGGCCGAGCTCGCGGACCGCGTCGCGCTCCTCCGACAGCTCCTGGACGGAGGCGTCGATGCGGGCGCGGGAGAACTCGTTGATGTCCAGACCCTGGACGATCTCGTAGGAGCCGTCCTTGCAGACGACCGGGAAGGAGGAGATGAGACCCTCCGGGACGCCGTAGGAACCGTCCGACGGGATACCCATGGAGGTCCAGTCGCCGGCGGCCGTGCCGTTGACCCACGTGTGGACGTGGTCGATGGCGGCGTTGGCGGCGGAGGCGGCGGAGGACGCGCCACGGGCCTCGATGATCGCGGCGCCGCGCTTGGCGACGGTCGGGATAAAGGTGTCGGCGAGCCAGGCCTCGTCGTTCACGGCCTCGGCGGCGTTCTTGCCGGCGATCTCCGCGTGGAAGATGTCCGGGTACTGCGTCGCGGAGTGGTTGCCCCAGATGGTGAGGCGCTTGATGTCCTCGACGGAGGAGCCGGTCTTCTGGGCCAGCTGCGTCAGCGCGCGGTTGTGGTCCAGACGGGTCATCGCGGTGAAGCGCTCGGCCGGCACGTCCGGGGCGGCGGCCTGGGCGATCAGGGCGTTGGTGTTGGCCGGGTTGCCGACGACGAGGACCTTGATGTCGTCCGCGGCGTTGTCGTTGATGGCCTTGCCCTGCGGCTTGAAGATGCCGCCGTTGGCGGCGAGCAGGTCGCCGCGCTCCATACCCTTGGTGCGCGGGCGGGCGCCGACGAGCAGCGCGACGTTGGCGCCCTCGAAGCCCTTGTTCGGGTCGTCGAAGATGTCGATGCCCTTGAGCAGCGGGAAGGCGCAGTCGTCGAGCTCCATGGCGGTGCCCTCGGCGGCCTTGACGCCCTGCGGGATCTCGAGGAGGCGCAGCTTGACCGGCACGTCCGCGCCGAGCAGGTGGCCGGAGGCGATGCGGAACAGCAGCGCGTAGCCGATCTGGCCGGCCGCGCCGGTCACGGTGACATTCACGGGAGTGCGGGTCATGGCGATCTCCGTAAGACAGCTGGCGGTGGGGTTTCCCTGCCCCTGATGCTGGATGTCTCCTCGTGATCTGTGATCGATCGATGTCTCGACGTGAAGAGATATCCGGCGATCAGGCTATCGGACCCGGAACCTTCCGCACCCCCAACCCCTTGTGTCACGGCTCACTGCCGCCCCGGATGCACCCGGCCGCGCCACTCCCGTACCCGTCCCGCACCCAGTCCGTGGACCTCCCGGACCGCTCCCGCGCCGCGATTCTGACGCAACGTAGCGGAATGGTCACCTCCGTCACCTCCGTGCCACAACGGCCCGCCGGATCTTGAACGCCCATTGGCACGTACATGACCCTGGAACGCAGCGGCGCCCGTCCTCCCACGGGGGAGAGGACGGGCGCCGCGCATGTCTTCGTGCCGCACGTGTCTTCGTACGGTCGGGGCCGACGGTGTCAGGTCGCCGTCAGGGCCTCGGGGTGTCGGGGCGTCGGGGCGTCGGGGCGTCGGGGCGTCAGGTCACCGTCAGATGGAGGACGTCCTCCAGGAACGGGATCCGCAGCCAGGGCTGGGGCTGCGCCATCAGCGTCAGGAAGACGATCATGGCGCCCATCACGCCGTACGTGATCATGTCGGTGAACCGCGAGCGCACCGCGAGCATCCCGACCGACGGCAGACTCCGCCGGAGCACCGCACCCGTCAGGAGCGCGGCCCCGATGAGCAGCCCGCCGACCCGGAACGCCTGCGGGAACAGGTCGGTCCCGACGACGAGCAGACCGAGCGCGGCCATCCCGAGCACGGTGAGCAGCGGCCACTGCCGGGCGGGCGCGGGCGCGCCGCCGGGGGCCGCGCGACCGCCGCCCTCGGGCGGGACGGTGCCGGTGGTGAGCGTCGCGCGGGGGTGGCGGCGGGGCGTGTCGGCGTCGCCGGACTCGGCGTCGTCGGTGTCGCTCTCACCCTCGCCCGTATCGCTCGCGTCGGCTCCGTCGGCCTGGCCGACCGGGCCGACCGGGGCGGCCGGGGCGGCGGAAGCGGCCGGTGCGTCCAAAGCCGTCCCGGCACTCGCCTCCACGGCCGTCTCCGGAGCCGTCTCCACGACCGTCTCCGAAGCGGTCGCGTCGAGATCGGCCCGCTGACCTTCGGGCTGTCCGGGCACGGCGGCCCGGCCGTCGGCGGCGGACACGGTCAGCGGATCCCGGCCGCGCGCTCCGCGGCCTCGACGACGTTGACCAGGAGCTGGGCGCGGGTCATCGGACCGACACCGCCCGGGTTCGGGGACAGCCAGCCGGCGACCTCGGCGACGCCCGGGTGCACATCGCCGACGATCTTGCCCTCGTCGTTGCGCGAGACACCGACATCGAGCACGGCCGCGCCCGGCTTCACGTCCTCCGGCTTGATCAGGTGCGGCACCCCGGCCGCCGCGACGATGATGTCCGCGCGCCGCAGGTGCGCCGACAGGTCCCGGGTGCCGGTGTGGCACTGGGTCACGGTGGCGTTCTCGGAACGGCGGGTCAGCAGCAGCGGCATCGGGCGCCCGATGGTGACACCGCGGCCGACGACCACGACCTCCGCGCCGGCGATCTCCACGCCGTGGCGGCGCAGCAGCGTGATGATGCCGTTCGGGGTGCACGGCAGCGGGGCGGGCTCGCCGAGGACGAGCCGGCCGAGGTTGGTCGGGTGCAGACCGTCGGCGTCCTTGGCCGGGTCCATGAGCTCCAGGATGCGGTTCTCGTCGATGCCCTTGGGCAGCGGCAGCTGCACGATGTAACCGGTGCAGGTCGGGTCCTCGTTGAGTTCCCGTACGGCGGACTCGATCTCCTCCTGCGTGGCGGTGGCCGGCAGTTCCCGCTGGATCGAGGCGATGCCGACCTCGGCGCAGTCACGGTGCTTTCCGGCCACGTACTTACGGCTGCCGGGGTCGTCGCCGACCAGGATCGTGCCGAGACCGGGCGTCACGCCCCGCTCCTTGAGGGTCGCCACTCGGGCGGTCAGATCGGACTTGATCGCGGCTGCGGTGGCCTTGCCGTCGAGAATCTGGGCGCTCATGCCGCCATCCTCCCGGATGACCCCCGCCGGATTCCAATTCGGTCCGGGAACGGCGCCTTCCCCGGGATCCACCCAGAGATCCGCCCGGAGATCCGCGCCACGGCCCGCCCGGGATCCGCCCAAGACCCGCCCGGGATCCGTTCGGGAAACCTTTAGGTTGCACTTATACAACTCCGGTGCGTACCGGCGCGTATCGACTGGACAAAAAGTCGCCACTGTGAGGACGATGATCCGCGCAGTGCCGCGGGCAGTGCCGGGGGGCAAAACCACTCATTTTTCGTGAAACACGTGGCGCATATTCCTCCGTGCTCGGACCGCGTCGTCCCCGCAGTACGTAACGGAGGAAGAGACTCGATGAGCTTCGGCGACCCGAACAACCCCTACGGCCAGCAGCCTCAGGGCGGTCAGCCCGGCCAGCAGCCCGGCTACGGCTACCCGCAGCAGCCCGGTCAGCAGCCGGGTCAGCCGGGTTACGGCTACCCGCAGCAGCCCGGCCAGCAGCCGGGTCAGCCCGGTTACGGCTACCCGCAGGCCCCGGGCACGGTCCAGGCAAACAACGGCTACATATCCCTGCACGGTCTCGGCACCGTCCAGGTCGCCTCGATGGGAGCGCGTCTCGGCGCGCGCCTGATCGACGGCATCGCCATCGGCGTCGTCTACTACATCCTCGCGGCCATCGGCCTGGCCGGTGTCGTGGGCGCCAGCTCGACCATCGACGACTGCTCGGGCGAGACCTACGGCTCCGCCGCCTACCAGTCCTGCGTGAACGACTCGGCCGCCGCCGCGGGTGGCGTGGTCGCCGCCTTCTTCGGCGTGATCTTCCTGCTGTTCATCGCCACCATGCTCTACGAGTGGCTGATGATCGCGTTCGTCGGCGCCACGCTCGGCAAGATGGCGCTCGGCCTGCGGGTCGTCAAGGAGACCACGGGCGGCAAGCCGGGTCTCGGCGGCGGCTTCATCCGCTGGATCATCCCCATGGTCGGCGCGATCGTCTGCGGTATCGGCGAGCTCCTCGTCTACCTGTCGCCGTTCTTCGACAGCACGGGCAAGACCCAGGGCTGGCACGACCGCGCCGCCGGCACGGTCGTCATCAAGAAGTAAGAAGTAACGTTCCGCTTCACGCGGAGCGTATCGAGGGCCGCCCGGCGCACACCGCCGGGCGGCCCTCGGCCGTTGTACGGGGGCGTCGGGCCGGGCCGTACACAGGTGAACGGGCCCGGCCCGACGCCCTCACCGCCGTCCGATCGCCCTCACTGCCGCTTCATCACCACGAACTGCCCCGCCTGCGCCGACACCGCGTATCGCGCCCCCGGGTGCAGCTGCCCGGCCAGGCCCACCGGGTCGCTCACCGGCTGGGACCAGCCGGAGGCCAGGTCGAGGGCGAGGTAGTCGGGGCTGACGTTCGACGCGCCGCCGACCCAGTAGACGGTGTGATCCCGGGTCAGATGGGCCATGAGCGTCACGTTCGTCTCCACACTCGCGCCCTCCGGCACCGCCGCGACCGCGCGCCGCGCGTCGAGGGTGCGGGCGTCCGTCCGGTACGTGTCGGCGCGCAGCAGTTCGCGCAGCGGCATGTCCAGGGTGTGCACCAGCGCGACCGCCGTGACGACGGGGACCGCGACCCTCCCGTACGCCACCAGCCACGGGCGCGGCGAGGTGCGCACCGAGCGGATCGCGTCGACCAGGGCGAGGAAGACCACGGGCATGAGGAGGGCGCTGTAGTGCCAGAGCATGCCCCAGTGGTTGGGGTCCTGGGAGAGGAAGCGCCAGCCGAGCGTCGGCAGGACGAGCAGCGCGAGCGGCGAACGCAGGCACAGGAAGCCGGTGATGCCGGCGAGGAAGAAGAGCATCTCCCACTTCTCGCCGTGGCCGAACGCGCCGAGGAGGGAGTCGAGCGGCGACAGGTCCGCGCCCTCGCCGGTCTTGTCGATCTTCGCCCAGTAGTCGTACTGGCCGGCCTGGCTCGCGGCCGGGATGAGGACCAGCACCGTCAGCGCGAAGAAGGTGACGCCGAACGCGGCGAGCATGCCGCCGAGGCGCTTCTGTCCCTTGAGGAAGAGGACCGCGCCGACCATGGCGACGGTCAGCCCCATGTCCTCCTTGACGAGGACGAGCGGCGCGGCCCACAGCACGGCGGCGTTCCAGCGGCCGAGGAGCAGGGCCCGGCAGGTCAGGGCGAGCAGCGGGACGGCGAAGGCGATCTCGTGGAAGTCGGACTTGACGGCTTCCTGGAGTCCCCAGGACAGCCCGTACGCGACGGTGAGCGCGATCCCGGCGGCCCGGCTGCCGAGCACCTGCTGGGTGGTGCGGCCGACGATCGCGGCGGAGGCGGCGAAGAGCGCGGCCTGCGCGAGAAGAAGGACGAGCGGAGAGGACCACACCCAGTACGCCGGCGCCAGCAGCGCGGTCACCGGACTGAAGTGGTCCCCGAGTATGAGAAATCCGGGTCCCTTGATGTCGACGATCGGGGCCCGCAGTTCGGCATATGCCCGAACGGACTGCTCGAAGATCCCGAGATCCCAGGACGGCGAACGGAAACGCGCGTACTGCACCCAGGAGTAGAGGAAGTAAAGGCCGCCGAGAACGCCGGCTATCAGCGCGTACGGAAGACGCGGCGCGGGCGCGAGTATCCGCGACGGTCCGCTGTCCCCCTCGGTCTCGGGAGCGGAGGGCTCCGCCGCGGAACCGTTCTGCACATCCAACACCGCGCCCCCAGGAACCAGCCGCCGACGAAAAGAGCAACCCATTAGAACAGAGGTCACCCGACCGGCGGAATCGTCGACGGCATGGGTTCGTCCGGCGCCGCTCGCCGGCCTTCGCGCGGGCCTACGCGCGGGGCTCGGTTCCGCTCCGGCCGCCACCCGCGAACCGCCGAGCCGCCGGGCCTTCGAGCTGTCGGGCCCGCCGTACCGCCGTACCACCGCACCACCGACCCACCCCCGTGGGGTCGGCGGTGCGGACCTGGCAGTACCGACCCGGCGGCGCGGGGCACCCAAGCCCCGCCCACCGGCCTGCCGGACGCCGGCAGGTGGCCGACGACCCCAGGGCCGCCGACCACCGTCCGTCAATCTCCCGACAGCGTCAGCATCAGCGTGAGCGTCAGTGTCAGTGGAAGAAGTGCCGCGTCCCCGTGAAGTACATCGTCACGCCCGCCTTCTTCGCCGCCTCGACCACCAGCTCGTCGCGCACCGACCCGCCCGGCTGGACGACCGCCTTCACGCCCGCGGCGGTCAGGATCTCCAGGCCGTCCGGGAACGGGAAGAACGCGTCCGAGGCCGCGTACGCGCCCCGGGCCCGCTCCTCGCCCGCCCGCTCGACGGCCAGCTTGGCCGAGTCGACCCGGTTGACCTGGCCCATGCCGACGCCGACGGAGGCGCCGTCCTTGGCGAGCAGGATCGCGTTGGACTTGACCGCGCGGCAGGCCTTCCAGGCGAACGCCAGCTCGGCCAGCTCGGCCTCGGACAGGGCGTCGCCGGTGGCGAGGGTCCAGTGCGCCGGGTCGTCGCCGTCGGCCTGGAGGCGGTCGGTGACCTGGAGGAGGGCGCCGCCGTCGACGGGCTTGACCTCGACCGGGTTCGCCGGAGCGCCCTCGGCGCGCAGGACGCGGATGTTCTTCTTCTTGGCCAGGACCTCGACGGCGCCGTCCTCGTAGCCGGGGGCGACGATGACCTCGGTGAAGATCTCCGCGACCTGCTCGGCCATCGCGACCGAGACCGGGCGGTTGACGGCGATGACGCCGCCGAACGCGGACAGCGGGTCGCAGGCGTGCGCCTTGCGGTGGGCCTCGGCGACGTCGGCGCCGATCGCGATGCCGCACGGGTTGGCGTGCTTGATGATCGCGACGCACGGCTCGGTGTGGTCGTACGCGGCCCGGCGCGCGGCGTCGGTGTCCGTGTAGTTGTTGTACGACATCTCCTTGCCGTGCAGCTGCTCGGCCTCCGCGAGGCCGCCGGTGCCGTCGACGTAGAGCGCGGCGCCCTGGTGCGGGTTCTCGCCGTAGCGCAGCACGTTCTTGCGGCTGTAGGTGGCGCCGAGGAAGTCGGGGAAGCCGCTCTCGCCGTCGGCGGCGTAGTCGTCGGCGAACCAACTCGCCACGGCCACGTCGTACGCGGCGGTGTGCTGGAACGCCTCGGCCGCGAGCCGCTTGCGGGCGGTCAGGTCGAAGCCGCCGGCCTGGACGGCGGCGAGCACGTCGGCGTACCGCTCCGGGCTGGTGACGATGGCCACGGACGGGTGGTTCTTCGCCGCGGCGCGCACCATCGACGGGCCGCCGATGTCGATCTGCTCGACGCACTCGTCCGGGGTGGCGCCGGAGGCGACGGTCTCGCGGAACGGGTAGAGGTTCACGACGACCAGGTCGAAGGGCTCGACGCCCAGCTCGGCGAGCTGCGCGCGGTGCGACTCCAGACGCAGGTCGGCGAGGATGCCGGCGTGGACGCGCGGGTGGAGCGTCTTCACGCGGCCGTCGAGGCACTCGGGGAACCCGGTGAGTTCCTCGACCTTGGTGACCGGGACGCCGGCCGCCGCGATCCTCGACGCGGTGGAGCCGGTGGAGACCAGCTCGACCCCGGCCTCGTGCAGACCGCGCGCCAGCTCTTCGAGCCCCGTCTTGTCGTAGACGCTGACGAGCGCGCGGCGGATGGGCTTAACGGTGTCCGTGTTCACCGACATGAACCTTTCGTCCCTCAATGCTGTAGCCGTGGCGGGCGAGACGCCCCACGACCTCGACGAGCAGCGAGCGCTCGACGTCCTTGATGCGCTCGTGGAGCGCGGCCTCATCGTCCTCGTCCCGGACCTCGACCACGCCCTGGGCGATGATCGGGCCGGTGTCGACGCCGTCGTCGACGAAGTGGACGGTGCATCCGGTGACCTTGGCCCCGTAGGCGAGTGCGTCGCGCACGCCGTGGGCACCGGGAAAACTGGGCAGGAGTGCCGGGTGGGTGTTGACGACCCGGCCGCCGAAGCGGGCCAGGAACTCCTTGCCGACGATCTTCATGAATCCGGCCGAGACGACCAGGTCCGGCTCGTATCCGGCGGTGACCTCGGTGAGCGCCCGGTCCCACGCCTCGCGGGTGCCGAAGTCCTTGACCCGGCGGACGAAGGTGGGGATCCCGGCCCGCTCGGCCCGTTCCAGACCGGCGATGCCGTCGCGGGGGGCGCCGCCCGCGACGATCTGCGCGCCGTAGCCCTCGGGGTCGGCGGCGATCGCGTCGAGCAGGGCCTGGAGGTTCGTGCCGGAGCCGGAGACCAGGACGACGAGGCGGGCGGCAGCCACTGAGGTCACTCTTTCCATGGTGTTTGTACGGTCGTACGAATGAATCGCATCCCCCGATACGGGGAACCCTACGAAGAGCGCGACCGCGGGCAACGATACCGGCACTCGGGACGGCCCCCACGGGACGGGGGGATGACCGGGAGGTAGCGTCAGGGTCCGAAGGGCCGCCAGGCCCGGCCGCGGCGGGGCAGCACAAGGGTTCGGCGCGAGGGCCGCGGCCGGGTACGACAGCGTTCTCGCGCCCGTGCGGGCACGACATGCGGGTCGGCGCGAGCGCGCGTACGACCGCCGACAGACGACAGAGGGAAGACGTCCAGCAGATGCCGGATCGCCAGTCCACGAACGACAGCAACCCGTTCGCTCCGCCGCCCGAGGGCCGGCCGGACCAGCCGTGGCAGCCCCGGGTCCCTTCGGGAGCCGAGGGCGCCAGGGGTTCCGCGGAGACCGGTGAGCCCGGGGGATCCGGGACGGCGTCCGGGGGATCCGGGACGCCCGGGGCGCCTGGGGATTCCGGGGGCGGTGCGCCGGCCGGTCCGGGCTGGAGCAGCAGTCAGCCCGGCCGGTCCTCGGACGCCTTCGGCCGCCGGCCCGAACGGCAGAGCGGCCCCGGTGGCCCGGCCGGCGGACCGGGCGGACCCGGCGGCGGTCCCGGCGGCGGCCTCGGCGGTCCGGGGGGCGGCCCCGGCGGCACGGAGGGCGGCCAGGGTCCGGGACTCCGCTGGGACCCGACGGACCCGGCGCAGCGGCGGGCCCGCTACGCGGTGCTCTCCGGCATGTGGGCGTTCTTCTTCTCGTTCTTCTTCCAGGAGGTCGCCCTGCTGCTCGGCGCGCTCGGCGCCTACTGGGCGATCAGCGCGCTGCGCACCCGCCCGAAGACGCCGGAGGGCCCGCTGTCGCCGGCGCAGACCGCCGCGATGGGCGCGGCCACCCGCTCGAAGCAGGCGGCGGCGATCAGCGGTCTGGTGGCCTCGTCGGTGGCCCTGATGATCGTCGCGAGCAGCTTCGCGGTGCACATCGCCTACCGCGACTTCTACCAGTGCCGGGACGACGCCCTGACCCAGCAGAGCCGCCTGGCCTGCAACGACCTGCTGCCGAAGCCGCTGCAGGACACCTTCGGGGTGCGCGAGTAGCGGGCTCGGGGCCCGTTTCCCGCTCTTCGCTCCCCAGGCCCGGACCGCACCACGGAGCCCGCGTCAGTGATCATGGGCCGTGATCACTGACCACTGGCCACTGACCACTGACCACTGACCACTGACCACTGACCACTGGGCGATCGTCCAGGACACCGAGCGGGATCAGTGGGGATACACCCCGCAGCGGAAGATCGGACCTCTGGACTTCGGCATGGAGCTGGCCGACGCCGTCGCCGTCATGGCGGAGCACGGCTTCACCGCGGAGCAGCGCGCCCTGGGTCCCTGGCACTCGACGGGCCGCGCTGAGCGGCGCGTCGAGTTCCGCCAGCCGAGCCCGAGCCCCCGCCGGACCCGACCGGCGGTGAAGTGCTCCTTCATCGAAGGAGCCGGTCCGACCTGCGTCCTGGTCGACGGACTCCGCGGCCCCAGGTCACCCATGAGGGCATCCGCCTGATCGGCCGTGTTCCGTCGGAGCTGCTCCAGGACATGGAGTCGTACGCGACCGAGCACGACACGGGGCTTCGGTCCAGCCCGGGAGGCGACCTGTACGTCGAGACCTTCGCGATCGAGCCGGGTGCTCAGCGCGCCGGCGACTCCGTGGCGGGAACCTCCCGGGGCATCGCCCCGGCGGAGGTCTGGCGCCACTGGTAGGGCCTGGGACAGGTGGACCGGACGTTCTCAGAGCGGCTTCGGGGGCTCGGGCTCCCAGGCGGCGGGCATGACACCGTAGCCGTCCTCGTCCGCGTCGTCGTCCAGGGCCTCCAGCGCGTCGAGCGCGTCGAGCCGGGCCAGGGCGCCCGCCAAAGCCCCGGCACCGGCGGCCTTGGCGGCCCCGGGCGCATCGGCGGCGGCGGACGGTTCCGGCGCCGGTGCGGTGCCGGAACCATGGGCGGATCCGGAACCGTGCGGGGGCGCGGTCGCGTCCCCGGCGGGCTTCGCACCGCGACGCCCGACCTGCCCCAGCCGTACCGACACCCACCTCCAGGCCCGTACGCCCCGCCCCTCCGTCCCCGTCTCCGTCTCCGTTTCCGCCCCCGACGGCGTCGCCTCGGCGGACGGTACAACGCCCTGCGCCGGGGGCTCCGACTCCCGTCGGGCCGCGCGGCGGGTGGACCAGCGGCCCCAGGCCCGTACCACCAGCGCCGCCGGCACCCCGAGCAGCGCGCACCACGCCAGGGCCGCCGGCCCGGTCTGCCACCACACCGGCCCGAAGGCGGCGAGCCGGCCCGAGCCGAGCGGGCCGCCCGCGAACGCCGTGAGCAGAGTGACGGTCAGTCCTACGGCCCCGGCCGCGCCGAGGGCGGCGAGGGCCGCCCGGCGGGCCGGCCAGTCGTGCGCGGACCGGCCCACCCGGTGGCCGAGGACGAGGGCCGCGCACACCGGGACGGCGGCGGTGGCCCACTGCGGCCAGCCGGCCGGCCCCGGGCCGGGCACCGCGGCGAGCAGCGGGAAGTCCGGCGCGGCCGGGGCGGCGGTGTGCCCGAGCGGGCCGAGGGGGCCGACGAGCGCCCCGGTGCCGAGGGCGAACCCGGGGCCGAGGCCGTAGGCCACGCCCCACACCACGGCGTTCGGCAGCAGCGTGAGCGCGAGCAGGGTGACGGTCAGCCGGCCCGACCACTCCCCCGCGAGACCGCCGAGGGACACCTGGACGTCCCCCACGTGCCACAGCAGCGACCCCACGACGAGCAGGGCGCCCGCGCCGAGCAGAGCGGCGAGAGCGTACCCGGCGGCGCGTACGGCGGCGACCGGGGCGCCCTGCCCGGGCAGCGGACGGCCGTGCGCCGTCCAGGCGCCCGCGCAGGCGGCGGCGAAGACCGTGACGGGGGTCCAGCAGCCCGCGCTCGCGAGGTCGGCGGGGAACGCCCCGGCCTCCGTGTAGATCACGACCACCGCCGCGACCAGCAGATATCCCCCGGTGACGGCACAGACGGCGCCGGCCGGCGAGGGCACGGGCCGGGTGTCGGCGGGGTCGAGGGTGTCCCGGGCGGCCCGGTGCGCGAGCCACAGCGGCAGGACGCAGAGCAGCATCGGGGTGACGCCGAGCGGCGCGGGTACGCCGGAGACCGTGCCGGTACGGATCAGGTCGGCGCCGTGCGCCAGCAGCCACAGTCCGGCGGCGGTCTGCAACGCGCTGTCGGCCCCGCCGTCGGGGTACGGGGACGAGATCCAGACGACGGTCACGAGGACGGCGAGCGCCCCGACGCCGAGTCCGGCCGCGACCGCGCCGCGCACGAACGCGGTCGCCAGGGCCGGGGACCTGCGGCCCTGGACCGGGACGTCGGGCGCCGGGGGCGGAACGGGGGACGGGCGCGGGGCGGTCAGGTGGGTCACGCTGATCATGCTGCCAGCGACACGCTGTTTTGCCCGCGTAACAGGCGAATGGATGGGGTGTCGCCCAAAATACGCTTATGTACTTTTCTGCCCAGGGCCGCACCCGCGGAAGGTAGAGCCGATGAACCCGACCCCGCCGCCCGTCGTGCTCCCCTCCCCCAAGGAGCGGCGCCGGCTCCGCGAAGCGCTGACGCTGAGCGAGGAGCAGGTCGCCCGGACCCTCGGCGTCACCCGGGCCACCGTCAGGGCCTGGGAGGCCGGCCGGGCGTCCCCCAAGGGGCGGCAGCGGCGGGAGGCGTACGCGCGGCTGCTCGGCGTGTACGAGGAACCTGTCGCGCCCTCGGTCACGGAGCCCCCGGAGGCGAACCCCGCAGCCGCGAAGGCCCCCAAGGAGCGGCTGAAACCGGAAACGAATGCGGGAGCGGGAACGGGAGCGGGAGCGGCATCGGAGCCCGAGCCCGAGCCCGAGCCTGATCCGGGATCAGAAGCGGAGTCCGGTCCAGAGCCGACACCGGCACCGGCATCAGGCGCCCTGGAAGAACCCGTCCCCGCCTCGGCCCAGGCGCCGTCCGGCCCGACCCCGCAGGAGGCTTTCGACGCGCTCTACGCGCACGCTTCCCCGGGGCTCCTCCACCAGACGTACCTCCTCACCGCGCGCCGCCGGCTCGCCCGCGAGGCCGTCGCGCACGCCTTCCGGCACGCCTGGCGGTACTGGCCCGAGGTCGCCTGCGACCGCGACCCGGTGGGCTGGGTCCGCGCGGCGGCCCACGACCACGCGCTGTCGCCCTGGCACCGCTTCCGGCTCCGCCACCGGCGCCCTGACACCCCGCCCGCCGATCCCGCCCTGCGCGAGTTCCTCGTGGCGCTCCAGGCGCTGCCGCCCTCGTACCGCCGCACCCTCCTGCTCTACGACGGCCTCGGCCTGGACCTGCCGGACGCGGCCGCCGAGACCGAGGCGAGCACCCCCGCCGCCGGGAACCGGCTGCTGCACGCCCGTACCGTCATCGGCTGGCGGATCCCCGGACTCGCCGACCCCGAGGCCCTGCACCAGTGGCTCGCCGCCCTGGTCGCGGACGTCCCGGCAGCGCCGGACGTACCGGCACCACCGGACGAGCCGGCGAAGGGCCCCTCGGACAAGGGACCGGACAAGGGACCGGACAAGGGACCGGACAAGGAAGCCGGAGCGGAGACGGGATCAGAGGCGGGATCGGCAACTGGAACAGGACCGGGCACGGCAACAGGCGAGGAAGCCGGAGCAGTACCGGACGGCACCCCCGCCGCGCCCGAGGCGACGGAGACCCCGGACGCACCGGCCGCACCGGCCGCACCGGCCGCCGGGCTGCCCGCCGCGCGCTCCGTGCGCGGCCTCAGCGAGCGGGGGGCCCGGCGGACCACCCGACTGGTGTTCGGGGTGACCGTGTCGCTGATCGCCGTCACCGCCTTCACCGCCGCGACCGCCCCGGACCACTACATCCCGGCGATCGCACCGGGCGAGGCCGTCGGCGGCGTCCCGGCCCTCGGCGGCCCGCCGAAGCTGCGCCCCGAGGACAAGCAGCTCCGCGACAAACTGCGCCACGCCCCGTACCCGGGCCCCGAACGGCTGATCCCCCGGGCCGAATAGGCCGCGCGGAGCAGGCCGCACCGAGGAGGCGGGCGGGCGCGCCGCCGGACGGCTCGTACAGCCACCCGTCACACAAACGCATGAACAGACGAAAGGGCCCCGCCCCCGCCCGGTTTCCCGGGAGGGGGCGGGGCCCACTCACGTCAAGCGATACGCCCGCCGTGTCAGCCGGCGAGGATCTCGCGCGCCAGCTTGGCGGTCTCGGTCGGGGTCTTGCCGACCTTGACACCGGCGGCCTCGAGGGCCTCCTGCTTCGCGGCGGCGGTGCCGGAGGAGCCGGAGACGATGGCGCCGGCGTGGCCCATGGTCTTGCCCTCGGGGGCGGTGAAGCCCGCGACGTAACCGACGACCGGCTTGGTGACGTTGGCCTTGATGAAGTCGGCCGCACGCTCCTCGGCGTCGCCGCCGATCTCACCGATCATGACGATCAGGTCGGTGTCCGGGTCGGCCTCGAAGGCCGCCAGGGCGTCGATGTGCGTGGTGCCGATGACCGGGTCGCCACCGATGCCGACGCAGGAGGAGAAGCCGAGGTCACGCAGCTCGTACATCATCTGGTACGTCAGCGTGCCGGACTTCGAGACCAGGCCGATGCGGCCCGGCTTCGTGATGTCGCCCGGGATGATGCCGGCGTTGGACTGGCCCGGGGTGATGAGACCGGGGCAGTTCGGGCCGATGATGCGGGTCTTGTTGCCCTTCTCCACGGCGTACGCGTAGAACGCGGCGGAGTCGTGGACGGCGATGCCCTCGGTGATGACCACGGCGAGCGGGATCTCGGCGTCGATGGCCTCGACCACGGCGGCCTTGGAGAAGGCCGGCGGGACGAAGAGGACGGAGACGTTGGCGCCCGTCTTCTCCATCGCCTCGGCGACGGTGCCGAAGACCGGGATCTCGGTGCCGTCGAAGTCGACGGACGTGCCGGCCTTGCGCGGGTTCACGCCACCGACGATGTTCGTGCCGTCACCCAGCATGAGCTTGGTGTGCTTCATGCCCGTGGCACCGGTCATGCCCTGGACGATGACCTTGCTGTCCTTGTTGAGGAAGATAGCCATGGCTGTTTAGTCCTCGTCCCTTACTTCGCAGCCGCGAGCTCGGCGGCCTTGTCGGCCGCGCCGTCCATGGTGTCCACACGCTGCACGAGCGGGTGGTTGGCGTCGGACAGGATCTTGCGACCCAGCTCCGCGTTGTTGCCGTCGAGGCGCACGACCAGCGGCTTGGTGACCTCTTCGCCCTTGTCGGCGAGGAGCTGGAGGGCCTGGACGATGCCGTTGGCGACCTCGTCACAAGCGGTGATGCCACCGAAGAC
This sequence comes from Streptomyces sp. NPDC046203, assembly GCF_040646255.1. Taxonomy (NCBI): domain Bacteria; kingdom Bacillati; phylum Actinomycetota; class Actinomycetes; order Kitasatosporales; family Streptomycetaceae; genus Streptomyces; species Streptomyces sp. NPDC046203. Next base: position 3,643 of record NZ_JBEYZX010000005.1, on the reverse strand, counting down.
GTTGACGAACACGGACTTGACGTCCGGGTCGCCCAGGATGATCTCCAGGCCGTTCGCCATGACCTCGGCGGAGGCGCCGCCACCGATGTCGAGGAAGTTGGCCGGCTTCACGCCGCTGTGGTTCTCACCGGCGTACGCGACGACGTCCAGGGTCGACATGACCAGGCCCGCGCCGTTGCCGATGATGCCGACCTCGCCGTCGAGCTTGACGTAGTTGAGGCCCTTCTCCTTGGCGGCGGCCTCGAGCGGGTTGGCGGCGGCCTTGTCGGCCAGGGCCTCGTGGTCGGCGTGGCGGAAGTCCGCGTTGTCGTCCAGGGAGACCTTGCCGTCGAGCGCGATGACGTCGCCGGAGGCGACCTTCGCCAGCGGGTTGACCTCGACGAGGAGCGCGTCCTCGGCGACGAAGGTCTTCCACAGGGTCACCATGACCTCGGCGACCTTCTCGGCGACCTCGGCCGGGAACTTGGCCTGGGCGACGATGGCGCGGGCGGTCTCGATGTCGACACCCTTGTTGGCGTCGACCGGAACCTTCGCGAGCTTCTCGGGGGTCGTCGCGGCGACCTCCTCGATGTCCATGCCACCGGCGACGGAGGCCATGGCGAGGAAGGTGCGGTTGGTGCGGTCGAGGAGGTACGAGACGTAGTACTCCTCGAGGATCTCCGGAGCGGTCTCCGCGATCATCACCTTGTGGACCGTGTGGCCCTTGATGTCCATGCCCAGGATGTCCGTCGCGCGGGCGACGGCCTCGTCCGGGGTGGCGGCCAGCTTGACGCCGCCGGCCTTGCCGCGGCCACCGACCTTCACCTGCGCCTTGACGACCGACTTGCCGCCCAGTCGCTCGGTGGCCTCGCGCGCCGCCTCAGGCGTGTCGATGACTTCACCGGCCAGCACCGGTACACCGTGCTTGGCGAAGAGGTCCCTCGCCTGGTACTCGAACAGGTCCACGCGCGTCCCTTTTCTAGATGATCGCGGTTCGTTGTCTGCGTGGGCGTGCCGCGGAGGGCAACGTGACTGCGCTGTCACTAGGGAGGCGTGCACGGTGACCGTGGACGCGGCATGCCCGTCTCGCAGGTTATCTCCGCAGGACCTGCGACCCTAAATCGCAGCTGTCGGCCGAGCGGTGATAACGATCACAGACCGTAGGTGGGACGGGGTCGTCCGCGGCATCGGGGACGGGGTCGCGCGAGCCCATCGTGGCAGGCGGGGAACGGGGTTCGGGCGGCTCGCGGCACGCCGGGCGGCGGACGACGGGCCAGGTGGGGGCGGGTGTGATATGGACCTCAGTCGGCCGGTGGCGGCCGTCCGGGTGGCGGTTCGGGCGACGAAATCCGTACGGCGGCCGTCGTCCGCCGCCCGGATCCGTCAGCTCTTCGGGTACGCAGATCCTCAGGCCCTTCAGGTCCTCAGGTCGTCAGGTCTCCGGTATCGGCAGCGGGCGCTTCTCCAGGGCCGCCGCCATCACCTCGGGGAAGAGATCGGGAGTACAGGCGAAGGCGGGGACGCCGAGCGCGGCGAGAGCGGCGGCGTGCTCCCGGTCGTAGGCGGGCGCGCCCTCGTCGGACAGCGCGAGCAGGGCCACGAACTCCACCCCCGACGCCTTCATCGCCGCGACCCGCTTCAGCATCTCGTTCCGGATGCCGCCCTCGTACAGATCACTGATGAGGACGACGACGGTGTCGGCGGGGCGGGTGATCCGCGACTGGCAGTAGGCGAGCGCGCGGTTGATGTCCGTACCGCCGCCGAGCCGGGTGCCGAAGAGCAGGTCGACGGGGTCGTCGAGCCGCTCGGTGAGGTCGACGACGGCGGTGTCGAAGACGACGAGCCGGGTGGCGAGCGCCCGCATCGAGGCGAGGACCGCGCCGAAGACGGCCGAGTAGACGAGGGAGGGCGCCATCGAACCGGACTGGTCGACGCAGAGCACGACCTCCTTCTTCACCGCGCGCGAGGCCCGCCCGTAGCCGACCAGCCGCTCGGGGACGATCGTGCGGTGCTCGGGGAGGTAGTGGGCCAGGTTGGCGCGGATGGTCCGGTCCCAGTCGATGTCGCGGTGCCGGGGCCGGCTGATCCGGGCCGAACGGTCGAGCGCGCCGGTGAGGGTGGCCCGGGTCCGGGTCGCGAGCCGCGCCTCCAGGTCGTCGACGACCTTGCGGACGACGGTCCGCGCGGTCTCCTTGGTCGTCTGTGGCATGGCCTTGTTGAGGGACAGCAGGGTGCCGACGAGATGGACGTCGGGCTCGACCGCCGCCAGCATCTCCGGCTCCAGGAGCAGCGTGGCCAGTCCGAGCCGGTCGATCGCGTCGCGCTGCATGACCTGGACGACGGAGCCGGGGAAGTACGTACGGATGTCGCCGAGCCAGCGGGCGACGGAGGGCGCGGATCCGCCGAGCCCACCGTGCCGGCCCTGGCCGCCGCGCGGCGCCTTGTCGTCCTTGTCGTTCTTCCTGTCGTAGAGGGCGGACAGCGCGCCGTCCATGGCCGCGTCGGTGCCGGTCAGGGCACGGCCGGTGCCGTCGGCCGGGCCACCGCCGAGAACCAGCCGCCAGCGGCGCAGCCGCTCGTCGTGCGGGTCGCGCGGGTCGCGTTCGTCGTGCGAGGCGTGCGGGTCGCCGGGCGTGGTCGCGCTCATGGGGAGACCTCCGTGCCGGGGGTGACGAGGGTGCTGGGGGCGCCGGGGACGGCCGTGGTGCGGTGAAGGATGAGATGGAGCAGGGGCAGTACGGCGTCGGCGCGGCGCTCGTCGAGCGTGGTGGCGAAGCCGGGCGGGCCGGCGGCCGGGCGGGTGGCCCGGCCCGATCCCGAGGGGCCGCGGGCGGCGAGTTCGCCGAGGGTGCGCCGTACGCCCGGCTCGAAGGAGGCGAACGTACGCCGCAGCAACGGCAGCACCCCGGTGAACGCGTCGTCCGGCACCCCGCTCAGCCAGCCGTCGACCAGAGCGAGCAGCCGCTCGTCGTGGACGAGCAGCAGCCCACCGCCCGAGGCGCCGCCGGCGAAGCCCTCGATCCAGGCGGCGGCGTCGGCGGGCGGCGCGGCGGGCGAGAGGGCGAGGCCCATCAGCCGGGCGGCCTCGTCGTCGGCGAGCCGGCCCTCGTCGAGCAGCAGCCGAGCGGCCCGCCCGCGCACCGTCCCGGGCACCCGCTCCCGTACGGCCAGCCGCCCCAGCACCCCGGCCCACCGCCCGGCGATGCCGTCGGGGGTGCCGGGGGTGTCTGGGGCGTCGGTGCCGCTGCCGTCGTCGGTGCCGTCCGGCTCCGCCGAGCCCTGTCCTTCTCCTCCCACCCGTTCCGGCGGGAGCAGGGCAATCGCCGCGTGGACGGCGTCGAGACGGCCGCGCATCTCGGCGGCGGCGTCCGCGTCGAGGCCCACGCAGGCGGGCGGCAGGCCGACGCAGATCCGTTCGGCGAGCCCGGCCGCGACCTCGGCGAGCGCCGTCGTGTCGGTGGCGCGTACATCCCCGTACCGCAGGGAACGGGCGAGCGCGGGCAGGGCCTGCGCGAGATGGGAGACGTCGGCGTCGAGCGCGGCGCGGTCCGCGAGGGCGCGCAGGACCGCGGGCAGGGCGCCGGTCAGCCCGGCGAGCAGGCACTGCTCGGCGAGGGCGGTGACGGCGGCGAGGTCGCCCGCGGCGACCGCCCGGGCCTGGGCC
>NZ_JBEYZX010000004.1:219936-275758 GCF_040646255.1 Streptomyces sp. NPDC046203 | reverse complement strand
GCGGACGTGCCGTAGCCGCCGAGCGTGAGATCCATCGTCACCTTGGTGAAGCCGGAGAGCGCGTCGCCGTGCTTCCTCAGGAGGGCCGGCTGCCGGGGCGTCACCGCTCCCCGCCCCCCGGCCCCGCCCCGGCCGGTCAGCGCTCGTGACCGAGCAGCCCGTGCAGCGTCGCCCCCGGGGCCGCTTGTGAGGACTCCGCTTGTGAGGACTCCGCCTGTGAGGACCCCGCAGGTGAGGATTCGGTCTGCGACGACCCGGCCGACGGCGACCCGGCCTGCGCCGCCCCCGCAGGTGAGGACTCTGCCCCCGCCGCGCCCTGCTTCGCGGGCGCCGGCGTCTTCACCGGCTCCGGAACCGGGTCCGGGAGCGTCTCGCAGACCGCGTCCGCCTCGGCGCCCTCCGCCCCGCGCGGGACCTCGCCGGTGCTCAGATAGGCGATCAGATACTGGTCCATGCACGCATTTCCGGCCAGGGTGACACCGTGGTTGCCGCCGCCCTGCTCGACGACGAGGCTGGAGCGCCGCACCATCCGGTGCAGCGCGACCGCGCCCTCGAAGGGCGTCGCGGCGTCGTTCGTCGCCTGGAGGAACAGCGTCGGCGGCAGCTGGTCGTTGGTGACGTCCGGCGGGGTCAGCGAGGGGACCGGCCAGAAGGCGCACGGCGCGTTGTACCAGGTGTTGTTCCAGGTGTAGAAGCGTGCCTTCGCGTACACGTCCCAGGCGTCCTTGCGCCACACGCTCCACCGCGCGGGCCAGCGCGCGTCCCGGCACTGCACGCTCGTGTAGACCGAATAGCCGTTGTCCGTGGCGGCGTCCGCCGCGCCGTGCGCCTCGTAGGCCTTCAGCAGCGGGGCGCTGTCGTGGTCGACGGCGTACGCCGAGAACGCCGCCGCGAGCTCCGGCCAGTAACCGTTGTAGTAGCCGCCCGGCAGGAAGGTGTCCTCCAGCTCGCTGGCCCCGACCTTGCCGCCGACCGGTCGCGCGAGCGCCTCGTCCCGCATCCGATACCAGGCCGCCTCGACGGCGTCCGGGTCGGTGCCGAGCCGGTAGGTCGCGTCGTTGCGCGCCACCCAGGCCATGAACGCCTTGTGACGCGCGTCGAACGCGTAGTTCTGCGCGATGTTGTCGTCGTACCAGACCCCGCGCGGATCGACCACGGAGTCCAGCACCAGGCGGCGCACCCGCTCGGGGTACAGACGCGCGTACACGGAACCGAGGTAGGTGCCGTAGGAGTAGCCGAGGTAGTTGATCCGGGGCACGCCGAGCGCCCGGCGGACGGCGTCCATGTCGCGGGCCGTGGAGATGGTGTCGATGTACGGCAGCAGGTCGGCGTATTTGTCGCCGCACGCCTTGGCGAAGGTCCGCGCCCGCTGGAGGTTGACCTTCTCGCCCTTCGTGCCGTGCGGTACGGAGTCCGGGCGCACCGGGTCGAAGTAGCCGGGGAGACAGTCCAGGGCGGGCTCGCTCTTGCCGACCCCGCGCGGGTCGAAGCCGATCACGTCGTACTGCGCGGCCACCTTGGCGGGCAGCGAGGCCGCCACGTATCCGGCCAGCCCGCGCCCGCTGCCGCCCGGCCCGCCGGGGTTGACCAGGAGTGGGCCCTGGTACGTGGCGGCGGTGTGCGCGACCCGGGTGAGGGCGAGCGAGATCTTCCGCCCGGCCGGATCGTCGTGGTTCAGGGGGACGCTCAGAGTGGCGCACTGGAGCGTCGGGTACGTCTTGGTGCCGCAGTCGGTCCAGGTCAGCGGGGCGACGGGCCGGGTGCTCGGGCCGGGTTCGGCGGCGGAGGCGGGGCCGGGCAGGACGGCGACCGTCCCCGCGACCAGGGCCCCTGCGGCGATCAGCTTGCCTGCGCGTGGATTCATACGGCGTCCGTGCCCCGCCCATGCCCCGGAGGGACCGATTCCGTCGAGAGTTGACCCGTTCGGAGGACGTGACACGCCGTCAGGAAGACGTGTCCGCAGCCGAGTCGGATCCGGCCGTACCGGAGCGGCCGCCGGGCCGCCCGGACCTCGGGCCCGTCGGGGCGGGAGCCCCGGCCCGCCCCGGAGGGCGCCGTGGATTTGGGGCCCCGCCGCGCAGGTGATTGGCTTGACCCGTACCCCCGAGAGCATCACGAAACAACCTGGAGGAAGCGCCATGGCGCAGGTCGAGGCCACGACGGAGCGGATCATCGCCGCGGACGCGGGCACTGTGTTCGACGCGCTCGCCGACTACCGCGGCACGCGCGCGAAGCTGCTGCCGGAGCAGTTCAGCGAGTACGAGGTGCGCGAGGGCGGCGACGGCGCGGGCACCCTGGTCCACTGGAAGCTCCAGGCCACCAGCAAGCGTGTCCGCGACTGTCTCCTGGAGGTCACCGAGCCCACCAGCGGGCAGCTGGCCGAGAAGGACCGCAACTCCTCCATGGTCACCACCTGGACCGTGACCCCGGCCGGTGAGGGGCGGTCCAAGGTCGTCGTCACCACGGTCTGGAACGGCGCCGGCGGCATCGGCGGCTTCTTCGAGCGGACCTTCGCCCCCAAGGGGCTCGGCCGCATCTACGACGCCGTGCTCGCCAAGCTCGCCACCGAGGTCGAGAAGTAGTCGGAAGTAGTCGGAAGTAGTCAGGGGGGCGGCCCGCCCTCCCTGGAACCGACGCCGGATCCGCGTGCGCCCGCCTGGTCGGTCCGGTCACCCCGTTCCGCCCGGTTCGCCCTGAAGGGTCAACCGGGCGCAGCGGCGGCCCGGGAAGTAGCCCCGGCGAACCAGAACCAGGAAGTAACGCCCGGATCTGTCACCGGATCGAGTGGTTTCCCCGACGCCCTTGCCAGAGTTCCGGGGGCGCGCGGAGGGGCGCTTCTCACTTTATAAACCTGCTGATGAGCGCCCCGAGCGCGCCCTCACGCCGGTCCGCTGCACCCCTCACGCCCTCGCTTTCCCCGTCACCTCCACCGTGCTCCGGCCCCGCGCGCCCCGCGAACAATGGCCCGCGCAGAGGCCGTGAGAGGGGAGCAGGACGTGGGTGCGCGTACGAAAGCGGAGGGTGTCGAGGGGACCGTGACGGTCTTCTCGGACGTACTACCGCCCGCCCGGGAGGCGTCGGCCTTCGAGCCGTCCCCAGGACCCGGCTGCGAGGGGGACCCGACCCTCTCGTGGGATCCGGCGGCGCCCGGATCCCACGACCCCCGATCCCACGCCCCCGGACCGGACACCGGCTCCGGACCGGACACCGGCCCCGGCGCGGGTCCGGACGCCCCTTCGGATCCGGCCGCACCCGCGGGCGGGGCGGCCCCGCGCGAGGCCCTCGATCCGCGCCGCGTCCGGCTCGTCTTCGTCGGCCTCATGCTCGCGCTGCTGCTCGCCGCGCTGGAGCAGATGATCGTCGCCACCGCCCTGCCGAAGATCGTCGGTGAACTCCAGGGCCTGGACCGGATGTCCTGGGCGATCACCGCCTATCTGCTCACCTCCACCATCGGCCTGCCCGTCTACGGCAAGCTCGGCGACCTGCTCGGCCGCAAGGGTGTCTTCGTCTTCGCGATCGTCGTCTTCGTGATCGGCTCCGGACTGGCCGGCTGGTCGCACACGATGAACCAGCTCATCGCCTTCCGGGCCGTCCAGGGCGCCGGCGCGGGCGGGCTGATGATCGGTGTCCAGGCGATCATGGCCGACATCGTTCCCGTCCGGGAGCGCGGCCGTTACATGGGGCTCATCGGCGCGGCCTTCGGCCTCGCCTCCGTCGCGGGCCCCCTGCTCGGCGGTTTCTTCACCGACCACCTCTCGTGGCGCTGGTGCTTCTACTTCAACGTGCCCTTCGGCCTGGTCACCCTCGCCGTCGTCGCCGTCGTCCTCAAGCTGCCCCGGCCCACCGTCCGGGCCCGCTTCGACGTCCTCGGCGCCCTGCTGCTCGCCGCCGCCTCCACCTGTCTGGTGCTGCTGACGACCTGGGGCGGCACCGAGTACGCGTGGGGCTCCCGGGTCATCATCGGGCTCGGCTGCGGCGCCGGCGCGGCCGCAGCGCTCTTCCTGGTGGTCGAGCGCTTCGCCCGGGAACCGCTCATCCCGCTGCGGCTGTTCCGCGACTCCGTCTTCAGCGTCACCAGCCTGGTCGGCGCCGTCGTCGGCATCGCGCTCTTCGGCGCCGCGAGCTACCTGCCGACCTTCCTCCAGATGGTCGAGGGCGCCAGCGCCACCGAATCGGGCCTGCTGATGCTGCCGCTCATGGGCGGCATCGTCGTGGCCTCCGTCGTCTCCGGCCGGCTCATCAGCCGTACCGGCCGCTACAAGATCTACCCGGTGCTCGGCAGTGCCGTCGCGACCACCGGAATGTGGCTGCTGTCGCGGATGGAGACCGACACGCCGCGTCTCCAGTACAGCCTGTGGCAGGCCGTCCTCGGCCTCGGCATCGGCCTGATCATGCCGGTCCTGGTACTCGCCGTGCAGAACTCCGTACGGCCCTCCGACCTCGGCACCGCCACCAGCGCGCACAACTACTTCCGCCAGATCGGCGGCAGTGTGGGCGCCGCGATCTTCGGCACCCTCTTCGCCTCCCGGCTCGCCGACGCCCTCGCCGACCGGCTGCCCCGGGGCGGCGCCACCGCGCTGCCGTCCGCCGACTCGATCACTCCGCAGGTGGTCCACGCGCTGCCGCCCGCGCTGCGCGACGCCTTCGTCCAGGCATATGCCGACGCGATGCCCCGGATCTTCCTCTACCTCGTGCCGGTCCTCGCGCTCGGCCTCGTCCTCGCCTTCGCTCTCAAGGAGAAACCGCTGGTGTCCCACCACACCCCCGCCACCGAGGCACCCGTCGCCCCCGCCCCGCAGCCCCGGGACCCCGCCTACGACCCGGCGGGTTACGAGCCGTCCGGCTACGACCCGGCCGGCTACGAATCGGCCGGTTACGACCCGGCCGCACCCGCCCCGTTCGCCACGGCGTCGATCACCATCGGCCCGGGCCCCGGCGCGGTCGCGCAGCTCGGCGGCGTACCCGTCTGCGGCACGGTCCGGCACCACGACGGCAGCCGCGTCCCGCGCGCCGCGCTCACCCTCATCGACGTCCGGGGGCGGCAGATCGGCCGGGGCGCGAGCGGCGAGGACGGCCGGTACGCGCTGAGCGTGCCCGGTCCCGGCGCGTACGTGATGATCGCCGCCGCCGGCGGACACCAGCCGCAGGCCGTCTCCGTCAGCGTCGGGGAGCGGCCGGTCGAACTCGATGTCGTACTCGGTGGCGCGGGCCGGCTCGCCGGTGCCGTCGTCACCGCCGACGGCACCCCGGTCCGGGACGCCACCGTCACCCTCACCGATGTACGCGGCGAGGTCGTCGCCGCCACCCGCAGCGGACGCGAGGGCGGCTATGTGATCGGCGAGCTGGTCGCCGGCGAGTACACGCTCGCCGCGAGCGCCGCCGCGTTCCGCCCGGCCGCGCTGCCGATCAGCGTGCAGGCCTCGCGCGAGACCCGCCAGGACATCGAGCTGGCGGGCGGCGCGGTGCTGCGCGGGACGGTCAGGGCGGGCGGCGGGCGGCCCGTCGAGGACGCCCGGGTGACCCTGCTCGACGCGGCCGGCAATGTCGTCGACACCCTCACCACCGGCCCCGACGGCAGCTTCCGCTTCATCGACCTGTCCTCCGGCGAGTACACGGTCATCGCGGCCGGCTACCCGCCGGTCGCCACCGTCCTCCAGGTCGCCGGGGGAGGCCGCACCGAGCGCGACCTCCAGCTCGGCCACCAGGACTGACGGGCGCCGACGGGTCGACGCCTCGGCGGGCCGACGCCTCGGAGGTCCGTCAGTCCGTCAGTCCGTCAGCCCGCCAGTCCGGCGGGACGGGACTCAGGAGGCGTCGGTCGCCTTGCGCAGCGCGTTGATGCAGGCGCCGATCGCCTCCTGGAGGGCCTCCAGACGCTGGACCATGTCGGCCTCGACGACGTCCTCCTCCAGTACCTCGTCCAGAGTCAGCTCCTCGAAGACCTTCGTGGCCTTCTGGAGGCTGTTGTAGAACTTCGCCCGGCGCTCCTGGACCCGCAGCGCCGGGTCCTCCTCGACCGCCTTGGCGACCAGGGACTTCACCGTGTCATATGCCTCGCCGGCCCACTCGCCGGCCTCTTCCGAGTCGTCCAGCTCGTCGATCAGCGACAGGTGGCGCTCGGCCTCGGCCCGCAGCTCCGGCGGCGCGTCCAGCGTCTGCCCGGCCGGCGTCCTGACCTGCCCGCCCTCGGCGACCTGGCGCACGAACTCGATCCGGTCGGCCGCCTTCGCCTCCTGCGCCACCGCCTTCTTCAGCTCGCCGGTACGGGCGATGGCCCGCGCCATCTCGGTCTGGAGGGCGGTGTCCTCCTTCATCCGGTCGAGGAGCGCGTCCCGCGCCGCCTCGGCCGTGCCCGGGTCGGCGAGGATCGCGGCGCGCAGCGCGGTCGGGTTCTCCGCGACCTCCAGCGCCTTGGTCGCCTTGATGCCCTCCGCCTCGGCCGCCGCCGTGATCGCGTGACCACGCACGGACGTGGCGCTGGAGCGCGAGGAGTAGTACGAGAGCCACACGTCGGCCTCGGGCAGCTCGACGTCCTCACCCGGGACCAGCGCCTCGAACTGCGGCACGAGGCCGTCGTCGGCGGCCGTGTCCCACGCCTTGTAGTAGCGCATGACCCGCTCCGCCGAGCAGCCGGCCAGCTCCGCGAACGCCTTCGCCGACACCTTCGGCGAGCCCTCGGCCGGCTGTCCGCCCGGACGTACACTTCGCGCCACCTTCAGCGCGAACGCCCAGCCGCCCGTCCGCGCGTACACCCCGAAGTCCCGGGCGTCGCGGACCACGGCCTCGGCGACGTCCTGCGCGGCGGGCTCGACCCACTCGCCGCCGTCCAGCGCGGGGTCGAGCGAGAGGTCCGGCGCGAGCCCGGCCACCGGCTCGGCAACCGGCTCGGCCACGGGCTCCGCCGGCGGCTCGGCGGCCGGTGCGGGGACCGGGGCGACGACCGGCTCGGCCGCGGTCTCGGCGGGGGTCTCGGACAGGGTGGGGGACATGGTCACCGAGAGGTCTCCTGGAGTCGGGGGCGCGGACCCGGGGCGGATTCCGCACCTGTCAGCCTATACGTACGAGATGAAATGATTCGCCCGAATCCTTGGGTGGCCGAGAGGTCACGTACCGCTGAACCCCCGCCACCGGTCCAGGCCTTCGACACTTTTCCACAGGGGTGGTGGGGCCCGTGGGTCGGCGCGTACGGTGCGGGGCATGAAGATCTTGATCAGCGCCGACATGGAAGGCGCCACCGGGGTCACCTGGCCCGCCGACGTGCTGCCGGGGACCCCGCAATGGGAGCGCTGCCGGTCCATGTTCACCTCCGACGTCAACGCGGCGGCGCTCGGCTTCCTCGACGGCGGCGCCGACGAGGTGCTGATCAACGAGGCGCACTGGACCATGCGCAATCTGCTCCTTGAGCGGCTCGACGAGCGCGCCCAGATGCTGACCGGGCGGCACAAGTCGCTGTCCATGGTCGAGGGTGTCCAGCACGGGGACGTCGACGGCATCGCCTTCGTCGGCTATCACACCGGGGCGGGCGCCGAGGGTGTCCTCGCGCACACCTACCTCGCGAACTCGATCACCGGCGTCTGGCTCGACGGGGTCCGCGCCAGCGAGGGCCTGCTCAACGCGCGCGTGGTCGCCGAGTTCGGGGTCCCCGTCGTCCTCGTCACCGGAGACGACCTGACCTGCGAGGACGCCCTCCTCTACGCGCCGGAGGCGCACAAGGTCGCCGTCAAGGACTACGTGTCGCGGTACGCGGCCGTGTGCCGCACCCCCGCCCGTACCGCCGCCGACATCCGCGCGGCGGCCAAGGCGGCGACCGCGCTCGCGGTGCGCCACGAACCGGTCCAGGCCGGGCCGTTCACGATGGAGCTCGAATTCGACGCCGAGCACCTGGCCGGTGCCGCCACCGTGGTGCCCGGCACGGAGCGGAGCGGCGAGCGGCGCGTGGCCTACACCAGCGAGACGATGTACGAGGCGATTCGCACGTTCAAGGCGGTCACCACGGTCGTGTCCGCCGCAGTGGAGGAACAGTATGGGTGAGGAACAGCGCGGCCCGGACGCGACGGCACTCGACGAGGTGGTCACCTTCACCTCCGGGCTGATCCGGATCGACACCACCAACCGGGGCGGCGGCGACTGCCGCGAGCGTCCCGCCGCCGAGTACGTGGCGGAGCGGCTGGCCGGCGCGGGCCTTGAGCCCACGCTCCTGGAGCGCACCCCCGGCCGGACCAATGTGGTCGCCCGGATCGCCGGCACCGATCCCACGGCCGACGCGCTGCTCGTCCACGGCCATCTGGACGTCGTGCCCGCCGAGGCGGCCGACTGGACCGTGCACCCGTTCTCCGGCGAGGTGCGCGACGGTGTCGTGTGGGGCCGAGGCGCCGTCGACATGAAGAACATGGACGCGATGGTGCTCTCCGTCGTCCGCTCCTGGGCCCGCGAGGGGTTCCGCCCGCGCCGTGACATCGTCCTCGCGTACACCGCCGACGAGGAGGCCAGTGCCGAGGACGGCTCCGACTTTCTCGCCGAGCGCCACCCCGGTCTCTTCGAGGGCTGTACGGAGGGCATCAGTGAGTCCGGCGCGTACAGCTTCCACCCGGAGCCGGGGATGACGCTGTACCCGATCGCGGCGGGGGAGCGAGGCACCGCCTGGCTCAAGCTCACCGCCCGCGGCCGGGCCGGCCACGGCTCCAAGGTCAACACGGCCAACGCGGTCACCCGGCTCGCCGAGGCCATCGCCCGCATCGGCGCCCACCAGTGGCCCGTCCGGCTCACCCCGACCGTGCGGGCCGCGCTCACCGAGCTGGCCGCGCTGTACGGCATCGACACCGACGTCGACGCCCCCGACTTCGACACCGACCTCCTCCTGGACAAGCTGGGTCCGGCCGCCGCCCTCGTCGAGGCCACCGTCCGCAACAGCGCCAACCCGACGATGCTGGAGGCCGGCTACAAGGTCAACGTCATCCCGGGCCAGGCCGTCGCCTACGTCGACGGGCGGATGCTGCCCGGCACGGAGCACGAGTTCGCCGAGACCATGGACCGGCTCACCGGACCCGACGTGGAGTGGGAGTTCCACCACCGCGAGGTGCCGCTCCAGGCGCCGGTCGACTCGCCCACCTTCGCCAAGCTCCGCGCCGCCGTCGAGTACGTCGACCCCACCGGGCACGTCGTCCCGTTCTCCATGTCCGGCGGCACCGACGCCAAGCAGTTCTCCCGGCTGGGCATCACCGGCTACGGCTTCTCGCCGCTCAGGCTGCCCCCGGAACTCGACTACGGCGCGCTCTTCCACGGCGTCGACGAGCGCGTCCCCGTCGACGCCCTCCACTTCGGCGTCCGCGTCCTCGACCGCTATCTCCGGACCGCCTGACGCGCGGCCCGCGCCCGGTCGGGCCGGAAGCCCCGGCCACCGACCCGCTCGACCCGCTCGACCCGCTCGACCCGCTCCCGCTCCACCGACCCCGCCCCACCCGCATCGCAACCCACGCACGACCCGTACAGGGGGGATCCAGATGGAAACCACGGCCGCCTACGGCAGCTGGCCGTCGCCCATCGACGCGGCACTGGCCGCGGCGCACGACGGCCGGCCCGAATTCGTCGGCTTCGTCGGCGACGAGGTGTGGTGGACCGCGCCCCGTCCCGCCGAGGGCGGCCGGCGGACCCTGGTGCGCCGCCGCCCCGACGGCGCCGAGGAGTCGGTGCTGCCCGCCCCGTGGAACGTCCGCAACCGGGTCGTCGAGTACGGCGGACAGCCCTGGGCCGGCACCGTGCGGGCGGACGGTTCGCCGCTCGTCGTCTTCTGCCACTACGCCGACCAGCGGCTGTACGTGTACGAGCCGGACGCGGCGGACGGCGCCCCGCCCCGCCCGCTGACCCCGCTCTCCCCGGTCGGCGACGGACTGCGCTGGGCCGACCCGGTGCTCCGGCCCGAACGCGGCGAGGTCTGGTGCGTCCTGGAGGAGTTCACAGGGCCCGGACCCACGGACGTGCGCCGGGCCGTCGTCGCCGTGCCCCTGGACGGCTCCGCCGCCGAGGACCGCGCGCGCGTGCGCGAACTGTCCGACGGGCGGCACCGCTTCGTCACCGGCCCGCGCGTCTCGCCCGACGGCCGGCGGGCCGCCTGGATCGGCTGGGACCACCCCCGGATGCCGTGGGACGGCACCGAGGTCCGGCTCGCCGACGTCATGGAGGACGGCAGTTTCACCGGGATCCGCACCGTCGCCGGCGGACCCGAGGAGTCCGTGCCGCAGATCGGCTGGACCGCCGACGGCCACCTGCTGCACGTCAGCGACCGCACCGGCTGGTGGAACCTCTACCGCACCGCGCTCGACGGCGGCGACCACCTCGCGCTCTGCCCCCGCGAGGAGGAGTTCGCCGGCGCCCTGTGGAAGATCGGCCTCACCTGGTTCCAGCCCCTGGACAGCGGACTGGTCGCCGTCGTCCACGGCCGGGGCGCCACCACCCTCGGGATCCTCGACCCCGAGAGCGGCGACCTCGCCGACGCCGTGGGTCCCTGGACCGAATGGGCCGCGACCCTCGCCGTGCACGGCACCCGGGTCGTCGGTGTCGCCGCCGGACCGCACAGCGGCTACGAGGTCGTCGAACTGGACACCTGCACCGGCTTCGCCCGGGTGATCGGCGCCCCGCACAAGGACCCCGTCGACCCCGCGTACTACCCCGAACCCGAGGTGCGGACCTTCACCGGCCCCGGCGGCCGGGAGATCCACGCCCAGGTGTACCCGCCCCGCCACCCCGAGCACACCGGCCCCGACGGCACGCGTCCGCCGTTCGTGATCTGGGCGCACGGCGGACCCACCGGCCACGCCCCGCTCGTCCTCGACCTGGAGATCGCCTACTTCACCTCGCGCGGCATCGGCGTCGCCGAGGTCAACTACGGCGGCTCCACCGGCTACGGCCGGGAGTACCGCGAGCGGCTGCGCGAACAGTGGGGAGTGGTCGACGTCGAGGACTGCGCGGCCGTGGCCCGCGCCCTCGCCGACGAGGGCACCGCCGACCCCGCCCGGCTCGCCGTCCGAGGCGGCAGCGCCGGCGGCTGGACGGCCGCCGCCTCCCTCGTCCACAGCGACGTCTACGCCTGCGGCACCATCATCTACCCCATCCTCGACCCGGCCGGCTGGGCCACCGGCGAGACCCACGACTTCGAGGCCCGCTACATGGACTCGCTGATGGGGCCGGTCGCCGAGGTCCCCGAGCGCTACCGCGAGCGCTCCCCGCTGGAGCACGTCGACCGGATCACCGCGCCCTTCCTGCTGCTCCAGGGGCTCGACGACGTGATCTGCCCGCCCGCCCAGGCCGACCGGTTCCTGGCCCGCACCGCCGGCCGAGGCGTCCCGCACGCCTACATCGCCTTCGAGGGCGAATCGCACGGCTTCCGCCGCGAGGACACCCTGATCCGGGCGCTGGAGGCCGAACTCTCCCTGTACGCACAGACCTTCGGCATCGACCGCCCCGACGTCCCCCGGCTGGAGCTGAGGAAGTGACCGCCGAGCCACTGGTACGGCCCCGCCGGCTCCGACCCGGCGACCGGGTCGCGGTCGTCGCCCCCAGCGGTCCGATCCCCGAGGAGAGGCTTCAGGCGGGGCTCGACGTCCTGCGCGGCTGGGACCTCGACCCCGTCGTGGCCCCGCACGTCCTCGACACCCACCCCACCCTCGACTACCTCGCGGGTACGGACGAGGCCAGGGCCCGCGACTTCACCGAGGCATGGTGCGACCCGGAGATCGCGGCGGTGCTGTGCGCCCGGGGCGGGTACGGCGCCCAGCGCATGGTGGACCTGCTCGACTGGACCGCGATCCGCGCCGCCGGCCCCAAGGTCATGGTCGGCTACAGCGACATCACCGCCCTGCACGAGGCGTTCGCCGTCCGGATGGGCCTCGTCACCCTGCACGGCCCGATGACGGCGGCCGGTCCCTTCGCCAAGAACGCCCGCACCCAGGAGTCGCTGCGCGCCACCCTCTTCGAGCCCGAGTCGGTCCGCTCGCTCGGCCTGGAGTCGGCCACCGCCCTGGTGCCCGGCCGGGCGCACGGCGTCACCCTCGGCGGCTGCGTCAGCCTGCTCGCCTCCGACCTCGGCACACCGCACGCCCGGCGCTCCGCCCGGGGCGGGCTGCTGCTCCTGGAGGACGTGGGGGAGGAGCCGTACCGCCTGGACCGGATCCTCACCCAGCTCCTGCGCTCCGGCTGGCTGGACGGCGTTGCCGGGATCGGCCTCGGCTCGTGGGAGGAGTGCGGGCCGTACGAGAAGGTGCGCGCACTGTTCGCCGACCGGCTCGGCGGGCTCGGCGTCCCGGTCCTGGAGCATCTCGGCTTCGGCCACCAGGACGACGCGCCGACGATCCCGTTCGGGATACCCGGCGTCCTGGACGCCGACGCGGGCACGCTCACCCTCGACGTACCCGCGCTGATCTGAGCTCCCCGGACGGCCCGCCCGCCTCAGGGCCTCACCCGGGGAGGGCGGGCCGTCCGGTGTCTTCACCGGACCTCCGCCGACAACCCGGCGCACCCGCATTGACGCGCGCATGACATGCGTCTCACGATGGGTCGGACCCGCACCTACCGCTTGGTAGGCCGTCGCACGCCCCCGGTGTGGAGGTCCCCGTGTCCCGTGCCCTGCCCAGATCCCGCAAGCTGCTCGCGCTCACGGCCGGAGCGGCCCTCGCCGCACCCCTCGCCCTTGCCGTACCCGCCCAGGGCACGGAGCCCGGACCGAGGAGCCTCGCGAGCGGCACGTACACCGTCACCCCGCTCCACTTCACCGTCCAGGCCGGCGGCCGCAGTTGTGTCGTCGACGCCGACCTCTACCGTCCCGACGGCGTTGACGCCGCCCACCCCGCGCCCGCCGTCCTCGCCACCAACGGCTTCGGCGGCAGCAAGAGCGACACCGACGGCATCGGCAAGGCATTCGCCGCCCGCGGCTACGTCGGACTCGTCTACTCCGGCCTCGGCTTCGGCAAGAGCGGCTGCCTGATCTCCCTCGACGCCCCGGGCATCGACGGCGCGGCCGCCGCCCGGCTCGTCGACTTCCTGGCCGGCGCCCGCGCCGCCGACGACGGCACCCGCGCGGACTTCGTCACCCTGGACGCCCCCGGCGACCCCGTCGTCGGCATGATCGGCGGCTCCTACGGCGGCGCCATCCAGCTCGCCACCGCCGCGGCCGATCCCCGCCTCGACGCCCTCGTCCCCTTCATCACCTGGAACGACCTCGCCTACTCCCTCGCCCCCAACAACGCCGACCGCGACACCCCCGGCGTCTTCAAATGGCAGTGGGCCAACGGCTTCTACCTGATCGGCGAGGGCCAGACCCTGCTCGAACCCTCCCTCGACCCCAGCCGGATCAACTCCCTGGCCTGTCTGCACTTCGTCACCGACGCCTGCGACACCGTCCGGCTGCTCAACTCCGGCACCTACCCGCAGGCCGGCGCCGACAAGATGCTCGCCTACGCGCGCAGCGTCTCCCCGGTCTCGTACCTCGACAAGGTCAAGGCCCCCACCCTCCTCGTCCAGGGCCAGTCCGACAGCCTGTTCAACCTCAACGAGGCCCGGCGCACCTACGACCGGCTGCGCGGCCAGGGCGTCGACACCCGGATGATCTGGCAGTCCTGGGGCCACAGCGGCGGCCACAAGCCCGGCGAACTCGACCTCGGCCAGGGAAACCTGGAGACGAGCTACACCGGACAGCGGGTCCTCGCCTGGTTCGACCGGTATCTGCGCCACGACCGGGCCGTCGACACCGGGCCCGCCTTCGCCTACTACCGCGACTGGCAGAGCGGCTACGGCACCGCCGACCAGGTGCCCGCGGCGGGCAGCCGGCTCTATCTGTCCGGCGACGGCAAGCTGGTCGACGACCGCGCCAAGGTCGCCCGGGGCTCGCGCCTCTACGCCAACCTCCCGGTGCCCACCAGCCACTCGGAGTTCTCGCTGGCCGGCACCCTGGGCGTACCCGACCCCGAGCCGTACGACCTGGCCGGCACCTACCTCGGCTGGAGCAGCGCCCCGCTCACCGCCCCCGCCGACCTCGTCGGCGCGCCCCGCGCCACCCTCAAGGTGAACTCGCCGAGCGCCGCACGTGTCCAGGACTCCGGCGACGCCGCCGACAAGCTGGTGCTCTTCGCCAAGCTCTACGACGTCGCCCCCGACGGCACCAAGACCCTGGTCAACCGGCTGGTCGCGCCCGTCCGCGTGCCCGACGTCAACCAGCCCTTCACCGTCGAACTGCCCGCGATCGTCCACCGCTACGAGACGGGCCACCGGCTGGAGTTCGTCGTCGCGGCCAGCGACACGGCGTACTTCGGCAACCGGGGCATCAAGCCGGTGACGGTCACCAGCGCCCCCGACGACACGGGGACGCTGGACCTGCCGCTGGTGAACGGGCGCGTGGGCTGACCCTCGCCCGCCACTCGCCCGCCACCGGTTCCTCGTGCCGGGCCCGCGGCGATCACCGCGGGCCCGGCACGTCTCAGCGGGCGGTGAGGGCCGCGTAACCCGGCCGGATCAGCTCCTCGACGATGCGCCGGCGCTCCGGCAGCGGCAGGAACGCGGCCTCCACGGCGGCCACCGTGAACTCCTCGAAGACCTCCGGGCCGTAGCCGAAGGCATCCACCAGGTGCTGGAACTCCTCGCACATGGTGGTGCCGGAGACCAGCCGGCCGTCGGTGTTCACGGTGACGCGGAAGCCGAGGCGGCGCAGCTCGTCGATCGGGTGCGAGGCGTAGTCCTTGGCCGCACCCGTCTGGAGGTTGGAGGTGGGGCAGATCTCCAGCGGGATGCGGTTGTCGCGGACGTACGCGGCCAGCCGGCCCAGCGTGCCGTCCTCGGCGATGTCGTCCGTGATCCGCACCCCGTGCCCGATCCGCTCGGTGCCGCAGACTTGCACCGCCTCGTGGATCGACTCGGCGCCGACGGCCTCGCCCGCGTGGACGGTGAAGTGGCAGTTCTCCCGCTTCAGGTACTGGAAGGCGGGCAGGTGACGGGCCGGCGGGTTGCCTATCTCGCCACCGGCGATGTCGAAGCCGACGACGCCGTCGTCCCGGTGCGCGGCCGTCAGCCGGGCGATCTCCAGGGACCGGTCGGTGTGCCGCATGCCGGTGAGCAGGGTACGGACGGTGATCCGGCCGCCGGCCGCGCGCTCGCCCGCCCGGAATCCGGCGTTCACCGCCTCGACGACCTCGTCGAGGGTCAGCCCGCCCTCCAGATGCTGCTCGGGGGCGTAACGGATCTCGGCGTAGACCACCCCGTCGGCGGCCATGTCCACGACGCACTCGGCCGCCACCCGCTCCAGGGCCGTACGGGTCTGCATGACCGCGCAGGTGTGCGCGAAGGTCTCCAGATACCGCTCCAGCGACCCCGAGTTCGCGGCCTTCCGGAACCATTCCGCCAGCTCGGCCGGGTCCTCGGTGGGCAGACCGGTGTAGCCGTGCTCCCGCGCCAGTTCGACGATGGTCGCGGCGCGCAGACTGCCGTCGAGGTGGTCGTGGAGTACGGCCTTCGGGGCCCGCCGGATCCAGTCGGCGACGACGGGGGCCGTGGCCGGAGCGGCCGCCGTGTCAGTCGCCGTGCCGGTCGCCGCGTCGGTCGCCGCGTCGGTCGCCGGGGAGGCGGGAACGGCGGGGGCGGCATCCGAGGCCATGTGGTTGTCAGACAAGTGCATGGCGCGGAAGTGTACGCCACCCGGGAAAGGGCGCCCGCGGGTGGTGACGGCGACGGTGAAGGAGACGGCGGGAGGGCGTCCCGGGGCTCAGCCGGACTGCACGACGGGCAGGGCGGGCGCGCCCGTCGGCAGCATGTGCTTGGCCGCCAGAACCGGGGTGTCGCCGACCCGTACGACCTGGGTCACGAGCACCGCCGGAGTGTCGGCCGGACGGCCCAGCTGCCCGCCGCGGCGGCGGCCGAGCAGCGTCGCCGTGACGGAGCTGTGCGCGGCCAGCGGCACACCCCGCGAGGCGGAGGTGAGGACCGCCAGCATCGAGACGGCACCGGGCCGGACCGATGGGTGGGCGGTTGGGCGGGCGGATGAGGCTTCCCGGTGGGCGGGCGGTGCCGCCTGGCCGGTGGATGGTGCCTCCCGGTCGGTGGGTGCCTCCCCGCCGGCGGGCCTCGGAGAGGCTCGCAGGGCGTCGGCGAAGGCCGGGTGGGCCCGGTCCAGGACCGGCCACGCCGCCGCCCACTCCTGACTGAGGACGGCCGCCCCGGCCTCGCCGACCAGGACGGACTCCCAGAACGGCAGCTCGGCGCCGGCCGGTGCGAGCAGGTGCTGGGTGGTGAAGTCGGTGGGTTCCTCGCTCGTGCGCAGGATGTCCCGCACCCGCAGGGGCGCGCTCGCCCCGAGCAGATCCTCCAGCGGGCGCAGCCGCTCGAAGCCGCGTCGCGGCGGATGGGTGTTGACCGTCCGGCCGACCCCGCGCCGCACCGTGACCAGCCCGTCCTCCTGGAGCAGGAGCAGCGCCTCGCGCAAGGCGGGGCGGCTGACGCCGAGTTCGCCCGCGAGCCTCGGTTCGGAGGGGAGCGTGGAGCCCGGGGGATAGGTGCCGTCGCGCAGGGCGTCCGCGATCCGCTCGTAGAGCGCGACGACGGGACGCCGCCCCTGTCCGCCGCCTGCCACGGGGCCTCCTGGTGTCCATCGGTGTCCGTCGGCTCTTCGATCGACCACCGTAGTCGGCCCACGCTGTCTGACAAGTCGCTCGTTCGGCGTAGCTCGTCAGGGCCGTGGGGCGCGAATCGGCTCATTCTGGGGGAGCGCACGGACACGGCGGGACTCGGACTCGGACATGGGTCCGGACTCGGACACGGGCACGGCGGGACGGAGAAAGGGCGGCCATGAGCGCCAAGAGGACGACGAGGGACAGGTCGAGCGCGAGCGGGTCCCGGGCCGGCGGATTCTTCACCCCGGGACGGATCGCGATCCTGATCGTCGCGGCCGTGACGCTCGTCTTCATCTTCGAGAACCGGCATGAGGTGCGGATCAGGGTGCTGATCCCCGAGGTGACGATGCCCCTCTACTTCGCCCTGCTCGCCACCGCCGTGCTCGGCGCGGTATGCGGCTACTACCTGGCCGCCAGGAGACGCCGGTGAGACGGGCGGCCCTCGTGTGCGCGGGGGCCGCCCTCGCGCTGGCCGCCGTGGCGGTCAGTTCGGCGGAGCCGGCCGCCCCGGCCGAGGGGGACACCGGCTCCCCGCCGCTGCCGGACCTGCCGGATCTGCGCGGCAAGGGCCTGTGGCGGGTCTTCACCACGCTCGACGCCCGCACCCGCCTCGACGTCCACGACGCCGCCGGCTCCGACCGGCGCGTGCTCTGGCCGCTGAACTGGCGCGTCTGCACCCAGTACCCGCCACCGGGCACGACCCGCCACTCCGGCGGCCGACTGGTGATCGGCGTCCTCAAGAAGGGCGAACCCTGCCCGGCCAGGGTGGCGGCGGCCCGGCGCTGAATGCCCGTGGACGACCGCCGACGGCCACCCTCGCCGGGCCACCCTCACCCGGCCACCCTCACCCGGCCGCCCTCACCCGGCCATCCCCGCCGGATCATGCGGCGACGGGACCTGCGCGACCGGGCGGCAGCCGGCTTCGCCGGACCGCCCCCCACCCGTCCGCACGCGCCTAGGGCGTGTTTCGAAAGTCCCTCCTGGCCCGCGACGCCTGGCACGCCCTCCCCCGTAGCCCTTCGGGCACGGGAGGTGCCCCCACGCTGCGTTGTCGGAGTCATCCAAGTACACCCAGTACGAGGATGATCCTCCGCCTTGCGATCGCACGCACCAGACGCCGCAGGCCCCGCCCTCCGGGCGGACGGAGCTACTTTCGAAACACGCCCTAGGCTGAGCCCATGACCGATGATCAAGAGAGCCGGTCCGGCCGCTACCTCGCCGTCGGCCCCCGTGTCGCCCTGCGTCCGTTCACGGCCGGTGACGCGGAGGAGTTCACGGCGCGGGCCCGGGAGAGCCGCGAGTTCCACGCGCCCTGGCTGTTCCCGCCGCTCACGCCCGAGGCGTACGCGGTCTACACCGGCCAGCTGATCGACGTCCCGAGCCGGGCCGGCTTTCTCGTCTGCGACCGGGCGGACGGGACGATCGCCGGGTTCGTCAACATCAACAACATCGTCCGCGGCGCGTTCCTCTCCGGCGCTCTCGGCTACGGTGCCTTCGCGCACGCCGCCGGGCGTGGGCTGCTCTCCGAGGGCCTCGGGCTCGTCGTCACGTACGCCTTCGGGCCGCTCGGACTGCACCGGCTGGAGGCCAACATCCAGCCAGGGAACGCCGCCTCGCGCGCCCTGGTCCGGCGGGCCGGCTTCCGCCTCGAAGGGTTCTCGCCCGCGATGCTCTTCATCGACGGGGCCTGGCGCGACCACGAACGCTGGGCGGTCACGGCCGGCGACCCCCTCCTGACCCGCGCACGCGACCGGGACGGCGCCTGACCGAGGGGGCGAGGGGCCTCCCCTGGGGCCTGATCCGAAAGACAGGCCCCAGGACGTCAGGCCCCGGGGCGGGTCTCCGCCCCCCCCGGTCGGGCGCGGTCCGTCAGCGCTTGTAGTTGATCTTCATCGTGTCCATGTCGGTGACCGTGGACCGCAGGCCCTTGAAGCCGTGCCCGAGGCCCCGCAGGGCCGTCTCCACCCGGTCCTCCGCGATCGCGCCCGCCATCTCCTCCCCGTCCGCCGCGTCGGAGACGACGACCAGGCGGTACGAGAAGTGCTTCAGCGTGCGGTCGTAGGTGAGCGAGCCCTCCTCGGTGAACTCCATCGCCGAGATGCCGTGCGCGTCGACCTCGGCCAGCAGCCGGCTGCGGCTCGCCTCCGACAGCCCGTCGAATGTCCCCCGGACGATCACCCGGTAGGTGTGCTGCTCGCTCATGTGTGATGCCTTCCTCGATGAAGAACCAAGGGTAGGACGGCCTCCTCCCACCGCAACGGAATTTCTCGGTCAAGCCCGACCGGGGGCGTTGTCCACCCCCTGGCCAGCGATGGTTCCGGCGTGTTCCATGGTCGACATGACGACCGTACGACGTGCCGTACTCGCCCTCCCGGCGGCGCCGTTGGGCCCGGACAACCCGCTGCCCGCCCTTCGTCTGCTCGGTGGCACCCCCCTTCCCGCGGTCGACGCGCGCGACCTGGCCGACCTGCCCCGCGACATGGCGCGCCAGCTCGGCCGCGCCCCGCTGCGCACACTGTTGCCCACTCGTGTCCGTGACGGTTATGGACGTGAGCGCATCCCGACTGATCTCGACACGATCGTGATCGAGAACGACCGTCTGCGGGTCACCGTTCTGCCCGGCCTCGGCGGTCGTGTCCACTCCCTCCTCCACAAGCCGACCGGCCGCGACCTCGTCTACCGCAACCCGGTGTTCCAGCCCGCCGCCTTCGCCCTCAACGGCGCCTGGTTCTCCGGCGGCATCGAGTGGAACATCGGCGCCCACGGCCACGGCCCCCTCTCCTGCTCCCCGCTGCACGCGGCGGTCGTCCCCGCGCCCGACGGCGGCCCGATGCTCCGGCTCTGGGAATGGGAGCGGCTGCGCGACCTGCCCTTCCAGATCGACCTCTGGCTGCCGGAAGACGCCGAGCACCTGCGGGTCGCCGTCCGGATCCGCAACCCCCACGAGCACGCCGTGCCCTGCTACTGGTGGTCCAACACCGCCGTACCCGAGGACCGCCGCGTCCTCGCGCCCGCCGACAGCGCCTGGCACTTCGGCTACGAGCGTGCCCTGCGCCGGGTCCCGGTGCCCCGCTCCGAGGACGGCGCCGACCACACGTACCCGCTCCGCTCCGCCCACGCCGCCGACTACTTCTACGCGCTCGCCGACGGGCGGCGCCGCTGGATCGCCGCGCTCGGCGAGGACGGCACCGGGCTCGTGCAGACCTCCACGGACACCCTCCTCGGCCGCAAGCTGTTCCTCTGGGGCACGGCGCGCGGCAGCCGGCGCTGGCAGGAGTGGCTGACCGAGCCCGGCACCCCCGGGTACGCCGAGATCCAGGCCGGTCTCGCCCGCACCCAACTGGAACACCCGCCCCTGGAAGCGGGCGGGGAAGTCTCCTGGCTGGAGGTGTACGGGCCGCTCGGCGCCGACCCGGACACGGTGCACGGCACCGACTGGGCCGCCGCCCGCGGACACGTCGAGGACGCACTGGAACGGGTCCTGCCCCGGGCCGAGGTGGACGCCGCGTACGAGCAGTGGCGCACCCACGCAGCCGACACCGACCCGGGACCGCTGCTCGCGACCGGATCGGGCTGGGGCGCGCTCGAAGTCCTGTGCCGTGGACACGTGTTGCCGGGCACACCGTTCCCGGAATCGCTGCTCGGCGAGGAACAGCGGCCCTGGGTCGGCCTGTTGCGTACGGGTGGACTGCCGAACGCCCCGGAGTACGTCGCGGCGCGCTGGACGACTCCGGTCAACGGAGTCTGGCGGGATCTGCTGGAGTCCGCCGCCCCGGCGGGCCCGTCCGCCGAGTACCACCTCGGCATCGCCCAGTGGGCGGCGGGCGATCTGGCCCAGGCGGTACGGAGTTGGGAACGCGGCCTGAAGAACGCGGCCGAACGCTGGCCCCTGCTCTACTGTCTGGCCGTCGCGGACCGTGAGCGCGGACACCCGGTGCGCGCCGCCGAGCGGTTCGCGGAGGCGTACGACGCGCAGGCGCGCGGTGGAGACCCGTTCGTCGGTGCCGCGCTCGCCCGCGAGGCCGTGCCCGCCCTGCTCGCCGCCCATCGCCCGGGCCGGGCCCGCCGCATACTGGAGCGCCTCCCCGACGCGGTCCGGGCCCGGGGCGTCTTCCGTTATCTGGCGGTCCGGCTGCTGCTGGCAGAGGGCCGGACGGACGAGGCCCGGGCCGTCTTCGACGCGGGCTTCGAAGTCGCCGATCTGCGGGAGGGCGCCGAGGAACTGGGCGAGACATGGTCCCGTATCACCGACGAACCCCTGCCGGACGCCTACGACTTCAGGATGCGCCCGCCCGAATGACCGGCCCCGGCCGGGTGAATCCTTCGGCCCGGGCGAACCCTCCGGTCCCTCCGGTCCGTCCGGTCCGTCCGGTCCCTCCGGTCCGTCCGGTCCGTCCGGCCCTGGTGGCCCGGCGAGGTCCGAACGATCAGACCCGGCACAGGATTTCGCCGTGCAGGACGGCGTACCAGCCGTCGTCCTGCACGCCCCAGGCGCGCCACGCGTCCGCGATGGCCGCCGGCTCCTCGTGCGTCGCGTGGCCGAGCTCGACCGCCCGGCGGGCGTACCCGGAGTCCGTGGTGCGGTCCGCCCACATCCCGCTCCACCAGGCCCGCTCGTCCGGCGACGCGAAGCACCAGACTCCGGCCGAGGCGGTGACGTCGGTGAACCCGGCCTCGTGGGCCCAGGACACCAGACGGCGGCCGGCGTCGGGCTCCCCGCCGTTCGAGCGGGCGACCCGCCGGTACAGCTCCCGCCAGCGGTCCAGGCCCGGCGAGGCCGGGAACCAGGTGAACGCGCCGTAGTCACTGTCCCGTACGGCCACCACGCCACCCGGCCGGCACACCCGCCGCATCTCGCGCAGCGCCCGTACCGGATCCCCGACGTGCTGGAGGACCTGATGGGCGTGGACGACGTCGAAGGAGTCGTCGGCGAAGTCGAGGGCGTGGACGTCCGCGACCGCGAACTCGACGTTGTCCAGGCCGCGTTCGGCCACCACGGCCTTCGCCGTGTCGAGAACGTCCGATGCCGGGTCCACCGCGACGACCAGGCCGCCCGGCGCGACCCTCGCGGCCAGATCGGCGGAGATCGTCCCCGGTCCGCAGCCCACATCCAGGACGCGTTGGCCCGGCCGCAGTTCCGGCAGCAGATAGGCGGCGGAGTTCTCGGCCGTACGCCAGCGGTGCGACCGCAGGACGGACTCGTGGTGGCCGTGGGTGTAGACGGCGGTCTCGCGTGGCGTGGACGGTTCCGGGCGGGTGGCGCGACGGTCGGTCATGGCCGGACTTCCTCACGGGGGTCGGGTGCGAAGCGGTGCGGTGCGGCCACGGTACGCCCGACATCCGGATGGCGAGACCCCTCTCTCAGGATATGGACAATCGGTAGGACAGCTCGCGCAGTTCCCGGCCTCCGGTCTCCTCGATGACGGCCTCCCCGTCCGGCCGCCAGCCGGCCGCCTCGTAGAACGCCCGCGCCCGCGCGTTGTCCTCGAACACCCGCAGTCCCGCCGCCCGGAATCCGGCCGCGCGCATCGCGGCCACCGCCGCCGCGAGCAGCGCCCGCCCGATCCCGCGCCCCCATGCCTCCGGCACGGCGTACAGCGCCGACAGCTCCGCCGTCGCCACGTCCGCCGTCGCCCCGCCGTGCCGGGCCCGGAACGAGACGAACGCCTCCACCGCCCCGGCCTCGCCCTCCGCGACCAGTACCACCGGCCCACCGGGATCCGACAGCCGCTCGTGCCACGCGACCGCCCGCGCGACCGGATCGAGGGAGTCGAGATACGGCGCGGGCAGCAGGTCACGGTAGGCCGCCCGCCAGGAACGGACATGGACGCCCGCGATCGCGGCGGCGTCGGACGGAAGGGCGTGTCGGATCGTCGGCATGCTCGGCATTCTCGGGGCCGCTCACCCGCCCGGCCACGCCTTTTCGCTCAGACGGGCGGGCGCGGAGGCTCTTGGCGGTCGGGCCGGAGCGGCGACTCCCAGCGGCGCTCCCCGTCCTGGAAGACCTCGGTCGGTGCCAGCCCGGCCGCCGCTGCCACCGCCGCCGACGCGTGATGCCCGTGGTGCACATGCGCCACGAGCGAGGGGACGCCCCGCCCGCGCAGCCAGTCGGCAAGCGCCCCCGCCGCCTCGCGGGCCAGCCCCCGGCCCTGCCAGGGGGTGCCGACCACCCATGCGATCTCGGCGCCGTCGCGCGCCACGGTGGCCTGTACGGTGCCGACCGCCTCGCCCCGGCCCGGGCCGTCGCCGCGCAGCCGCAGTACCCAGTTGCACCAGGCGGCGGACCCCGCCTCGGCCGGACCAGCGAGCAACCGGACGTAACGCGCCCGCAGTTCAGGCTCGGACAGCGGGGTGCCGCCGATGAAGTCGTGCAGGGCCGGATCGGCCAGGGCCACCGCCATCTCGGGCGCGTGGTCCACCCGCAGGGGCTCCAGGTCCAGCCGGGCGGTGCGCAGCGGGACGGCGGCGAAGGTGAGGGGATCGAGGGGGTGCATCCGTACAGACTGCCGCGTGGTGCAAGTTCGTTCAGCTGAATTCCGCGCGGGCGCGGGCGCGGGCGCGGGTGCGGGTGCGAGTGCTGGCGTGGACACGGTCCACCCGCGCGCCTGCGTCACCCGGAGCCGCCGGTCCACCCGCCGTCCGCGATCGACCGCCCGGAGCCCGCCGCCCGGTGCCACGAACGGCGGAACCTGGCGAACCTCCGTATAAAGGACAGCGGGCAAGGGCAGTGGTGGCCTGGAGAGCGCCCTGGTGTGTCGGGAGGTGCGGGACATGCGGCAGACCACCCCGGAAGGGCGCGGGCCGGTGCGGTACGCGCCGCCCGCGCCGGGCTCGGGGCTGCCCGTGCTGCCGCGCCTCGCCGCCCTGCTCGCCGCCGCCGCGGACCGTACCGAACCCGAGCCGCCCGGCGGCGGACCCGTGCTCCGCGAGGCGGCCGCCGGCTACTGGTGGCGGCGCGGACTGCGCACCCATCCGGAGGACGTCGTCGCCGCACCCGGCGCCCCGCCCCTCCTGCTCGCCCTGCTCACCGCGCACGGCGGCGACGTCCTGCTGCCGAGGCCCTGCCCCGCCTGGTGGGCCCCGCAGATCCGGCTCCTCGGCCGGCCCGCCTACCACGTGCCCACCCCCGCCGAATGCGGTGGCGTGCCCGACCCGTACGCCCTGCTGGAGACCGTGCGCCGGGTCCGCGCCGAGGGCGGCAGCCCACGGGTGCTGCTGCTCTCCGTCGCCGACGACCCCACCGCCACCGTCGCGCCGCCCGAACTCCTGCGCGAGGCGTGCGAGGCGGCCGTCGCCGAGGGCCTGCACATCGTCAGCGACGAGACCTGGCGCGACACCCTGCACCGGCCGTCCGGAACCGTGCTGCTCAGCCCCGCCGAGATGTGCCCCGAGGACGTCACCGTCCTCACCGACCTGGCCGGCGCGCTCACTCCGGTCGCCTGGCCCTGCGCCGTCGCCCGCTTCCCGCCGGGGGCGGCCGGCGGCCACCGGGCCCGTACGCTCGACATCCTCACCGCGCTCGGCGCCCTCGTGGCCGCCCCGGTCGCCCCCGCCGCCGTGTACGCGCTCGGTGAACCCCCGGACGTCACGGAGCGGACCCGGCTGACGGCCGCCCTGCACGGCACGGTCGCCGCCGCCGCGCACCGCGCCGTCCTCGCCGCCGGAGCCCTCGCCCTTCCCCCGCGAGCCGGACGTCATCTCTACGCGAATCTCGGCCCGTTGCGCCCCGGACTCGCCGCCCGAGGTGTCCAGGACTCCCTCGATCTGGAGATCCATCTGACCGCCCGGCTCGGCGTCCCCGTCCCCGGTGGCCATCGTTTCGGCGATGAACTCGGAGCCCTGCGTGCCCGGTTCGACACCGCCTTCTTCCTGGGCGCGGCCGAGCGGGAGGAGGAGCGAGTCCTCGGAGATTTTCACTCCGAGGAACTGCCCGGTGTGGCCGAGGCGTTGGGCACCTTCGCCGCCGCACTCGGCGAACTCGCGGACGGGGGCG
Organism: Streptomyces sp. NPDC046203; assembly: GCF_040646255.1. Lineage (NCBI taxonomy): Bacteria > Bacillati > Actinomycetota > Actinomycetes > Kitasatosporales > Streptomycetaceae > Streptomyces > Streptomyces sp. NPDC046203. The sequence goes on along the minus strand of NZ_JBEYZX010000004.1, from coordinate 251,119 downwards.
CGGACGGGGGCGCGAAACCGGAAGGGCCGCCCGAAGGCTCCTACGGCTGACGGTGACCCGCCGCCCGGCACCGCCTACGCGTGCTTGCCGCCGCCCGGGCCCGCCGGAGGGACCTTGTGGCGGCGCTCGCCGCGCAGCCGCCGCCACAGCGCCGGGATCGCGCTGACCAGCACCGTGAGCCCCACCGCGGCCACCACCCCCTGCCACGGCTCCGGGAAGAGGGAGCCGCCCAGGATGCCGATGAGCTGGTACGTCGCAGCCCACGCGAGGCACGCCGGCAGGTCGCCCCGGGCGAACCGGCGCAGTGGCATCCCGGCGAGCAGACAGGCCAGCATCACCGGGATCCGTCCAGCCGGCACGAGCCGCGACAGGACCAGCACCGGCACCTGATGGCTCTCCAGCCGCTCCTGCGCGTGGACCAGGTGTTCCGGGGTGACCCGGCCGCGCAGTGACGCCAGCCAGCGCGACCCGCCGCGCGAGCGGACCCCGCGCTGCCCCAGCCAGTACAGCGCCAGATCGCCCAGGAACGCGGCGAACGACGCCACCAGGAACACGAACAGCAACGCCAGCGGCGACGTCTGGTGGAAGGCCACCACCGCCGCCGAACTCACGACCGCGCCCGTCGGCACCACCGGCACCAGCGCGCCCAGGGCCACCAGCAGGAACAGGGAGGGATAGCCGACGGCCTGCTGCGTCGACTCGGGCGGCAGCACCGGAGCCACGGGCACCACCGTCACCAGCCGCTCGATCACCGGCCGCCCCCAAGCCGTATCCGCAACCCCGTGCCCCCGAAGCCTCGCCCGGCGGACGCCCCCGGCACCGGCCCGGTCATCGCGTCCACCGCCACCGCCTCGCGCGCCACGACAACCTCGCGCACCGCGACCGCCCCGGGCGTTCCGCCCAGGGCCGTATCCCCGCCGTCCCCGCTCACCGCGCCACCTCCGGCCGGACCCGCTCGCCGTGGCCGAGCCGGTGCACCGCCACCTTCGGCGCCAGCCGGGCCGCGTGCCGGACGAACTCGTCGCCCGGGGAGTGGAACTCGTGCGGCCGCACCGCGTCCATGCCGATCGGCCAGTACGTGCCGTAGTGCACCGGCACCGCGGCCGCCGGGGACAGTACGGCGAGGGCTTCCGCCGCGCGCCCGGCGTCCAGATGACCGTGCCCGAGGTACGGACCCCAGCCGCCCACCGGGAGCAGCGCCACGTCCACCGGGCCGACCGCGTCCGCCATGCCGTCGAACAGCCCGGTGTCCCCAGCGAAGTAGGTACGGGCCTCGCCCTCCACCACGAAGCCGAGCGCGGGGGAGCGCTGCGGGCCGACCGGGAGCCGGCGGCCGTCGTGCGACGCGGGCACGGCTCGTACCCGCACCCCCTCGACCTCGGTCGACTCGCCCGGCGCGAGCTCGGTGAGCCGCAGTCCCCGCCCGTCGAGACGGCGCAGCGCCGGTACGGCCGCGAGCGCGCCGCGCGGCACGACGACCCGCGTGCCCGGGGCGAGCCGGGCGAGGGAGGGCAGATGGAGGTGGTCGGCGTGCAGATGGGAGACGAGCACCGCCTCGGCGCGGGCGGCCTCCGGCGGCGGCGGTGCGCCGCGCCTGCGCCGCAGATGAGCGAAGCGGCGCGCGAAGAGCGGGTCGGTGAGGAACCGGACCCCGGAGTCCTCGACGGTGCATGTGGCATGACCCCACCAGGTGATCTCCACCAGTCCGCCGCCCTCTCCGCTCCCGCGCCCGTCCGGCGCGGTGTGTGCCGATGCCCTCTGTCCGCTGCCCGTAGCGTTCCCCGGGCGTGGCCGCCGTCCGGGCCGGCCGGAGGTTCGGGTGCCGGCCCACGGCACTTCCGTATCTCCGTACCTCTGGACCTCTGTACTTCCGTACCTCCGTATCGAGGGTAGATGTACGACGGCGGCCCCGTACCCCGTCGGTCGGCCCGCGCCGTACCCGCACCCCGGCGGTGTCCTCGCTCTCCTCGGCGACCCGCCGACGCAGTAGGGTCGGGCCATGGACGACGTTCGGGTGGCGGCGATCGCCAGCCTCACCCCGCTCGAAGAGCTCGACGACGACCCTTTTCTGGTCGACACCCGCAGCCAGCACGCCATGTGCGCCCGCTGGGCCGACGCCAACGGCTACGTGGTGACCCGCGAGATCCTCTGCTACGGCCTCAGACCCGATCACGACGCGCTGTGGGCGGACGTCGACGAGGGGGCCGTGGACGTCTTCGTCGCGCCGAACGAGCGCGTGCTGGCCCGTGCGCTGGCCGACGTCTCCGGCTTCCTCGCCGAGTGCGTCCGGCGCGGGGTCCGGCTGGAGACCGCCGGGTTCGACGAGCCCGCGTACGACGGGCCGACGAAGGCGCGGGTGCATCGCAGGCTCTCGATGCCCACGGCGGGATACGACGGATCCTGAACGTTTTCGAACGACCCCGGAGGCGGCACCACCCGGGCCTCCGGCCCTCCCCTGTCCCGACCTGCATCCCGCCCCGTATCCCGAGCCGTGCCCCGCCCCTGCCGGCCGGCCGCGCCCCCGCCGCCGTCCCACCGCCGTGCCCCGTCGCCGCACGACCGGCACCGCACGACCGGCACCGCTTCCGGCCCGCTGTGCCAGTCTTGAGGCAGGAAACGGGTGAAAGGTGAACGAGGCGTGGGTGAACGGCGAGGGCGATCCGGTCGCTGGCGGAGCGCCGGTGGCACGCTGCTGCGGGTGATCACGGTCTGGGCGGTCTCCACCCTCACCCTCCTGGTCCTCGCCGCCGTGCTCCCCGACTTCCGGCTCCAGTCCCGCGACGGCGACAGCGTCACCCGGATCGCGCTCACCGCCGCCTGGGGAGCGGGGGCCTTCGGACTGCTCGGCGCGCTCGTCTGGCGGCTGATCGTCCGGGCCCTGCTGCTCGTCCCCGCGCTCGTCCTCGGCCTGCTGGTGTTCTTCCTCAACGGCTCGCTGCTGCTCCTCGCGCTCCGGCTGATCCCCGACGGGCGCGGCGCCGTCGCCCCGGAGACCGCCGTCGTGGTCGCCGCCGTGATGTCGGCGGTCGCCTCGGCCACCTCGACCGCCCTCGCCGTACGGGACGACGAGGCGTACCGGCGCCGGCTGTACCGGCTCACCGACCGCACCCGCCCCCGGATCGCCCGAGGCGGCCCCGAGGCCGCCCCCGGCACCGTCTTCCTCCAGCTCGACGGCGTCGGCCACCGGGTGCTGCGCGACGCCGTCGCCGACGGCCGGATGCCCACCGTCGCCGAGTGGCTGGCCGGGACCCACACCCTCACCCCGTGGCGTACGGACTGGTCGAGCCAGACCGGCGCCAGCCAGCTCGGCATCCTGCACGGCTCCAACGAGGACGTGCCCGCCTTCCGCTGGTACGAGAAGGACACCGGCCGGCTCATGGTGTCCAACCGGCCGGCGAGCGCCGTCGAACTCCAGCGCCGGGCCGTCGAGCGCACCGGCCACGGCGGACTGCTCGCGGACGACGGCGCCTCGCGCGGCAACCTGTTCAGCGGTGGCGCCGAGCAGCTCGCGCTCGTCCTGTCGACGGCCGCCCGCCGGGGCCCGCACAACCGCTCGCGCGCCGGCTACTTCGCGTACTTCTCCGACCCCGCCAACGCCGTCCGCACCGCCGGCTCCCTCCTCGCCGAGGTGCTGCGCGAGATGGTCCAGTCGACCCGCGCCCTGCTGCGCCGCGACACCCCGCGCGTCGGACGCGGCGGGCTCTACCCCTTCGTCCGCGCCTTCGCCACGGTCGTGGAGCGCGACGTGGTGGTCTCGGCCGTCATGGGCGACATGCTCGCCGGGCGGACCGCCGTCTATGCCGACCTGGTGGCCTACGACGAGGTCGCCCACCACTCCGGACCCCGAAGCCGCGACACCCACCAGGTCCTCGCCCGGCTCGACCGGTCGATCGCCCTGATCGCGAAGGTCGCCGAGCACGCGCCCCGCCCGTACCGGATCGTGCTCCTGTCCGACCACGGCCAGAGCCCGGGGGAGACCTTCGCGTCCGCGTACGGGCTCACGCTGCGCGATCTCGTACGGGCCGGGTGCGGGCTGCCCGTGCCGCGCCGGGTCCGGCGGACGCACAGCGGCTCCGAGGCCCGGGACGCGGCCCGCGAGGCGCTGCGCGGCGCGCTGCACCGGCCGGTGGACCAGGAGGGCGAGGCCGGGCCGGAGGGGCAGGAGGCGGCGGCGGTGGCCGCGGCGCGGGCGCCCGGGCCGGTGGTCCTGGCCTCCGGGAACCTGGGCCTGGTGTCGTTCCCCGGGGTTCCCCACCGGATGACCCGGGAGGAGATCGATCGGCTGCACCCCGGGCTGCTGCGCACCCTCGCCGAGCACCCGGGGATCGGCTTCCTGCTGGTCGCGAGCGAGGAGCACGGCTCGGTGGTGCTGGCGCGCGACGGCGTAGAGGCGCCGCTCGCCGGGCTGACCGACGAGGCGCCCGGGCCGCTGGCCGCGTTCGGGCCGGGCGCGGCGGACGCGGTGCGGCGCACGGACGGCTTCCCGCACGTCGCCGACATCATGGTCAACTCGATGCACGATCCAAAGACCGGCACCGTGCACGCGTTCGAGGAACAGATCGGTTCGCACGGGGGGCTGGGCGGGGAGCAGGGGGAGCCGTTCCTGCTCTGGCCGCGCGAGCTGACGGCGCCCCCGGCCGGGCTGGTGGGCGCCGAGCGGGTGCACCGGGTGCTGCGGGGCTGGCTGGGGGAGAGCGGCGGCCCGCAGGTGCCGCTGAAGATTTCGTTGCCGAATGATCAAACGGAAGCAGTTATTCCGGTTAACGGACCGGTGACGCGCAATAACGAACGGTGATTTGGCACGCCATCGCGCCGGGCGGACCATGGGGACGTTTGGCATGACGAGAGGTTGTTCGACGAGAGGCGCACCACCCGCATGAGCACGGCCCCCACCGCCGCGAGCCAGGACCCCACCGCGGTCCCGGCCGGCACTCCGGTCCCGGCTTCGGTACCTGCTTCGGTCCCGGTTCTCGACCAGAACCCGGCCCTCGACCGCGACTCCACGACCGGGACGACCCCGGACACGACGACCACCTCGGCTGCGGGGATCGACCCGGCCGCGGAGAACACCGCCGGCGGGGCTCCGTCCGGGAAGCACACCCGCGGCTTCGGACTTCCCGTCGCCACCGCCCTGGTCATGGGCAACATCATCGGCGGCGGCATCTTCCTCCTCCCGGCGTCGGTCGCCCCGTTCGGCACGATCAGCCTGCTGGCCTTCGGCATCCTCACCCTCGGCGCGATCTCCCTGGCCCTGGTCTTCGGCCGACTCGCCCGCCGTCTCCCGAAGACCGGCGGCCCCTACGTCTACGCCCGCGCCGCCTTCGGCGACTTCGCCGGCTTCCTCGCCGCCTGGTCGTACTGGATCACCGCCTGGGTCTCCAACGCCGCGCTCGCCGTCGCCGCCGTCGGCTACCTCGACGTCCTCGTCCCCGTACACGAGTCGACGTTCCTGACGATCGTCGCCGCCCTGTCCTTCCAGTGGCTGCCCGGCCTCGCGAACCTGGCCGGCACCCGCTACGTCGGTGCCGTGCAGGTCGTCGCGACCGTGCTCAAGTTCGTACCGCTGCTCCTGGTCGCCATCGGCGGGTTCTTCTTCTTCGACTCCGCGAACCTCGGCCCCTTCCAGGCGACCGAGGGCAGCCCGCTCGGCGCGATCTCCGCGTCCGCCGCGATCCTGCTGTTCAGCTACCTCGGCGTCGAGTCCGCAGCCGTCAGCGCGGGCGAGGTCCGCAACCCGCGCCGCAACGTCGGGCGCGCCACCGTCCTCGGCACCATCGCCGCGGCCACGCTCTACCTGCTCGGCACGCTCTCGGTCTTCGGCACCGTGGCCCACGACAAGCTGGTCCACTCCTCGGCGCCCTTCTCCGATGCCACGAACATCATGTTCGGCGGCTCGTGGGGCGGCGTGGCCGTCGCCTGTATGGCCATGGTCTCGATCCTGGGCGCGCTCAACGGCTGGACCCTGCTCAGCGCGCAGGCGCCGTACGCCGCCGCCCGCGACGGGCTGTTCCCGAAGGCATTCACGATCAAGCGGCGGGGTGTCCCGACGTTCGGCGTCGTCGTCACCGTGGCCCTCGCGTCGATGCTGACGATCTACAACTACACGGCCGGCACCAAGGGCGTCTTCGAGATGCTGGTCCTGGTCACCACCTTCACGGCCACGGTGCCGTACCTGCTCTCCACGGCCGCGCAGATCTACTTCCTGCTCTCCGGGCAGAAGGAGAAGGTCTCCCGGGCGCACCTCGTACGCGACGGAATCCTGGCGCTGGCCGCCTTCGGCTTCTCGATCTGGCTGGTCGCGGGCGCCGGGTACGAGGCGGTCTACCAGGGTGTGCTCTTCCTGTTCGTCGGTGTCCTCGTGTACGCGGTGATGGCGGCCCGCAAGGGGCGCGCGGCGCGGAGCGCGGCCGAGGGCCGGGAAGACGGCGAGGGTCGGGCCGACGAGGGTCGGGACGGCGAGGATCTGGAGGCCGAGGGTCGGGTAGCCGTGGGCCGTAAGGGTGCGGACCGGTAGGTCAACACGGCTGCGGAATGAACCCCTGAGGGTGAAATTCGGGGCGCTGGTGTAGGCCGTCCGGGGGGTTCGACGGGCGAGTCGGCACACGAGGCCCGTGTGGCGGGCAAAACGGACCACCGTGAGGTCCCCTGTCCGGTACGCGCTCGCGGTGCTGCTCGTGTTCGCAGCGCTGCTTGGCGCGGGCGCGGGAGCGGGGCCCGCGATCCCGGAGACGGAGACGCGGAGCGCGGCTGTCGCGGCCGATCCGGGTCCGGAGACGCACGACGAGGTCGAGGACGAGGACGCCGTATCCGTACGAGGGGTACGGTGCCCGGCCCTGCCCGGGCGGCCCTGGCGGCTGCCGGCCGCGCTGACCCTCGCGCCGGTTCCTGTGCCGCTTCCGCCCGTCCAGGGCGAAGGGGCTTCGCGGTCGACGGTGATGCGGTGCTGAGAGAGCTGGTCTCTCTCGCACCTTTCTCACCTCCGATCGTCAGGAGTCCCGTCATGCCCGTCGACTTTTTCGCCGTGCTCAACGCGCTGCTTCGCGCCGAAGCCTCCCGCAAGAACCGCCCGGCCGGCTCCTCCGGCCCGGTCCACCCGCCCCGGGCCCCCAAGCCCAAGCCCGCGCCCGTGTCCGAGTCCCTGCCCGAGCGCGAGCCTGCGGCCGCGTCCGCGTCTGCGGTCGCTTCCGGGGCGGGGGTGGGGTCCGGAGCGGGGTCGGGTGCCGAGGCAGGGCCCGGCCCTCGCTCCGGACCAGATCCAGACACGGACAGCCGTACGACCTGATGACGCCGTAGGGCGTTGACTCCGGCCGAAGTCATGCGCGAGATCTGTGGGGTGTACGGGGCGGGCGCATGGCTTCGGGCGGGGGTGGTTCGTGGGACCTGGCCTCTGGCGCGTGGGTGTTGGGGGCTGGGTGTCGTTTGGGGTGGGTGGGGCGTGGGTGCGGGTTAGGGCGGGTCCTGCGGGTGGGCGTTTGTGGTGGGTTCGGGTGGTGGCCCGCCCTCTTTTCCGAGTGTGGCCCCCTTCGCCGGCCCCTCAAGGGCGCTCCTTCGTCGCGTCGCTTGCGCGATGGCCTTCGGCCACCCTTGACCGCCCGGCTACGGGGGCCTTTTCACACTCGGAGGGCGGGCCGGGGGAAAGGGTCCACGCGGAGGCGATGCTTGCTGCCGGGCACCGTAGGCGAGTGGCGGGCCGGTGGGGTGTGGGGTCCGGGTATCGCTCCGGTGGTTCCGTTGTCCGTCCGTCGGTGGGGTGGGGCTCGGTTTGTGGCCGGGATGGGCGGGGCTGTGTCGGTCGGTTTGGGGTGCGCGGTTGTGGAGTGGGGCGGCCCGGGCCGTCTCGGCGGCCGGCCGCCGTCGCTGGGTCGGGATTCATGCCCCGCTGGTCACCGTCGGTGGGTGGGGCGGGGGAAACCCCGCTCGCGCGGTGGCCGGGCTTGCCTGGATCGCCTCTGGAGTCACACGAGTTCACACCAGCCCCACGACGGGCGCGGAGTATCGCGTTCCACTCCAGGCCGGGTGAGTAAGTGCGCTCGCGAGCGTCCGAAGGTGCCTCAGGAGCCACAGGGGTTCACTCCGGTCCCATTTCCGTCGGGAATTTCGACTTACCCACCCGCCAGACGAAGGAACTGCGCACGCGAGCAACCCCGTTCGCCCCTGCCGTCACGCGAGTCGTCCCGCCGAGGGGCGGAGTGGCGTCTTCCGCCCGACCGTGCGAGTTAGTGTGCTCGCTAGCGTCCGGGAGGGCCTCAGGAGCCACGGGAGTTCGCAATTGCCCTATTTGGAGTGGAAATGTCGACTTAAGTCGCACCTTGGTAAAGTGGGTAAAATCCGGGGTCTGGCGATGTGAAGCCGCAGGTCAGCTCCCCGCGCACGCGGGGGTGGTCCCAATGAGCCGGGATTCATTACCTGGGACCGGGAGTGATCCCCGCGCACGCGGGGGTGGTCCCCACCAGTGGGTCACGGCCGGAGGGGCGTCGCGGTGATCCCCGCGCACGCGGGGGTGGTCCCAACACGATCCGCGTCCTGGTCAACGCCAAGCGGTGATCCCCGCGCACGCGGGGGTGGTCCCCAGATCCGCCCGCAGCGGACCAGACCGATCGTGTGATCCCCGCGCACGCGGGGGTGGTCTCTTCGCGCCGGGGCGCCCGGCGGCGATCGTGGCGTGGTCCCCGCGCACGCGGGGGTGGTCCCCCTGGTCATGCCCGACATCGCCCACCCCACCCTGTGGTCCCCGCGCACGCGGGGGTGGTCCCGTAGGCCCGTTCGTGCGGCTGCGGCCCTCGACATGGTCCCCGCGCATGCGGGGTGGTCCCCGTGCGTTGCGCTCGGTGATTCTTCAGTCCACCGGCAGTGATCAGCGGGGCATGAGTCCCGGCCTGTCGACGGCGGTCATTCGCTGAGCCGTGCCGGGCCGCCCCATTGCACTGCTGCGCACCCCGGGCCGGCGGGTGCGGTCCCACCCACCCCGGCCGCAAACCGAGCCCCACCCCACCGGCCCGCACTCATCAAGTCGACCGGAGCGATACCCGGACCCCACCACCCCCCGGCCCGCCACCCGCCCACGGTGGCCAACGGACAAGACCGCCCCCGCGTGGACCTTTCCCCTGGGCCGCCCTCCGAGAGTGTCTTTCGCGCCTGGAAGCGCCGGGTCAAGGGTGGGCGCAGCCCATCGCGTAGCGACGCGACCGAAGGGAGCGCCCTTGACGCGGTGGTGGAAGGCGCGACTCTCGGAAGGAGGGCGGACACCACGTCACACCCACTCGCACCTCGCGCTATGACACCCCCCGCCCACCCCCTGCGGGCCTCGCCCCTCCCCGCCTTACCTCCGAGGTCATCGACCCACGCGAGCGTCGCCGACATCATCGAGGCACCGGGTCCCGGGCGGCGCACTCCGTCCGGGGCTCCGGGCCTCCACGCGCACCCCATCCTCCGCCCCACCCCCCCCCGTGGGGCTTTCGAAGGGAATCCGTCATGTCCCAGACCCTGCTCGCCGGTCTCGCCCGCACCACCGTGCCGCGCAGCGCGCTGCGTCGGTTCCTGGGGCTCGACGCCGTCGTCACCGGCGTGAACGGGATCGCCTACCTCGCCGCCTCCGGGCCGCTCGGCGAACTCCTCGGTGTCGGGCGCACCTTGCTGCTCGGGCTCGGAGTCTTCCTCACCCTGTACGCGGCGGGTGTCGCCTGGCTCGCGAGCCGTCCGCAGCCGCCCGCGCTCGGGGTCCGCGCCGTCGTCGAGGCCAACCTGGCCTGGGCGGTCGCGAGCGTTGCCGCACTCGCTCTCTGGCTGGAACCCACCACGGCGGGCGCGGTCTGGACCCTCCTCCAGGCCGGTACCGTCGCCGGCTTCGCCGCGCTCCAGTGGGCCGCCCTGCGGGCCGCTACACCGTGAGCGACCGCAGGTAGGAGACCGTCGCCTCGTCGGCCGGGAGCATCGTCTCGATGGCCAGCTCGGCGACGGTCACGTCCATCGGCGTGTTGAAGGTCGAGATCGACGAGACGAACGACAGCAGGCGACCGTCGTGTTCGATCCGCAGCGGCAGCGCGAAGTACGGGTACGGATCCGGGTCCTCCCGGTCGTCGGGGTCCGTGGTGCCCTCGGGCAGCGGGTACGCCGCCACCTCGTCGTACAGCGCTCGCAGCGCCGCCGACCGGTCCAGCGCGATCTGACGCTCCATCTGCGCCAGCAGATGGCCCCGCCATTCGCGCAGATTCCGGATGCGCGGCGCGAGCCCCTCCGGGTGCAGCGTGATCCGCATGGCGTTCAGCGGCGGGGTCAGAAGATGCTCGGGCAGACCCGCGAGCATCGCCTGCATGCCCTGGTTGGCCGCCACCACGGTGTACGCGCCGTCGACGACGATCGCCGGGTACGGCTCGTACCCCCGCAGCAGCCGCTCGATGCCCTCCCGCAGCGTGCCGAGCCTCGGGTCGTCGAGGGCGGACTCGGTGTAGCGCGGCGCGTAACCCGCCGCCAGCAGCAGGTCGTTGCGCTCGCGCACCGGTACGTCGAGGTGTTCGGCGAGCCGCAGCACCATCTCCTCGCTGGGCCGCGAGCGGCCGTTCTCGATGAAGGAGATGTGCCGCGCGGACGAGTCGGCGCGCAGCGCCAGCTCCAGTTGGCTCAGTCGCCGCCGCAGCCGCCAGCGGCGCAGCAGCGGGCCCACACTTGTGTCGCTCGCGACAGTCGTCATGGGCAGACGGTATCCCAGAGGGGGACCCGGGTATTTCTTTCGGATCCACCCTGTCCCCCCACCCGTTCCACCCCGTCGAAAGGGAGCATCCGTGCCCACACAGCCCTTGTCGCAGAAGGAGATCGAGGACCGACTGCGGGAGCTGCCCGGCTGGTCCGCGGCGGACGACCGCCTCACGCGCGACTTCCATCTCGCCGACCACTTCGCCGCCACCGCGTTCGTCGTCCACATCGCCCAGATCCAGCAGGAACTCGACCACCACGCCGACCTGACACTCGGCTACAACACCGTCGCGTTCTCCGTCCACACCCATTCGGCCGGCGGCGCCCTCACCGAGAAGGACTTCGCCCTGGCCGAACGCGTCCACGCGGCGGCCCCGAGCCACGGAGCCGAGTAGGCCGCATCCTCCCGCGCGCCGGGGTACGGCCCTCCCGGCGTCCTCGCCGGCGCGCGGGATCGGCCCGCAGGGAACGCCGGGACGGTGATCCGGCGAGCCCGTCCTTGCCGGAACGGCAAGTTTCCTCGCCGGTTCGGCAGCAGGTACCGCACGCTGTCCCCATGAGCGCACACCAGCACGGCCAGACGAAGCACGGTCACGGAAACCATGGCGCCGGAAACCATGGCGCCGGAAACCATGGCGCCGGAAACCATGGCGCCGGAAACCATGGTGCTGGAGACCATGGGCAGGGAACCCATGGGCACGGGAACCACCGCCACGGTCATGGCCATGGGGGCCACGACCACACCCACCTCGATTGGGCCGAGATGGCTCCCCTGCTGATCCAGCAGGCCGAGACCCAGAGCCCGCTCTACACGGAGGCCGCCTCCTGGCTCGCCTCCCTCGCCCCGGCCGCCCGGGTCCGCCGGGTCCTGGACGTCGGCAGCGGGCCCGGCGTCGTCACCGCGCTGCTCGCCGAGGCGTTCCCCGAGGCCGAGGTCGTCGCCGTGGACGCGACCCCGGAACTCCTCGCACTCGCCCGCGAACGCGCCGACGCCCGAGGGCTCGGCGACCGGGTCACCACCCTGCGCGCCGAACTTCCGGGCGACTTCGCCGCCCTCGGCACCGCCGACCTCGTCTGGGCCAGTAACTCCCTGCACCACATCGGGGATCAGCGCGCCGCCCTGGCCTCGTTCGCGGAGGTGCTGAACCCGGGCGGACTCATCGCGCTCGCCGAAGGCGGTCTGGCGCCCCGTCACCTGCCGTGGAACGCCGGCGTCGGCCGTCCGGGCCTGGAGGCCCGGCTCGACGCCGCCCAGGCCGAGTGGTTCGGCGCGATGCGGTCCGCGCTGCCCGACAGCAAGGAGGAAATCGACGACTGGAACGCTCTGCTGACCGCCGCCGGACTCACCCCGAGCGGCACCCGCAGCTTCCTGTCCGACGTCCCCGCACCGCTGCCCGACGCCGTACGCGGCCAGATCGTCGCGCACTACGAGCGGCAGCGGGAGGGTCTCGCCGAGCAGCTGGCGGACGACGACCGTGCCGCCCTCGACCGGCTGCTCGACCCGGCCGACCCGCTCTCCCTGCACCGCCGCCCGGACGTCTTCCTGCTCACGGCCCGTACCGTCCACACGGCACGCCGGGACTGACCCCCGGTGGCCGCCCCGCCGCCGGATGCCCCGGTGGGGCGGCCGGACAACCGGGCCGCCGGACCACGAGGACAGGGCCGTACGCTCCGCACACGTGGCCCCGCCACATGTGCCCCGGCCACATACGCCCCGGACAGCGCTACGGCGGCCCGGTGACACCCCGTACGGGAATGCCACCGGACCGCCGTTCACCGGATCGGGCGCGAGATCAAGCGCGAGACCAGGCGTGGGATCAGACGCGGGCTCAGGCGCCGGCGTTGAACTCCGCCGGGTTGGGGCCCAGGCGACGGCCCTCCTCGAGCGCGCTGATCGCGGCCAGGTCCTCGGCGTCCAGCTCGAAGTCGAAGACCTCGATGTTCTCCCGGATCCGGGAGGGGGTGACCGACTTCGGGATCACCACGTTGCCGGTCTGGAGGTGCCAGCGCAGCACCACCTGGGCCGGGGAGCGGTCGTGCTTGCGGGCGATCGCCACGATCGCCGGAACCTCCAGGAGGCCCTTGCCGGAGCCGAGCGGCGACCACGCCTCGGTCGCGATGCCGTGCTTGGCGTGCAGCGCGCGGGACTCGGCCTGCTGGAGCTGCGGGTGCAGCTCGATCTGGTTGACGGCGGGGACCACCGAGGTCTCGCCCAGCAGCCGCTCCAGGTGCTCCGGCTGGAAGTTCGACACGCCGATCGCCTTGGCGCGGCCGTCCGCCAGGATCTTCTCGAACGCCTTGTACGTGTCGACGTACGCGTCCTTCGCCGGCACCGGCCAGTGGATCAGGTACAGGTCCACGTAGTCGAGGCCGAGACGGTCCAGCGAGGCGTCGAACGCGCGCAGCGTCGAGTCGTGGCCCTGCTGGTCGTTCCAGAGCTTGGTGGTGACGAAGAGTTCCTCGCGGGGGAGGCCCGAGGCGGCGAGGGCCTTGCCGGTGCCGGCCTCGTTCCCGTAGATCGCGGCGGTGTCGATGGAGCGGTAGCCCGCGTCCAGCGCCGTGGCGACGGCCTTCTCGGCCTCGGCGTCCGGCACCTGCCAGACGCCGAAGCCCAGCTGCGGCATGCGCACGCCGTTGTTGAGGGTGAGGAAGGGAACCTTGCTGTCCGTGGTCACGGGGAAGCGTTCCTAACGTCGTCGGTGGGTGTTCGTATTCCTTCATCCCTTCAACGGACGAAGACCCGGTCGCATTCCGCCTCCGACGGACGAATCCGCAGGTCCGGAGAGTTCTCGGAGCCGCGGAGGTGATCACCCGGACACGGGCGGGTTCCGGGCCCCGCCCGTGTCCGCTCAGCGGTACAGCGCCTCGACCTCCTTGGCGTACACCTGCTCGATGGCGCGTCGCTTCAGCTTCAGGGACGGAGTGAGCAGCCCGTGCTCCTCGCTGAACGGATGGGCCAGGATCCGGAAGGTCCGGATCGACTCCGCCTGCGACACGCGCGTGTTCGCCGCCACCACCGCCCGCCGGATCTCCGCCTCCAGGGCCGCGTCGCGCACCAGTTCGGCGGTCGGCAGCGCCGGCCGTTCCCGCATCGCCAGCCAGTGCTCCACCGACTCCTGGTCCAGGGTGACCAGCGCGGCGATGTACGGCCGGTCGTTGCCGACCACGACGCACTGCGCCACCAGCGGATGCGCCCGCACCCGTTCCTCCAGGGGGGCCGGCGAGACGCTCTTGCCGCCCGAGGTCACCAGGATCTCCTTCTTCCGCCCGGTGATCGTCAGATAGCCGTCCTCGTCGAGCGACCCCAGATCGCCCGTCGCCAGCCAGCCGTCGTTGAGGACCGCGCCGGTCGCCTCCGGGGCGTTCAGATACCCCGAGAAGACATGGCCGCCGTGCAGCCACACCTCGCCGTCCTCCGCGATGTGCACCGTCGTGCCCGGCACCGGCTGCCCGACCGTCCCGTACCGGGTCCGCTCGGGCGGGTTCGCCGTCGCCGCCGCCGTCGACTCCGTCAGGCCGTACCCCTCGAAGATCGTCACCCCCGCGCCCTCGAAGAACAGCCCGAGGCGCCGGTCCATGCCCGAGCCGCCCGACATCGCGTGCCGCACCCGGCCGCCGAGCGCGGCGCGGACCTTCGCGTACACGGTCTTCTCGAAGAACTGGTGCTGCATCCGCAGCCCCGCCGACGGCCCCGGGCCGAGCCCGAAGGATTTGTGCTCCAGCGCCTCCGCGTAGCGCACCGCCACGTCCACGGCCTTGTCGAACGCGGCTCGCCGGCCCTCCGTCTCGGCCTTGCGGCGGGCGGCGCGGAAGAGCTTCTCGAAGATGTACGGCACGGCCAGGACGAAGGTGGGCCGGAAGAGCTGGAGGTCCGGCAGCAGCTCCGCGGCGGCCATCACCGGCTGATGGCCCAGCTTCACCCGGCCCCGGATCGCCGCCACCTCCACCATCCGCCCGAAGACGTGCGCGAGCGGCAGGAAGAGCAGCGTCGACGCCTCGTCGCCGGCGCGGGAGCGGAACACCGGATCCCAGCGCCCGGTCATCGTGTCCGCCTCGAACATCAGGTTCGCGTGGGTGATCACACAGCCCTTGGGGCGGCCCGTGGTCCCCGAGGTGTAGATCACCGTGGCCACCGAATCCGGCGTCACCGCCCGGCGGTGCCGGTGCACCGTCTCGTCGTCGATGCCCGCGCCCGCCGCCGTCAGTTCGGCGACCGCGCCGACCCCCGCGTCGAGCTGCCACAGCCGCTGCAGCCGGGGCAGCCGGTCGATCACCGAACCGATCGTCATCGCGTGGTCCTCGTGTTCCACCACGCACGCCGTGACCTCGGCGTCGTGCAGCATCCAGTGCACCTGGTCGGCGGAGGAGGTCGGGTAGACCGGCACCGGCTGCGCCCCGAGCGTCCACAGCGCGAAGTCGAACAGCGTCCACTCGTAGCGGGTACGCGCCATGATCGCGACCCGGTCGCCGAACCGCACCCCCTCGGCGATCAGCCCCTTGGCGAGCGCGAGCACCTCGTCGCGGAACCCGGCCGCCGTGACGTCCCGCCACTGCCCGTCGGCGTCCCGCCGGCCCAGCGCGGGCCGCTCCGGCTCCCGCTCGGCGTACTCGAACACCGCGTCCGCCAGACCGCCGGCCGAAGGCGCCGCCTCGACGGGCGGCACGGTGAACTCGCGCACTGGCCTGCTCCCCTCACCCGTAGCCGTATCGACGACGTCACGTTTGTCACACTCCGTACGGCGCGGAACCTACCCCACGCGGGGGCCCGGCGGGAGCCCCTTTCACGAAGCCGCGACATTGCGTGTATCGGCAGGTCAGGGGCGGGGGAGGAGGAGTGGCGGGACCTTCCGGGGGCGGCTGTGTGACCGTGGGTAAGCCCTGGTCGGGGGCAATCTCCACGGAATCTGTACGGCCTGCTCACCGGGGCCCCGCGCGGACGGGCCCGAGAGCCGGCCGAGAGTCCGGGGCCGCTGAGGGGCGGGGGTTGCCGGGATGTGGTGGTCGGGGCACGGGGCGCGGGGCGCGGGGCGCGGGGCGCGGGGCGGTGGGCCTTCGGAGGTCGAGCCCTGCCGGCCGGGGCAGCGGTCCGCCGGTCGGGGCAGCGGGAAGGCTCGTCCTCCGGCGGTCGGCTCAGTTGGGCCGGTGCAGCCGGTCGCCGCCCGCCAGGATCGCCGCGGCGAGGGCGTCGGCCGCGTCCTGGGAAGCCCCGCGCCGGCGTCCCTTGCGCAGGACGAAGTCGACCGGTCCCAGCTCGGGCAGTCCCGCCCGGGCGGGCAGTTCGACCAGGCCGGACGGCATCAGGCCGCGGCTGTGCGCCATCACCCCGAGCCCGGCCCGGGCCGCCGCCACGTTGGCGCTCAGGCTCGTACTCGTACACGCGATCCGCCACGGCCGGCCCTGGACCCGCAGCGCCTCCAGCGCGCGGGCGCGGGTGATGCCGGGGGCGGGGAAGAGGATCAGCGGCAGCGGCCGGTCCGGGTCGAGCCGCAGGCGGGGCGCGCCGATCCAGACGAGTACGTCCCGCCGGACCAGTTCCTCGCCGGACGCGCCCGATGCGCCGGACGCACCGGAGGCGCCGGATGCGTCGGGCGGGCCGGGCTCACCGGACGCGCCGGACGAATCCGCCGTCTCCACCGCCCCTCCGGCGGGCTTCCCGTCCGCCGGCCTTCCCGGGGTGCCGCCCCGCTTGGCCAGGATCAGATCGAGCCGGCCCGCGTCGAGACGCGCCTGGAGGGTGCCGGACAGCTCGACGGTCAACTCCAGGTCGACATCCGGGTGTTCGCGCCGAAATGCCTCCAGGATCTCCGGCAGCCGGGTCGTCACGAAGTCCTCCGAGGCCCCGAACCGCAGCCGCCCGCGCAGCCGGGTCCCGGTGAAGAACGCCGCCGCGCGCTCGTGCGCCTCAAGGATCGTCCGGGCGAAGCCGAGCATCGCCTCGCCGTCCTCGGTCAGCTCCACCGAGTGCGTGTCCCGGACGAACAGCGGCCGACCGGTCGCGGCTTCCAGTCGCCGTACCTGCTGGCTGACGGTCGACTGGCGCAGCCCGAGCCGCCGGGCCGCGCCAGTGAAGCTCAGGGTCTGCGCGACCGCGAGGAAGGTGCGCAACTGGGTCGGCTCGTAGAGGGCGGGCATGGGCGACAGGGTAGGGCCTCGCGTGGACGGCTCCGGGCCCTGCGCGCACGGCACTCCGTGACAGGGAGGCCACCCGTCTCCCCGGCGCCGGGGTCGGTCATCGCGAGCAGCGTGCGTTATCGCGATGCGTGATGACAGTCAGTGCGCTGAGCGGGTTTCCCGATCTCCGGGCCGTCGACCAGGATGGACGCCATGACCTCCCCCACCTCCCGCACGGCTGCCGGTCGCCGCCGGTCCCTGCTGCCGGTCGATCCGTACATCCTGGCGCTGCTCGGTACGGTCGGACTCGCCGCCCTGCTGCCCGCCTCCGGGACGGCGGCGACGGTCGCGGGCGGGGCCTCGACGGGGGCGGTCGCGCTGCTCTTCTTCCTCTACGGGGCGCGGCTGTCCACCCGGGAGGCGATGGACGGACTGCGCCACTGGCGGCTCCATCTCGCCGTGCTGGCCAGTACGTTCCTGGTCTTCCCGGTACTCGGGATCGCGGCGCGGGGATTCGTACCGACGGTCCTCACCCCCGACCTGTACAACGGTCTGCTCTTTCTCTGCCTGGTGCCGTCCACCATCCAGTCGTCGATCGCCTTCACCTCGATCGCCCGGGGCAACGTGCCCGCCGCGATCTGCGCGGGCTCCTTCTCCTCCCTGGCCGGCATGGCCCTCACCCCGCTGCTCGCGGCCCTGCTGCTGGGACACGGCGCGGGCGGCTTCTCCGCCGACTCGCTGATGAGGATCGCGCTCCAGCTCCTCGTCCCGTTCCTGGCCGGGCAGCTGCTGCGGCGCTGGGTCGGCGGATTCATCGCCCGGCACCGGAAGGTGCTCGGGTACGTCGACCGGGGCTCGATCCTGCTGGTCGTCTACACGGCCTTCAGCGAGGGCATGAACCGGGGCGTCTGGCAGCTGGTGACCCCGGCCCGGCTCGGCCTGCTGCTCGGCGTGGAAGCGGTGCTCCTCGCGGTGATGCTGGCATTGACCTGGTACGGGGCGGGGCGGCTCGGCTTCGGGAGGGCAGACCGGATCGCGATCCAGTTCGCCGGGTCCAAGAAGAGTCTGGCGGCCGGACTGCCCATGGCCAGCGTTCTCTTCGGCGCGCAGGCGTCGC
The DNA here is from genome assembly GCF_040646255.1 of Streptomyces sp. NPDC046203. Taxonomy (NCBI): domain Bacteria; kingdom Bacillati; phylum Actinomycetota; class Actinomycetes; order Kitasatosporales; family Streptomycetaceae; genus Streptomyces; species Streptomyces sp. NPDC046203. Next base: position 233,202 of record NZ_JBEYZX010000004.1, on the reverse strand, counting down.
TCGCGGTGCTGCCGCTGATGCTCTTCCACCAGATGCAGCTCATGGTCTGCGCCGTGCTGGCCCGCCGCCGGTCCCGCGATCCGGAGGCGGGCGGGGTGACATCGGCCGGTACGGCACCGGCCGGGACGGCTTCGAAGGGGGCGGCTTCGATCGAGACGGGGACGGTCGGGACCGTCGGGGCGGACGCCTGAGCGTCCGCAGCCCGGGCGCGCTCGGTCTGCCCGGCCCCGTCCCGCCCGGTCACGCCCGTCCGCTCGGCGGTCCGAGTGGCGGGCCTGCCCGGCCCGCCCCTCAGCGGGTCGCGGCGATCGCGTCCAGATCGATCCGGTGCTCACCCGCGTACACGTTCATGTCCTGCCCGCGCAGGAAACCGACCAGGGTCAGCCCCGTCTCCGCCGCCAGGTCCACCGCGAGCGAGGACGGCGCCGACACCGCCGCCAGCACCGGAATCCCCGCCATCACCGCCTTCTGCGCCAGCTCGAACGAAGCCCGCCCCGACACCAGCAGCACCGACCGCGCCAGCGGCAGCCGTCCCTCCGTGAGCGCCCGCCCCACCACCTTGTCCACGGCGTTGTGCCGGCCCACGTCCTCGCGTATGTCGAGCAGCTCGCCGTCCTCCGAGAACAGCGCCGCCGCGTGCAGCCCGCCGGTCCGGTCGAAGACCCGCTGCGCCTCCCGCAGCCGGTCCGGCAGCGCGGCCAGCAGGGCGGGCGGCAGCCGCAGCGGGGGAGTGTCGGCGATCGGGAAACGGGCCGTGGTGCGCACCGCGTCCAGGCTCGCCTTGCCGCACAGACCGCACGACGAGGTGGTGTAGACGTTCCGCTCCAGGGTGATGTCGGGGACCGGTACGTCCGGCGCGAGCCGTACATCCACCACGTTGTACGTATTGGTGCCGTCGTCCTTCGCTCCGGCGCAGTACACGATGTTCCGTACGTCCGAGGCGGCCGCGAGCACACCCTCGCTCACCAGGAATCCCGCCGCCAGCGCGAAGTCGTCGCCGGGCGTCCGCATGGTGATCGCGATCGGCCGGCCGTTGAGCCGGATCTCCAGCGGCTCCTCCGCGACCAGGGTGTCCGGCCGGGTGCTCACCACCCCGCCACGGACGCGTACGACCCGCCGCCGTTCGGTGACCCGTCCCATGTGATCGCCCGTCCTTCCCCGCCGCTGACCTCGGATGGTCCGGCCGTTCCGGCCCGACCGGTCCATTCTCCCTTGTCAGCGCCGTACAGCCGGTTCGAGGGAATCTTGGTGGTTCACCCCACTTGTTACCCGCCGGTCGCTCGCGAGACTGGGAGGTCTTCCGCGGATACGAACCGGCGGAAACCCGTACGCATTTCCGAATCAGCGCACCAGCACACCACCGAACCACCGGAGGATCCCGGGCATGACGGGCACAACGGGCATGACGGGCACTCGCATCGCCGCACTCGGGCACCACCAGCCCGCCAAGGTGCTCACCAACGACGACCTGGCCGCGCTCGTCGACACCAGCGACGCGTGGATCACCAGCCGGGTCGGCATCCGTACCCGGCACGTCGCCGGGCCCGACGAGCCGGTCGACGCCCTCGCCGCACACGCCGCCGCGAAGGCGCTCGCCGCCGCCGGACGGGCACCCGACGACATCGACCTGGTGCTCGTGGCCACCTCCACCGCCATCGACCGCTCGCCCAACACGGCCGCTCGGGTCGCCGCCCGGCTCGGTATGACCTCGCCCGCCACCATGGACCTCAACGTGGTCTGCGCCGGCTTCACCCACGCCCTCGCCACCGCCGACCACGCGATCCGAGCCGGTGGCGCCCGCCGCGTCCTCGTCATCGGCGCCGACAAGATGACCGACGTCACGGACTGGACCGACCGCACCACCTGCGTGCTCGTCGGCGACGGCGCGGGCGCCGCGGTCGTCGAGGCGTGCGAGGCCCCGGCGGACGGCGGTCTCGCGGCCATCGGCCCCGTCCTGTGGGGCTCGGTCCCCGAGATGGGCCACGCCGTACGCATCGAGGGCACCCCGCCCCGCTTCGCCCAGGAGGGTCAGGCTGTCTACCGCTGGGCCACCCACCGGCTGCCCGCCCTCGCCCGCGAGACGTGCGCCCGTTCCGGGATCGCCCCGGAGGACCTGGCCGGGGTCGTCCTCCACCAGGCCAACCTGCGCATCGTCGAACCGCTCGCCGCGCGCATCGGCGCGGTCAACGCGGTGGTCGCCCGGGACGTCGTCGACTCGGGCAACACCTCCGCCGCCTCGGTCCCGCTGGCCCTGGCGAAGCTGGTCGAGCGCGGCGAACTCCCCACCGGTGCCCCAGTCCTGCTGTTCGCCTTCGGCGGCAACCTCTCCTACGCGGGCCAGGTCGTCCGGGTGCCGTAGGGGCTGTCCGGGAAGAGTCCGGGGTGCGTCCGGGGCGGGGCTTGGGCCGAGGTCCGGGTCGAGGCTTGGGCCGTTCGGCGGTGCCCGGTGGCGAGGGGTCCGGGGCGGACCTAGCTTCGATCACGGCGAGGGCCTTTCTCCCGGCCTTCCGCGGAAGCGCTCCGCCTGCCCGCCCCTCGCGTGATCTGGAGGACCGTCATGCGCGTGATACGTGCCGCAACGTCCGCAGCCCTGCTCGCCGTCGCCCCCATGGCCGCCCTCCTCCTGACGGCGCCCGCCGCCGCGGCGGACGACACCGGCCCCGGGGGAGGCTTCCCGAGGGAACACGGCGGCGGTTCGTTCGGTTTCTCCGTCACTCCCCGGCAGGTCGCTCCCGGTGGCACCGTCACCCTCAAGGCGGACGGATGCCGGGCGCCGGTGGTGAACGTCGAGTCCGACGCCTTCGACTCGCTCGTCCTGCGGGACGGGCGGCCGGGCACCGCCCGCGTCGACCCGGGCCTCAAGCACGGCGAGCGGTTCGAGGTGACCTTCGACTGCAAGGGCGAACGCGGCAGCACCACCCTCACGGTCGTCGGGGGCGGCGGCCACGACCGGCCGGGCCGCGACCACGGCCACGAGCCGGGGCGTGACCACGATCGGGACTTCGGCCGGGACTTCGGCCGTGACTTCGGCCGTGACCATGGACGCGACCACGGTGGAGACCACGAGCACGAGTGGATGGGCGGCCGCGACCACGAGGGCCACCCGTCGTTCGACGCCCACAAGGGCGTGAACGCCGGCTTCGGCAGCGTCTCCGGCAACAGCGCCTCCGACGGAGGTCCCGCCGGACTCGGCACCGCCGCGGCGGTCGCGGGTGGCGTCCTGATCGCCGGCGCGCTGGGCGCGGCCGTCGTCCTGACGCGCCGCCGCGAGCGCACCGAGGGCTGAGGGCAGCCCCCGAAGACAGCCCCTTCTTCCCGGTATGACGAGGACCGGGGAGGAGGGGCGCCGCTTTCCGTACGGTCCGCCGGACCGGCCTCCGTTCGGAACCGGCCGGACGGGACCGCATCGGACCGGCATGGGAAGAACCGGACCGGACTTGAACGGGCTGGACTGGAACGGACCGGAACAGATCAAGGAGAGGGCTTCACGTGTACGGGCAAAGCGACCAGAGCGTCCGGAGCGGGCTGGGCCTGCGCGGTGCCTGGGGCGCCGTCGCCGTCGTCTTCCTCATCGGTGTGCACCTTCTCCGCGGCGGCCTGACGGACGAGCCCGCCGACGGGCCCCCGCGCCCCGCCCCCGCCGCGGCACCCTTGCCCGCCCGGGCCGAGGTCACCGCCTCGCGCGCTGCCCCTCCGGCTCCCGCCCCGCTGCCGGCCGCTCCGCCTGTCCGGGTGCGGGTCCCGGCGGTCGGCGTCGACGCCCCGGTGGCCCGGGTCGGTCTGGAAGCCGACGGCCGGATCGCCGCCCCGCCCCCGGGCGACCGCAACCTCGCCGGCTGGTTCACCGGCTCGGTCACCCCCGGCGCACGCGGCACCGCCGTGGTCGTCGGCCATGTCGACACCGCCGAGGGCCACGCCGTCTTCTACGACCTCGGCGCGCTCGCCAAGGGGCAGCGGATCGAGATCGCCCGCGCCGACGGCCGCACCGCGGTCTTCACCGTGTACGGCGTCGAACTCGTCCCGAAGGACCGTTTCCCCGCCGAGCGGGTCTACGGCTCCACCAGCGCCCCGGAGCTGCGTCTCATCACCTGCGGCGGTCCGTACGCCGAGGGCGGCGGCTACACGGACAACGTGGTCGTCTCGGCCCGCCTCGCCGAGGTCCGCTGACCCGCCCCTCTCGCGGGGCGGCGCTGATGCGCGTACCCCCTGCACCCCGTACGACCAGCGCGCCTCCCGCACCTGGTACGTACCGTGCGCACCCGGCAACCCTCCGTGCACCCGCCGTCCGACCCCCTGCTGACCACGGAAAACGCTGGTGAAACCCACCTCGAACCCCTGATAGAGTTATCTATGTCGCCGCGGGAAACACCCCGAAAGCAAGACAGGCGACATCAGCATTACACCCCGTCCGGGTGGCGGAATGGCAGACGCGCTAGCTTGAGGTGCTAGTGCCCTTTATCGGGCGTGGGGGTTCAAGTCCCCCCTCGGACACCAACGAAAGACCCCAGCCTAGCTGGGGTCTTCGTGCGTTTACGGGGCGCTTGGCGTCACGGCGCAGCGACACTCGTGTCCCGTGGTTGCCGGGCCCTGGCCGCCGGGCTTCGGCCGGGACGGTGGGCGGTCAGGTGGTCAGGCGGTCGGCGCAGGGGTGAACAGCACCGGCAGGCTCACGGTGCCTCGGGTGAAGAGGCCCGTTTCGGCCGGGGTGAAGCCTTCGGCCAGGCGGGCGTCGGGCATGGCGTCCAGCAGCTGGGCGACACCGGTCTCGACCTCCGCCTTGGCGAGCAGCGCACCGACGCAGAAGTGCCGGCCGAGGGCGAAGGCGACGTGGTCGGCGGCGGCGGAGAAGGCGGTCGAGGTGGTCAGGTCGTCGCGGAAGATGTCAAAGCGGTCCGGGTCGCGGTAGCGGCTCTCGTCGCGGTTGGCCGCGCCGATCAGGCAGTTGACGGTCGCGCCGGCCGGTACGGTGCCGCCGCTGAGCTCCACCTCGGTCGCGGACTGCCGCATGATCATCTGGACCGGCGGGGTGTACCGCAGGGTCTCGGCGAAGGCCCGCGGGATCAGGTCGTGGTCCGCGCGGACGGCGGCGAGCTGGTCGGGGTGGCGCAGCAGGTTCACGAAGATGCCGGAGATCGCCTTGTCGGTGGTCTCGCCGCCCGCGGAGAGCAGCAGGCTGCAGAACGCGTCGATGTCCTCGTCGCTCATCTGCACCCCGTCGATCTCCGCGGCGCACAGCGTGGACAGCAGGTCCTCGCCCAGGTTCGCACGGCGCTCCCGGATGATCGGCAGCATGTACGCGGAGAGCTCGGCGCGGGTCCGCTTGCCCGTCTCGGCCACTTCCGGGTCCGCGGAGAGGTTGCCGAGGAAGGCGACGATCGAGGTGTACCAGCGGTGGAAGCGGGCGTGGTCCGCCTTGTCGAGGCCCAGCATGTCGACGATCACGTTGATCGGGAATCGGGTGGCGAACTGGTCCACCAGGTCGACGGAGCCGGAGTCCCGGAAGGCGTCGATCAGTTCGCGTGCGTTGCGCTCGATGACGGGGCGGAACTTCTCGCGGAGATCCGCGCCCCGGAAGGCGGGGGCGACGAGCGCGCGGCGTACGGCGTGCTCGCGGCCGCTGAGCTGGAGGATCGTCTTGCCGTGTGCGGGCTCGGCCTGCCACACGTAGTTGTCGGAAGTGAACTCGCCGCGCTTGTCCTTGAAGACGCGCTCGACGTCCTCGTAGCGCGAGACGAGGTAACTTCGCGTGGCCTCATGCCAGATGAGGGGCGCGGTGTCGCGCATCCGGCGGTACACGGGGTAGGGGTCCGCGGCGAACTCGGGCGAGAGGATGTCGGGCACCTGCTCCGCAGTGGACATGGGGACTCCCTCGATGTCGGTGAGGTTCCTCTGGCGGGAATGGCGTGAGTGGCGTGACCGAGCGACGAATGGCCTATGGCACAAGGTAAGTGATGCCCCGTCAGTCGAAACAGTCGACGTCATCGGCAATCGAAGAACGGCTCGAATGCTCGCCTGCCCCGCCGCCCTCCTCTCATCATCGGTCTCGCGGGGAGGGTCTGCCACTGGAGGTGCTCGCCGATGGTGCGGGCGTGCCGCCAGTGGCAGAGGGGCCGCGCCGGCAGTGATGGCACGCTCCACCGTGCGGCCGCGGCCGGCGGCCGAGAGGGCCTTCGGGTCGGATCACTGGACGCTTCGCCGGCCGCTTCGGTCCGCCGAGGGGGCGGTCTCCACCGGGCTCCGGCGCCCCGCCAGGTGCTGGGCGGGCAGCAGGGAGGCGAGCGCCGCGAGCCCGAGGAGTATGACCGCGATGCCGCGGAACGCGCGTTGGTAGCTGTCCGCGAGCACCGCGGGGGCGTCGGTGGCATGCGTCGCGGTGAGGGTGAGCAGTACGGCGAGGCCGAATGCCCCGCCGAACTGCCGGGTCGTGTTCAGCAGTCCGGAGACGGCGCCGGCGTCGGCGGACGCGACCCCGTTGGTGATGGTGGTGCTCACCGGGGTGCCGACCAGGCCGGTGCCGAACGAGACCAGGACCGCCGGGCCGAGGATGCCGGTGCCGTACCCGCTGCTCGGGGTGATGCCGCTCTGCCACAGGAAACCCGCGGCGGCGATCAGCGCACCGGTGGCGACCAGGATCCGGGGCTGGACGAACCTCATCAGCCGCGGCGTCAGGAACAGCCCGACCAGCAGCATCACCACCGTGTGCGGCAGGAACCCGAGGCCCGTCTGTACGGCGCTGTAGTGGAGGACGTCCTGCATGGTCAGAGTCAGGAAGTACCACATGGGTATGTGGAAGCTCGCGCCTCCCAGCAGCATCGCCAGGTTGCCCCGGCTCACTCCCGGCAGCCTGAACAGGCGTGGTGGTATGAGGGGTTGCGGGGCCAGCCTCGTCTCGACGGCCACGAAGGCGGCGAGTGCGACGAGCCCGCCGAGGAGGGGCAGTGCGGTCGCGAGATCGGTCCAGGCGTGGGTGTGGGCCTGCGCGATGCCGAAGGTGAGCAGGATCAGGGCGACCGTGGCCAGTACCGCCCCGGGCACATCGAGCCGCATGCCGCGCGTGGAGGTGTCCCGCCGGGTGAGGAACCGGGCGGCGACGAGGATCACGGGTACCCCCAGCGGGACGTTGATCAGCAGGATCGACCGCCAGGTCAGGTACTCGGTCAGGATGCCGCCGAAGAGGTTCCCCGAGGCGCCGCCCGCCAGACCCAGCGCCGTCCAGATCGTGAACGCCCGGGTGCGCAGCGGGCCCTCGGGGAACGTGGTGGTGAGCATGGTCAGGGCGAGCGGGGCGAGCGCGGCGGCGGCGACCCCCTGCGCGGCGCGCGCCGCGATCAGTACCGCCGGGACGGTCGCGAGGCCGCCGACCAGACTGGCGGCGGTGAACGCCGTCAGCGCGCTGACGAAGATCCGCTTGTGCCCGTAGAGATCGGCCAGCCTGCCGCCCAGCAGCAGCAGGCCGGCGAAGGCCAGCGTGTAGCCGCTGACCACCCATTGCAGGTTCGCCGGGGCGAAACCGAGATCCCTCTGGATCGACGGCAACGCCACGGTGATCACCGAGATGTCGAATATGACGATGAACTGGGCCGCGCACGCCAACGCGAGCGTGGCCGTGGCTGTCGTTCCGCGACGCATGTGTCCCCACCCCTCCGGCCCAGACAGTGCTGAGCGACGGCCTTGCTGCTGCCTGAACGACCGTTCGACCCTCGCTCCGGGGTCCTGAGTACCTGAGCCCTGGGCCTGGACCTGGGCCTGGGGTGCCCCCGGGCCCAGGTCCAGGCCCCATCCGTCCCTACTGGGAGAAGTCCACGCCCTGGGCCAGTGCCACCCGCCCGGAGTAGTTCACGGTGTTGGTCGCGCGGCGCATGTACGCCCGCCAGGCGTCGGAGCCGGACTCGCGGCCCCCGCCGGTCTCCTTCTCGCCGCCGAACGCGCCGCCGATCTCCGCGCCCGAGGTGCCGATGTTGACGTTGACGATGCCGCAGTCCGCGCCGTCGGCGGCCAGGAAGCGTTCCGCCTCGCTCTGGTCGGCGGTGAAGATGCCGGAGGACAGCCCCTGCGGTACGTCGTTGTGCAGCCGGATCGCCTCGTCGAGGTCGCGGTAGGTGAGGACGTACAGGATGGGCGCGAAGGTCTCTTCCCGTACGACGGCGGTCTGCGCGGGCATCCGGACGAGGGCGGGCCGGACGTAGAAGGCGTCCGGTGCCGCGTCCGACAGCGCACGCTCGCCGCCGGCGCACAGGGTGCCGCCGTCCTGGACCGCGCGGTCGAGCGACTCGCGCATCCTGTCGTAGGAGGCCTCGTTCACGAGGGGGCCGACCAGGGTGGCGTCCTGGAAGGGGTCGCCGACGGGGAGCCGGCGGTAGGCGGCGGTGAGCCGCTCGACGAGGGTGTCCGCGATGTCGGCGTGCACGATCAGCCGGCGGAGCGTGGTGCACCGCTGGCCGGCCGTGCCCGCCGCGGCGAACACCGCCGCGTTGACCGTGAGATCGAGGTCCGCCGACGGGGTCACCACGGCGGCGTTGTTCCCGCCGAGCTCCAGGATGCTGCGACCGAACCGGGCGGCCACGCGCGGGCCGACCGCGCGGCCCATCCGGGTCGAACCGGTGGCGCTGACCAGCGGCACCAGCGGGGAGTCCACGAGCCGCTCGCCGGTCTCCGCCGCGCCGAGGACGACCTGGTTGAGGTGCGCCGGGGCACCGGTCTCCGCCACCGCGCGGTCCAGGAGGGCGGCACAGGCCAGCGCGGTCAGCGGGGTGAGCTCGGACGGCTTCCAGACCACGGTGTCACCGCAGACCAGGGCGACCGTGGCGTTCCACGCCCACACGGCGACCGGGAAGTTGAACGCGGAGATCACACCGACCACGCCCAGGGGGTGCCAGGTCTCCATCAGCCGGTGGCCGGGGCGTTCGGAGGGCATCGTCCGGCCGTAGAGCTGCCGGGACAGGCCCACCGCGAAGTCGCAGATGTCGATCATCTCCTGCACTTCGCCGAGCGCCTCGGAGCGGATCTTGCCGGCCTCGACGGTGACCAGGTCGGCCAGATGCTGCTTGTGCTCGGTGAGCAGCTCGCCGAACCGCTTGACCAGCGCGCCCCGCACCGGTGCCGGAGTGGTCCGCCATTCCAGGAACGCCGCGTGCGCGGCCTCGACGGCCTGGTCGACCTCCGCGGGGGTGTGGGCGCGCAGACCGAAGAGGGCGGCGCCGGTGACCGGCGTCCGGGCGGTGAGCGCGTCGCCCTTGACCGCGCCGAGTTCGACGCCGCAGCGCGCGAGGGCGTGCTCCGCCTTCGCCCGGACGTCGTGGGTGCTGCTGACTGCTGTGACCATGGAGACTCCTCGTAGAGCGTTTCGGGACCGGTTCGCTCCGGCACCCCGTTCCCGTTCTTGCTGTCGTCCGCCTTGCTGTCCTGCTGTCTCGCTGTCTCGCCGACATGCGTCCGCGAAGGCTTGTTCGTTCCGCTCGCGGCTCCGGCGGCTCCGGCGGCTCCGGCGGCTCGGTGTCCGGCGGTACGGGCGGCCTCGGCCCGCCGGAGCCGCCGAAGCGGTGGGGGCCGGCCGCACCTCCGTACCTCTCGCGATACCGCCGTGTCCGTCCCCCTGTCCCTTCACACCGCCCGTTTCCAACGGACTTCTCCCGGAACGGCGATCATTCTTCAAACCTTGAAATATCCGATATGTGGCCGAGTCGATACGCGAGGAACTCGGGCGGGTCGGGTGATCGACGCGGTCACCGTACCAGCGGTCACGCCTTTCGAATAGCTTCGGGGAAGTCGATCGTCGTGGCTTCGGGGCGGAATGCCGAATGCGCCGGCCACATTTCATCGGTCCCGTCCAGATGGTGCTGAGGGATTGTCCGGATCCCGCCCCGTGAAATATCGTGGAAATCGGTCGGGCGACCCGACGGTTCCGTGGTGCCGAGGCGGTGGACGACGCCGTGGTGAAGTTCCGGAACGGCCGCCCCGCACTCAGCCCGCCAGGAGATCCTTCAGTGAGTCCGCCAGGTGATCGATTTCCTCTTCGGTGGTGTAGAAATTCGCCGATATTCGCAGGAGTGGCCCGTTCGGTCCGTCGGACACGGCGGTCTCGATCCGGAAACGTTCCCAGAGGCCCTGACGCACCTCGTCCGCTCGTACGGTCGCGGGCAGGTGAAATGCCGTCATTCCGCCGGACAGGGATGACGGTTCAGGAGTGGCCGGTTTCAGCCCCTGCCCGTCGGTCAGGCGCCGGCGGGCGTGATCGGCCAGCTCGCGCCTGCGGGCGCGGATCCTGTCGTGGCCCAGTCCGGCCTGGAAGCGGATCGTCTCCGGCACGGTCAGCCAGGGGCACAGGTCGCGGGTGCCCTCGCATTCCAGCCGGCGCAGCCGGGGGGTGCTGCCGAACCGGTCGCGCCGGTCCGGATCGCTTCCCGGCGGCGGTTCGTAGGCCCAGCTCACCTGTGTCGGCTCCAGGTCGTCCGCCCGTCCCGGGCCGATGTGGAGGAAGCCGACCCCGGTGGGGGCGAGGAGCCACTTGTGCCCGCTGCCCACGTAGAAGTCGCACGGGATGCGGGTCAGGTCCAGGTCGACGTACCCGGGCGCGTGGGCGCCGTCGATCACCGTGACGATCCCGCGCCGGCGGGCCTCCTCGCACAGTTCCCGGACCGGCAGGATCAGGCCGGTCGCCGACAGTACGTGGCTGAGGAAGAGGACTCGGGTCCGCGGTCCAAGCGCGGCGACGACGGCGTCGACGATCTCCGCGGGGCTCTCGGGCATCTCCGGCAGCGGGAACGTCCTGACCGACAGGCCCTGCCGTCGGGCCGTGCGCTCCCAGCACCAGCGCATCGGCGGGTACTCGTGGTCGGTCATCAGGATCTCGCCCGGGGCGAGCGGGGGCAGCGATGTCGCCACCAGGTTGACGGCCCCGGTGACGTTGGTGGTGAACGCGAGCCGGTGCGGGTCGCCTCCCACGAAGCCGGCGAGGCTCTCGCGCGCCTGCCACAGCAGCCCGGGGACCTCGCGCAGCAGGAAGTCCATCGGCGCGTGGGCGAGGCGGGCGCGCAACCCGGTGACGTGGTCGAAGACGGTGCGCGGGAGCGGGCCCGCGGAGCCGGTGTTGAGGTTGACGGCGGTGGGGTCGAGCAGCATGCGGCGACGGGCATCGCCCCAGTCGGAACAGGCCATTTCGTGATCTCCCGAACACTCGAAGAAATACCGGGACCGGCCAAGTCGGATTGCCGCGCCGGACAATAGCAGTCGTTGCTTGATCGTGGAGATCCGATACCTCGGATGATCCTGAAGACAATGCGGAGAGAGGCATGAGAGAGGTCGGGGAGGGGGTGAAGACGAGTGCCGCTTAGCATCGGTCCGCGAATGTGGAATTCGCCGCCGCGGAAATCCGGGTCGGCATTGCCTCTACAGGAGTATTCGAATATGAGTGAACAGGGACATTTACCTGGGTCCGACCATTCCGGGACGGCGGATCTGTGCGCCGGGGACGTGCGTGGCGCACTCCGTCCTCATGTGCTCGTGGACGGCTACGACATGGTGCTGGAGCTGTCCGAGAGTCAGGGGTCCTGGCTGGTCGACGGGGTGACCGGGGATCGCTATCTCGACCTTTTCTCTTTCTTCGCATCGGCGCCGCTCGGCATCAATCCACCCTGTATCACCGAAGATCCGGACTTCATGCGGGAACTCGCCGCCGCGGCCGTCAACAAGCCGTCCAACCCGGACATGTACACGGTTCCGTATGCCCGGTTCGTCCGGACGTTCGCCCGGGTGCTCGGCGACCCCGAGCTGCCGCACCTGTTCTTCGTGGACGGCGGCGCGCTGGCCGTCGAGAACGCGCTCAAGGCCGCCTTCGACTGGAAGGCGCAGCGGCTGGGCCTCGACGAGCGGGCGGCGAACCGGCTTCAGGTGCTGCACCTGGAGCAGGCGTTCCACGGTCGCAGCGGCTACACCATGTCGCTGACCAACACCGACCCGGCGAAGACCGACCGTTTCCCCAAGTTCGACTGGCCGAGGATCCCGGCCCCCGCGCTGCTGCATCCGCTCGGCGAGCACGCGCGCGCCAACCAGGAGGCGGAAGAGCGTGCCCTGCGGGCCGCCGAGGACGCCTTCCGGGCCGCCGACGGCATGATCGCCTGCTTCATCGCCGAGCCGATCCAGGGCGAGGGCGGGGACAACCACCTCAGCGCCGGCTTCCTCCAGGCGATGCAGCGGCTGTGCCACGAGTACGACGCCCTGTTCGTCCTCGACGAGGTGCAGAGCGGCGGCGGGATCACCGGCACCCCCTGGACGTACCAGCAACTCGGCCTGCGGCCCGACCTGGTCGCCTTCGGCAAGAAGACCCAGGTGTGCGGGGTGATGGGCGGCGGCCGGATCGGCGAGGTCGCGAACCACGTCTTCGCCGTCTCCTCCCGGATCAGTTCGACCTGGGGCGGGAACCTCGCCGACATGGTCCGCGCCACCCGGATCCTGGAGACGATCGAGCGCTCCGACCTCCTCGAATCCGTCGCGCGACGCGGCAAGTACCTCCTCGACGGCCTGGAGGCCCTGGCCACCGAGTACCCGGCCGTCGTGAGCAACGCCCGCGGCCGAGGTCTGATGTGCGCGATCACCCTGCCGGACGCCGGTGTCCGTGACGACCTCCTGGGCCGGATGTACCGGGAGCACCACGTCATCGCGCTGCCGTGCGGAGAGAGCGGCCTGCGTTTCCGCCCGCCGCTGACGATCACCGAGAGCGAGATCGACCGGGCGATCGAGGCGCTGGCCCGCAGCCTCGGGTCGCTCGCGGCCTGAGGGCGCCGCCCGCCCCGACGTACGACCCGCGGGGGCTGTCCGGCGGATCCCGGCCCAGGCCGCGATCCGCCGGACAGCCCCCGGCCCAGCGCGTTCTCTGACCTTCGCGGCCCGCGGCGGACCTGCCCACCGCCGCGGGTCGCTCGAATCCGCACGACGGAGAGCCTACGAATGAAGTCAGCAGGAAACCTGACGGCCGGCGCGGACTGGTCCGCCCGCGTCGCACGAGTGTCCAGCGAGCGCTGCGATCTCGAGATGCTCCTCAAGGACGAGTGGCGCAACAAGATCGCGGTGCGGGACGACGACCCCGCCGTACGAGCGACCAAACGGCAGGACCTGCGCGTCGACGGGCAGGACTACACCGCGCTCCGGAACGCGCTGCGCGAGGACGACGGGGCGCCGGTCGCGGCCTTCGCGCTGGCGGCGCTGCACGCCGTCATGCGCGCCTACGGCCACGGGAACCGGACGGTGGCCGCACTCGTCGACGCCACGGGA